>CAMJQS010000034.1 GCA_946408105.1 uncultured Selenomonadales bacterium | reverse complement strand
ATGCGCGGGCGGTCTCAAAGCCGAAAGTCGGAATGCCTTCGGGCAAGGGCAAGTCGTTGTCGATTGTCTTGGGGACGTGCACGACGTTAATCGTCCTGCCGAGTTTGCGTGCATATTCGCTCACGGCCGACGAGCTGAACGCGGTATCGTCGCCGCCGATTGTCACGAGGTAGCCGACGCCAAGTTCAGTAAGCGTGTCGACGACCGTGCGCAAGTCGGATTCTTTTTTCGTCGGGTTGAAGCGCGACATGCGCAGAATGCAGCCGCCCGTCAAGTGAATGCGATTGACAGCCGCCGCGTCGAGGCGAATGTAACTTTTTTCTCCGCGGCCGAGGTGCGAGAAGCCGTCGTACATGCCGAGGACGTCCCAGCCGTGACGATTCGCGGTGTTGGTTACGGCGTTGATAACCGCGTTAATGCCGGGCGCGGGGCCGCCGCCGCAAACTATCGCAACAACATTTCTTACTCCAATCATTTAACATGCTCCTTTCAAGCTGTGGAAAGATTTTCTCAAAACTTCGCGCCCGAAAAAATTTTTCCTGCCAACGTCGGATAAAAAAACTTTTTGCCCGTCAAAATTTCTAAATAAAAAAATCCCTGTGAGGGGCTTAAAATTTTTTTGCGTCCGATTTAAAATCTGCTCCATGAAAAAATATTTTTTGGCGCGCCTCGTCCAACTCGTGCCGATTTTGTTCGGGATAACTTTTCTGACGTTCGGCATGATGCAATTCGCGGGCGACGATGCCGTCGATAAAATTTTTGAACAAGCGGGCAGCGTCTCCGAAGAAGTCAAATCCGCCAAACGCGCTCAGCTCGGACTCGACCAACCGTTTATCGTTCAGTATGCAAATTGGCTCGGCGGAATTTTGACGGGCGAAGCGGGAAAATCTTTTATCAGCGGCAAGCTCGTCTTTGAAACTTTTGTCGACAAGTTGCCCGCGACGATTGAGTTAATGCTCGTGTCGATTTTGCTGACGATTTTTATCGCGACGCCGCTCGGAATTTTGGCGGCCGTCAATCGAAATCGCCCGCTCGATTTTTTTATTCGCGGCTTGAGCTTCGTCGGAAATTCCATGCCGAATTTTTTTTGCGGGCTGTTGTTGATTTACTTCCTCGCGCTGAAATTAAATCTTCTGCCGATAATCGGTCAAAGCGTCGTCTTGCCCGCGCTCACGTTGACAATCGCAATGGGCGCGAAGTACACTCGACAAATCCGCGCGGTCGTCTTGGAGGAACTCGACAAGCCGTATGTCACGGGCGCAAGGAGCCGCGGCGTCGACGAAATTACAATTTTAATTAAAAGCGTCCTGCGCTCGACGCTCGTCACGATTATCACGTTGCTTGCGCTGTCGATTGGTTCGCTCTTGGGCGGCACGGCGATTGTCGAAACGATTTTCATGTGGGACGGCGTCGGCAAGATGGCAGTCGACGCAATTTTGATGCGCGATTATCCGCTGATTCAAGCTTACGTCGTGTGGATGGCGATAATTTACGTGGCGATAAATCTTGCGGCGGACTTGCTTTATCATTGGCTCGACCCGCGCGTCCGTTACGGTGATTCGTCATGAAAAAATTAATTCCATACTTCGCGGCGGCGGGGATTTTAATTTTCGTGGCGGTCTTCGCAAATTTTTTGACGCCGTTCGATCCTTACGCGCAAAATTTATCTGACGCGCTCACTCCGCCGAACGCGCAAAATCTTTTGGGCACAGACCGTTACGGACGAGATGTTTTGTCGCGCGTCATTGTCGGCTCGCAAACAACTTTATGCGCGTCACTTCTTTTGCTCGCGACAATTTCAATCGTCGGCAGTTTAATCGGCGCACTTTGCGGCTTTCACGGCGGCAAGCTCGACGGATTTTTAATGCGGCTGTCGGATATTTTTTTGGCCTTCCCGCAAATGGTTTTCGCAATCGCGGCGGCGGGCGCACTCGGCGGCGGCCTCTTAAATGCGGCGGCGGCTTTGGCGATAATCGGTTGGCCGAAGTACGCAAGAATTTCTCGCGGGCTTGTCTTGTCGATTCGTTCCATGCCCTACTTTGACGCGGCGAAGATGGCCGGCTCAAGTTCGACAAAAATTTTATTCGTGCATGTCTTGCCGAATATCGCGGGAACTTTGTTGGTGACGGCGGCTCTCGACGTCGGCACAATCATAATGGAATTGGCGGGCTTATCTTTTTTGGGCTTGGGCGCGCAGCCGCCGACGGCCGAATGGGGCGCGATGATGAACAACGGCCGTTCCATGTTGCAAACCGCGCCTTGGGTCATCTTCGCGCCGGGCACAGCAATTTTCATAACCGTGGCGACGTTCAATCTTTTGGGCGACAAGCTCCGAGATTTTTTCGGGCGAACGGAATAAAAAATTTTTACGAAACGAGCAGATGATATGAAACACAATCAATCAAAACTTTGCACGACGCAGATAGAAAATTTTTCCGTCACAGTCGGCGAACTGAAAATTTTTGAAGACGTGAACTTTACGATTCATTGCGGCGAACTGACTGCGCTAATCGGGCCGAACGGCGCGGGCAAGTCCACGCTCCTCAAGTCAATCCTCGGCGAAGTGAATCACGCGGGCAAGCTGAATTATTTTGACGCGAAGGGCGAACACCTCCGCCCGATTATCGGTTACGTGCCGCAAACTTTGAAATTCGACGCGACGAGCCCGACGACCGTTTTGGATTTGTTCATGGCGTGTCTGACGCGGCGACCCGTTTGGCTGTGCAGTTCAAAATTTATTCGCGAACGAGTCGTAAAAAATCTTCGGCGCGTGAAGGCAGAATATTTAATCGACAGAAGATTGGGCGCGCTTTCGGGCGGTGAACTTCAAAGAATTTTGTTGGCGTTGGCACTCGACCCGCTGCCCGACCTTTTGCTTCTGGACGAACCGATAAGCGGCGTCGACAAAATCGGCATGAGAATTTTTTATGAACTCGTCGCCGAATTAAAAACCGTGGAGGACATGGCGATACTTTTAATCTCGCACGATTTGGAAATGATTGAACGCTTCGCCGACAAAGTTATTTTGCTCAACAAAAAAATTTTAAAAATCGGCAAGGCGCAAGAAGTTTTTCAATCGGACGAAATGCGCTCCGTCTTCCGAAAAAAATAATCGCAAAAAAATCGCAGCTCCAAAATCGGAACTGCTGATTTTTTTTGGACTACCGAAGATTTTATCGGGGAAGTGTCGCCCCGTTAATTACGCAAGAAATTTTTCGTAATCGACGAACGCGCGGCCGAGAGCCTCCGCGACGTTTTTGTTGGTGAGGTTGCCGTCAATCGTGTTGAGACCTTTGGCAAGGCCGTCGTCTTCTTTGCAGGCGGCCTTCCAGCCTTTGCCCGCGATTTTCAAAGCGTAAGGCAACGTTGCGTTCGTCAAGGCGAGCGTGGACGTTCTGGAGACCGCGCCTGGAATGTTCGCAACGGAATAATGAATCACTCCATGCTTTACAAACGTCGGGTCGCTGTGCGTTGTCACGTGGTCGCAAGTTTGAATCGAGCCGCCCTGGTCAATCGCCACGTCGACGATGACGGAGCCTTTCTTCATGGTCTTAACCATTTCTTCCGTGACGAGTTGAGGAGTCTTCGCGCCGGGAACGAGCACCGCGCCGACGAGCAAATCGGCCTGCTTAACCCACTGCGCGATATTGTAAGCGTTGCTCATGACGGTGCAAACTTTGCCGCCGAAGATGTCCTCAAGATAGCGCAGGCGTTCAATCGACAGGTCGATAATCGTGACACGCGCGCGCATTCCGAGAGCGATTTTGGCCGCGTTGGTTCCGACGACGCCGCCGCCGATAATGACGACTTGCCCCGACTCCACGCCGCTCACACCGCCGAGCAGGACGCCGCGTCCGCCGTATTGACTTTCGAGGAACTGTGCGCCGAGTTGAATCGACATGCGCCCGGCAATTTCACTCATCGGGGCAAGCAAAGGCAAACTTCTTCCGTCACGGCCGACGACTGTCTCATAGGCGATGCCCGTAACTTTTTTGTCGAGCAGAGCTTTCGTCAGCGCGGGTTCGGGCGCGAGGTGCAGATACGTGAAAAGAATTTGTCCCGCGTGGAAAAGTTCGTATTCGGGTTCGAGCGGCTCTTTGACTTTTATAATCATTTCTGCGTCGTCAAAAATTTTTTTCTTGTCCGCGACGATTTGCGCACCGACCGCCGAGTAATCTTCGTCCGCGAAGCCGCTGCCGATGCCCGCGCTCTGTTCGACGAAAACTTTGTGGCCGGCTTTAACGAGCGCGTCGGCTCCTGCGGGCGTCAAGCCTACGCGGTTTTCGTTGTTCTTAATTTCTTTCGATACGCCGATAATCATGCGTCATACCTCCCAAAAACTTTCTTGCATAAATGATACACTTGCCGCGAAGATTGTCAAGCCGACTTCAGCGCGATGAGCGCGGCGATTCGTCCCGTGCGGTCGAAAGATTTTTTTTGCGCCGCGCGATAAGAGAAGTACCAAGAATTTTCGCAGCAAGTGCACTCGCCCGCCACGTCGATATTTTCTTCGAGCGCGCCGACTTCCAAAAGTTGCAGGACGTTCGCGCGCCACAAGTCGAGAAAAATTTTTCCGTCGCGCTCAATCAAAAGTTCGTCAAAATTTTTCGGGAAGGCGGCTTTGCATTTGTCGACGACCTCGCCGCCGATTTCATAACAGCACGAGCCGATTGACGGCGCGATTCCGATTAAACAATTTTCCGCACGCGTCCCGAATTCGTTTTGCATTTTGAGCAAAGTTTTCGCGGCGATTTTTTTCAGCGTACCTTTCCAGCCGCCGTGCGCCAAACCGATTGCGCAATTGTCCTCGTCGACAAAAAAAATCGGCACGCAGTCCGCGAAGCACAACATAAGCGGCAAGTCGGGCGTGTCGGTTATCAGCGCGTCGGTTTCGGGTATCGAGTCGGCATAATTTTCACAGCCGCACCCGCGATAATTTTCATCGACGCGGAAAATTTTTTCGCCGTGAACTTGGTTGGGCGTAACGATGTCAGAAATTTTGAAGCCGAGCGATTGAACAAATTTTTTTCGGTTGGCAAGGACGGCGGCTCTGTCGTCGCCCACGTGAAGCGCAAGATTCAAGCTGTCGAAGGGCGGCTTGCTCACTCCGCCGAGCCGAGTCGATACCGCGTGCACGATTAAATCTTCAGGGAACGTCGAAAATTTTCCGTGCCAAAGATTATTTTCCGTCCGCTTTAAAAAGTAGCTCATAAAAAATCTCCTTTCAGGTTACAGGTTTTTCCCTGAGCCCTGACCCCTGAAACCTGACACCTATTTTTTTTTCGTGCGATAGAAAATCCAAATCGCCAAAATCCAAACGGGCATGACGATGACTGCGGGGCGCATCTCGTCCATCAAAGCCATGATGATTAAAATGCCCGCGAGGAACGCCAGCGACAAATAATCGGCGAACGGATAGAACAGCGATTTAAATTTCGGGACGACGCCCGCCGCTTTGCAGTGCTCACGGAATTTTAAATGCGTCAAGACAATCAAAGCCCAGCTGATGACGACCGCGCCCGTGACGATTGACATCATGTACATAAAAACTTCGTCGGGCAAAAGATAATTCATCACCGCCGCCAAAAGCGTTATCCCCGACGAAACCAAAATTCCGTTGACGGGAACGCCGCGCCTCGAAAGTTTTTCAAAAAATTTCGGAGCGTTGCCGCTCTTCGCCAGGCCGAAAAGCATTCGCGAGTTGGAATAAATCGCCGAGTTGTAAACGCTCACGGCCGCAGTCAGCACGACGAAATTTAAAATGTTCGCGGCAGTGGCGAAGCCCGCGCCCTCAAAAATTTGCACGAAAGGACTTGCCTCTTTGCCGACTTCGTTCCACGGCCACAGCGTCATCAAAACAATCATCGTGCCGACGTAAAAAATCAAAATGCGGTAGATAACTTGATTAATCGCGCGGGGAATGGTCTTGTCGGGATTTTCGGCTTCGCCCGCAGTGATTCCGATTAATTCAATGCCGCCGAAACTGAACAGCACGGGCGCAAGCGACATGAGGAAACCTTCCGCGCCGTTCGGGAAAAATCCGCCGTGAAGCCAAAGGTTTGCAAAATTATCTGGGAAGGGAACGGGCACAGAAGCAATGTAATACGAGCCGAGAAGAATCATTCCGATAATCGCGGCAATTTTTATGAACGCCATCCAAAATTCGATTTCGCCGTACGCTCTGACCGTGACGAGATTAATCACCGTGATGATAATCAGGCAGGCGAGCACGCCAATCCATTTGGGCAAGTCGGGGAACCAGTAGCCGAGATAAATCGAGACGGCAGAAAGTTCCGCCATGCTCACGAGGATATAGAGGAACCAATAATTCCAGCCCGCCAGGAAGCCGGGAAATTTTCCCCAATACTTCGAGGCGTAATAGCTGAACGAACCGCTCACGGGCTCTTCAACGCTCATTTCGCCGAGCATTCGGACGATAAAAAAAATAATTATCCCGCCGACCAAATAGCTCAAGGAAACAGCGGGACCTGCCAGCGCGATTGTCGCCGTCGAGCCGTAGAAAAGACCCGTGCCGACCGCCGTGCCCAGTGCAATCATTTGCAAGTGGCGATTCTTTAAACCGCGCCGCATTTTATTTTCTGACATAAATATTTCAAATCCTCAAGGAAAAATTTTACTAAAGCGCGTTGGAAGCGACAGTTCCATTTTCAAATTGCTCTACACTGCCTTTATCTGGCATTATATCCGCCATCGATAGTTAAGACAGTTCCGGTAATGAATTCGTTTTCCTCGGACGCAAGGAAGAATATTCCGTTGGCTATGTCTTCTACTTTTCCGAGTCTGTTCATGGGATGAATCGCTTCAATGCCCGATACGTCGTAAGTTCCGGCGTCGATAGCATTTTGAAGAATATCCGTTTTGATTGCGCCCGGTGCCACTGCATTTATGCGTATTCCTTGCCGAGCATAATCAATGGCGGCTCCTTTGGTCAAACCTACCACAGCATGTTTTGTAGCACAATACTGCGCAGTCGCATACAAGCCGTTGAGTCCCGCAATAGATGCCAAGTTCACAATCGAGCCGCCGTTTGTTTTGAGCATTTCTTTTATCGCATACTTCATGCCGTAATAAACGCCCATGACATTTGTATCAAGCATTTGTTTCAAATCATCAGACTCTGTCTCCGCCAAAACAGCGTTGCCCAATGAAATGCCTGAGTTGTTTACCATGACATCCAATTTGCCGTACTTGGCGACCGTTTCTTTTATTACGTCGCGGACTTGTTCTTCGTTCCTGACGTCGAGTACTTTGAAATCTACTTCCAAACCTTTAGCCTTAAATTCATTCTTCAGAGCAGTTTCTTTTCTTGAATCACGACTGGTAACAACAACGTTATAACCGTTTTCAGCGAACTTTATGGCAGTCGCTTTACCGATTCCGGTTGTACCGCCGGTGATAATTACTGTTTTCATTTTTTCCTCCTTGTTTTAGAAAAAAGTCGTCGCGATACCCGACAATTCACCAAACCTCGTCGGGATATTGCAGCCCCCAATTTTTTCTGAGCGCGGTCATAATATCCATCACGTCTTTTGAAAAATTGAGTTTCATGTTCGAGGCGTCGCCGCTTTTAATCGCCTGCTCCATATCGCCGAGTTCGTAAAAGAGTGCGTCGGCTCGTTCGCCCGCAAAAATTTCTTCGACCTTGCCGCTTGCCGCGTCGACGAAAACAGCTTTCTCCGCCCGCGGATATTCCATGATTTCCAAGTAGCCGCGTTCGCAACTGATGACGGCGCGTTTGGGTTGTTTGGAGTGCATGGACAGCGCGACGGTCGCCATTTGCCCGCAAGAATTTTTTAAAAGAATCGTCGACATTTCGTCGGAGCCCGTCGGCGAAGGTTGCCACTGACTTAAAATTTCCGTCGGCTTTTCCGCCATGAACGAACGCACAATCGACAGCGCGTAAACGCCGATATCGAGGAGCGCGCCGCCCGCCAGATTCATGTTAAAAAATCGGTTGCTCATGTCGTATTCTTTGAACGAGCCGAAATTTGCCGTGACGATTTGAACTTTGCCGAAGTCGCCGCGTTCAATCCTGCGCCAAAGATTTTTATAAAGCGGCATGTGCCAAATGGTCATAGCTTCGGCGAGCACCAGATTTTTTTCAGCCGCAAGGGAAATCATTTCGTCGAGTTCGCGACTGTTGAGCGTGACGGATTTTTCAACGAGCAAATGTTTTCCGTTTTCGAGCGCGCGTTTCATGAACGGATAGTGCGTGTTGTGCGGCGTGGTCAGATAAATCACGTCGACTTTCTCGTCGGAAAAAATTTCGTCGATTGAATCGAAAACTTTTTCGACGGAATATTTTTCGGCGAAGGCAACGGCTTTGTCGTGTGTGCGATTGGCGACGCCGTAAAAATTTTTCCGCTGCCTGCGAAGAGCTTGCGCCATCTCGTTGGCAATGACGCCGACGCCGAGCACCGCCCAATTTAAAAATTTTTCAGCCACGAGGAACACCTCCGCTTCAGCTGATAACTGCCGACAAAAAATTTTTTTACTGAATCAAAATATCTCTGAACATGGAAAGAATTTCTTGGCCGTAAAATCTTCCGGGGACAGCCCAGCGGCCGTTCAAGTCTTTCCAGTCGCCCAAAGTCCGCGAGCCGTAAGCTTGACGGACGATGCTGTAGCGCGGGTCGACGACGGGCATTGTCGGGCGTCGCGTGGAAGAGTAAGCCAGCAAGTGTTGAATGTGAGCGCGAACTCCGAGTTGAGGCGTTGCAAAAAATTCTCCTTTGACGCCGCCGCCGGTCGTGCCCAAGCCGCAATAATTATTTTGTTCGGGGATAACGTCGCCGCCGTAGCGGAAAAAGCCCGTCTCCTTGAGAGCTTGAGCGAACGCAACGTCGGGACGAATTCCTTCGCGCGCGCCCTCCTCGTAGTAGTAAGCGACAATTTCTTCGGCGGAAACTTTCAAGTTCGGATTCGGGTTGTTGCGCAGAAGATATTTAACGCACTGTTGTTGCGTGGCGATTGGCGTTCCGATTATCGACGTGTCGGAAGACGAAACGGTCGCGGGCACGGAAAAATTTTCTTGAGTATCGAAGGCGTTGAAAGTTTTTTCTTCCGGCGCAGGTTTAAATTTGTTCATCGTTTCGGCGACACGCTCGCGCAACGTGGGAAGTTTTCTTTCGACGGATTTGGTTTCAACTTTCGGGTCGTGAATTCTGGCGTCGACCGTCGCGGGAAGAGAAATCGCAAACGCTCCGAGGACGGCCGCCGCGAAAAATTTTTTTGCCTTGGAAAAGTTCAAATCATTCACCTCGTACAGATTAATTTCAGAAATTTACTTTACGCGGCGAAGTATACACCATTTGAAAATTTGTTGCAAGAATTTAAAATGAAATTGAGCGCGGAAAAATTTTTGATAGATTTTTTTTCGCGGGCAAGATAAAATATTTTTGGAAAAAATTTTTGGGAGGCGGTCTGAATGACGCGCGGCACATGCGGAAAAAATTTAACGTGGACGCTCGACGAAAACGGCACGCTCTTAATCAGCGGCACGGGCAACATGGAAAATTTTACAACGGAGCCGCCTTGGGCGGACAGTTGTTATTTCATAAAAAAAGTTGTCGTTTATTACGGCGTGACTTCAATCGGCGACAACGCTTTTTACAGGTGCGAAAATTTGAAGAGCGCGATAATTCCCGGCAGCGTGATTTTAATCGGCGAAAGAGCTTTTCGCAGGTGCAGAAACTTAACGAAAATAAAAATTCCCGACAGCGTGAAAAAAATTAAAGACGAGGCCTTCTCCGTTTGTTACAAATTGGAGTGGATTAAAATTCCCGCGAGCGTCGACAAAATCGGCGAAAATGTTTTCTCCGACTGCCATTATCTCAAAGAAATTAATTATCCCGAAGGGCGCGGCTTTGAAGAAGTTTTGTCGCAGGGCAACAACGCAAAACTTCTTCCTTATACCGTCAAGATGACGTCTCAATCGATGAGCTCGTCGACAAGTTCGTTCGGGGCGGGCTACGGTTTGGAAGCCGTCAAAGTTGCTCACGCTGCAGAAAAATTGCGGTGGAAGTTCGACGGCAAAACTTTGACGGTCGGGGGCGTGCGCGTGATAAAAGATTTTTCCCGCGAGGAGCCGCCGTGGCTCGACAAAATTTTAGACATTCAAAAAATTATCGTTGAGGAGGGCGTCGAAAAAATTTCCGCGAACGCTTTCATCGACTGCAAACGCCTGGAGCTTTTGACGATTCCCGCTAGCGTCAAGACGATTGGCGACATGGCGTTCACGGCGTGCTTTTGCGGCAACAGATTTGAAAACGGCGGCCGAAATGTTTTTTGGTGCGTGGAAGACGGCGTGTTGGTTTTCAAAAAAAATCCCGCCGCGAAAGTCGACGCAGATTTTTCGACGGGCTCTGTGTCGTGGCTTCCTGTCGAAAAAAATATTACGGGCTTTAAGCTTGAGCCGGGCATCGTTCCGAAAGAAAAATTTTTCGAGTGGATGACCAAACGCGGCGACGCCCTGCAAGCTTCCTTCGAGTAAATGGCGGTCGGGATAATCGCGGAGTACAATCCGTTTCACGCGGGACACGCCTATCAAATCGCGCGGATAAAAAAAATTTACGACGGAGAAATCGTCGCGGTGATGAGCGGAAGTTTCACGCAACGAGGCGCGCCGACAATCCTCGACAAGTGGACGCGGGCACGGCTTGCGGTCTCGGGCGGCGTCGATTTGGTTTTGGAGTTGCCGTTCGCGGCGGCCGTGAGAAGCGCGCAGGATTTTGCACGCGGCGCGATTCGTCTGCTTGAAAGTTTGGGCGTGGTCGATACGCTGGCATTCGGCGCGGAAATTTCGGACGTTGGGAAAATCCGACAAGCGGCAAAATCGTTCGAGGAAAAATTTTTCGCGGAAAAACTTCGGCGGCTCATGTCGGAAGGAATTTCTTACGCGGCGGCCGTAACGAAAATTTTATCCGAAGTCACGGGTCTGGACGAAAAAATTTTGCGGCAACCGAACACGATTTTGGCGACGGAATATCTGCGCGCCTTGCCGAAAAAAATTTCGCCGCTGCTGATTGAACGAGTCGGGGCGGCTTACGACGATTTGACGTTGCGAGAAAATTTTTCGAGCGCGTCGGCGATTCGGGCGGCACTGCATGAAAATCTTCCGCCGTGGGAAAAAATTTCCGCGCAAGTTTCTTCCGAGACTTTAAAAATTCTTCGCGCCGAAAAAAATTTCCCCGACGAAAAATTTTTGTTCCGCCCGCTCATGACAAAACTTTTAACTTCGCGCGTCGACGAGCTGAAAAAAATTTACGGCATGACGGAAGGTTTGGAGTTCCGATTGTTCGAGGCGGCGGCGGCAAAAAATTTTTCCGAGATGATAAAAATTTTGGTCGGGCGAAGATACACCGCGAGCCGAATCCGACGATTGCTTTTATATTTTTTGCTGAACTTGACGGCGGACGACGTGACCGAATCGGACGCGACGACCTGCGCAAAAGTTTTGGCGTTCAACGAGCGCGGGCGGGCTCTGCTGAAAAAAATTTCCGCGCCGATTGTCACGAAGCTCACGAAACATTTAAATCGCCGCGACTTTTACGAACGCCGCCGACTTTTGGAGCCGTATCAAAAAATTTTGTTGTTCGACGTTTTGGCGACGGACTTGCGAGCAATTTTGTTCGAGCCGCCGCGCGAGCCGCAAAAAGATTTTTCGACGCCGCCGGTCTTCGTCAGATAAAAAAAATCCCCTACGCTGTGTAAGGGATTTTTTTTTTTGCAAAAAATTTTTTCAGGCGGATTTGACAAGGCGCACGATTTCTTCCGCGCCGCCCTCCATTGTCTCGGCCATGATGACGTTTGCAATCGGCGAGTCTTTTAGAATTTGTCGGCCGCGTTCGACGTTGGTGCCTTCGAGGCGAACGACGACGGGCACGGGAATTGATTTTCCGTCGGGCGAAATAATTTTTGCCGCGTCGACGATTCCTTGAGCAACCAAATCGCATTTGTTAATGCCGCCGAAAATATTTACGAAAATTCCTTTGGCCTGGCCGCCTTCAAGCATGATTTGAAAAGCTTCGGCAATTTTTTCGGGCGTGGAGTCGCCGCCGACGTCCAAAAAGTTTGCGGGCTCTCCGCCGAAATGTTTTAAGATGTCGACGGTGGCCATTGCCAAGCCCGCGCCGTTGACCATGCAAGCCACGTCGCCGCCGAGATTAACGTAATTGAGTCCGAGTTTCGCGGCGTGAAGTTCCTTCGGGTCTTCTTCGCTTTCGTCGCGCAACGATTCGATATCGGGATGACGATAAAGCGCGCTGTCGTCGAAATTTAATTTTGCGTCGAGGGCGATGACGTCATTCTCTGCCGTGACGACGAGCGGATTAATTTCGGCAAGCGAGCAATCTTTCTTGACGAAGGCGCGGTGCAAATTAATCATGAGCTTTGTGACTTTGCGGATTGTTTCTTTTGGGAAATTCATTTTGTAAGCCATGCGCGTTGCTTGGAAGGGAGCCAGACCGATTGCCGGGTCGATGTACTCTTTGAAAATTTTTTCGGGCGATTCGGCAGCAACTTTTTCAATTTCGACGCCGCCTTCCTCCGAGCCCATCATCACGACGCGCGCAGTTTTTCTGTCGACGACGAAGCTCAAATAATATTCTTTTTTGATGTTCGAGCCGGCCTCAATCAAGAGACGCTTAACGACTTTTCCTTCGGGGCCTGTCTGATGAGTGACGAGCGTTTTGCCCAAAAGTTCTTCGGCGTATTTGCGAACCTCGTCGAGATTGTGTGCGAGTTTGACGCCGCCGGCTTTGCCGCGACCGCCCGCGTGAATTTGTGCTTTAACGACCGTGACGTCCGCGCCGAGGGTTTGCGCCTGCTTAACGGCTTCTTCCACGCTGAACGCCGCGCCGCCGTCGGGCACGTTCACGCCGTAGCCGCGCAGGATTGCTTTGCTTTGATACTCGTGGATGTTCAAAATTATTCCTCCTCAAGAATCGGGCTGAAAAAATTTTTTGAGTTAAAGGATCTACTTTTCTTTGCGTGTTGATTAAACTTTTCTTTTGCTCGCCCAAAAGAAAAGTTACAAAAGAAAAGGGCGGGACACCAACCATTGTTCAAACGTTGCGACCACCCGCAGCCGTTCATGCCCGCTGAATTCGCGTCACGCTCATTACGCGGGCAGGCCGTCATCCATGACGGCCTCAAAAGTTTTGTACGCGCTCCGATTCTTAAAAATTATTTTCTGTTCTTGAGCATGTAAACAGTTTGCGATTTAATTTTTCCGTCCGCCGCGTTCGAGCCGCTCGTTTTAATCGCGAAGCCGCCGTCGACCGCTTGAGCGTGAATTTCATTTTGCGTCGCGTAAACGATAACGTCAATGCTCGTCGGCGCGGAAAAAATATTGGCCGCGTTCTTCAAGCCCGCGTCAAGATAATCAATCGGGCAGCCGGGGTCGTAGCCGAACATTCCCAATTCCATTTCGACTTCGGCGGGCTGAGTGACGGGATAAATTTTTTCGTCGGAAATTTTTTCCCAAGCCGCACCTTTTTGGCACGCGCGAAAATCTGCGTCGG
>CAMJQS010000033.1 GCA_946408105.1 uncultured Selenomonadales bacterium | reverse complement strand
TTATCGCGCAATGTCTCTTGAACGAGGCGGCCGACGGAGTTTACGGCACGGCGACTGTCGACGCGATTAAAGAATTTCAATCCGCGCTCGGCCTGGAAGCGGACGGCGTGTGCGGCGCGGAAACTTATAAAATTTTGCGGGCTGCGGCTTACAACCAAATCGACATTACAACTTACCAGCCCGGTGATTACGTCCCCGAACCTCCTCAAACTGTCAATCAAACCGTCAACACAGTTTTGAGCGCGGTGAACACCGTTACAGATGTCGTTCAGTATGCGGGCGTTGGCGACGTTATCAAGCTCGGCATGGAAGGCGATGGCGTTGTTTATCTTCAAAACAAATTGAGCGAGCACGGCTTCTATGACGGCGAGGCTGACGGCGTGGCGGACGAAGATACGATCGACGCGCTGAAAGATTTTCAAAGCAGCTGCGGCATGATGGCCGACGGAATTTGCGGACGCAAAACTTATTTCGCGCTTGACGGCTCGAACGAACCCGCCGACTTGAACGACTACGAATTCTCTTCCGAAGTGCCCGACTTCAGCCGCGTGATTCGCGTAGAGGCAACGGCCTACTCCAGCGCGCAGCCCGGCATGAATGCTTACACGGCTCTCGGAACGATTTGCCAACACGGCGTCATTGCTACAGACCCCAACGTCATTCCCCTCGGCACGCGCGTTTTCATTCCCGGCTACGGCTACGCAGTCGCTGAAGACACGGGCGGCGCGATTGTCGGCCACAAAATCGACGTGGCCTTCGACACCGTGGCAGAGTGCTACGAATTCGGCAGACAATTCATTGACGTTTACATTCTCGATTAATACTGCGACATAAAAACGGACGGCTCCAACGAGCTGTCCGCTTTTTTTTTTGAAAAATTTTTTGCAGGGAAAATTTTTGTCGCGCAGAAAAAATTTTTTAGGTGATGAACGTGTTGAAAAAATTTTTCGCGGGAATTTTTTTGCTGATGATATTTTCCGCGCAAGCGTCCGCGATGAGGCTCGAACTTTATCCGCAACCAATCGGAAAAATTTTTTCTTACGACTACAAAGATTTTAAAATCGAAGGCGCGACTCAAATCGAAGGTGACTTTAAAAAGGGCGTCGTGCTCTTCGACGAAGATTTTTATTTCCACTTCGACGCCGACAGAATTTATAATCGCTTCGGCGACCGCGACAAAAAAAATTCCGTCGAAGTCGACACGAGCGGCGAGACGGAAATTTATCGAATCGCAAACACTGCGGGCTCCGATTTATTTTTGCTCAAAAAAATTTCCGACGACCGCGACGCAATTAAAGTTATCGGCCTGCGCGGCGGCAATCGGATTGTGCTTTTGGACGCGCTCGACTTCCGAGAAAAGTTTAATATCGGAGAGAATTTTCAACTGTCAAAAATTTTCACGGAGGAGAACCAAATTATTTTCCGTTACACTTTACAAAAAAATATTGTCGACGTTGTTTGTCATTACCACGCCGTCAACGAAAAATTTTACACGGAGGCGATTGAACGATGAAAAAATTTTTCGCTCTTGCAATTTTCCTGCTGATGTTCGCGGCTCAAGCTTCGGCAATGAACTTGACGCTTCGCGAGTCGGTCGGCTCAATCAGTCAGACTTCCCCGCCGAACGAAATTAAAATCGAAGGTTACACTCAACTTGACGGAAACTTTTCAAAGGGCGTGGCGGCCTTCAACGATTTGTATTTGCACTTCGACTGCTCCAACGAAACAAGTCGTTTCGGCGGCAAAAATTTTTCCGACACCGTGCCCGTTTACGTCTTCGAGGGCATGACGAAAATTTTTCCCGTGAGCGGCGACGACGGCCGCGAATTTTATTTGTTGGCGACGGAGACGGGCGGCGGCGGCTCGTTTAAAGTTATCGGCGCGCGCGACGGCAAATGGGTGCAATACTTCAACACGTCGGACATGAGGAAAAAAATTCCGCGCGAATTTTATTTGGAAAATTTTTTCGCCGAGGGCGACACGATAATTTTTTTGTACAAAGAATGGCAGAAAGAAAATTTTTGCGAGCTGCGCTACAAGTGGGACGCGGCGGCGCAGTGGTTCGGCGTGGAGGTTCGTCAATAAATTTTTTCCGCGCCGACCTCCTCAAGCAAAGCCAAATACGATTCGTAACGTTCGCGCAAAATTTCTCCGCGTTCGACGGCAGCTTTGACGGCGCAATCGGGCTCGTGGCTGTGAGTGCACCCGTTCAAAAATTTGCAGCCGCCCGCGAAGGCCGCGAACTCTTTAAAGCAGTGCCAAAGATTTTTTTTGTCCAAGCCGGCCTCGACCAAATCCACCGCGCTGAAACCGGGCGTGTCGACCAAAAAGCCGTCGCCGAATTCCAACAGCTCGGAGACGCGCGTTGTGTGCTTGCCGCGCAAAATTTTTTCGCTGACGGAGCCGACTTTGAGTTTTAAATTTTTGTCGACGGCGTTGAGCAGTGAAGATTTCCCGACGCCGCTCGGCCCCGCCAAAACCGTCACGCCCGACGACAAAATTTTTTTCAGCTCGTCGACGCCCGCGCCCGTCATCGTCGACGTCCGCAAAATTTTATACAGCGATTCGTATTCTGCCAAAAAATTTTTTTCCGCCGCCAAATCGATTTTGTTCACGCAAATAATTATTTCGTCGAGCGCAGATTTTTCCGCGAGCACCAAAAATCTGTTCAGCAGCAGCGGATGAAGTTTCGGCGCGTCGACCGCGAAAGTTAAAACCACTCTGTCGACGTTGGCTATCGGCGGGCGAATCAAAATATTTCGGCGCGATTGAACATTTTCAATCACGCCGCTTTTGTCTTTAAGTTTGGAAATTTCCACGAAGTCCCCGACGCAAACCGCGCTCCCGATTTTTTTGTCGCGCTTGAGGAGCCCGCGCAATTTGCAGGGGATAATTTTTTCGCCGACCTTCACGAAAAAGAAACTGTTGTAAAATTTTATCACACGTCCGATTTCTTTCATGTCAACGTTCCTTCGGCTGGTCGCTTTCGCGGCTCGGCACTTCGTCTTGAGTGGGAATGTCGGGGAAAGTTTCTGATTGCCGTGGTTCGGGCTCGCGGACGGGTTCGCTTGAAGGTTGCGGTTCGGGCTGCGATTCGGGGCGACGTGCGATAACCAAATCGACGCTTGAGCCGAGTTCGACTTCCGCATCAGGCGAAGGATATTGCGCGACGACGGTGCCGGGTGCCTGGTCGCTGTCTTGGTAGCTGACGGAGCCGACGCGAAGGCCGCGCCCTTCTATTCCGTCTTCAGCCACGCCCAAGCTTGCGCTCTCGACGTTCGGGACGCGCGTAACTTTTTTGGTCACGGGTTTTTCCTCAACTTTTTTTTCGGGTTCGCCGCGCGAAACAACTAAATCAATCACTTGCCCGCGCGTAATTTTCGTGCCGGTCGTCGGGTCGTGGGAAAGGACAGTGCCCGGCTCGCTCGACGATTCTTTTTCGTAGACGGAACCCAAATTCAATCCGAGTTTTTGCAGTCGTTCAATCGCCGCAGATTTCGTTAAGCCTGCAAGGTCGGGCATGTCAATCGCTTCGCCGCCCTTGCTCACGTAAATCGTGACGAGGCGGTCGCTCTTTACGGTTTTGCCGACGTCGGGGTCTTGAGAGACAACTTGACCTGCGGGAACGTTCGCGTCGTAAGTTTCGGCAACGTTCACGCGAAGTTTATTGTCCTCCAAAATCTGTCGCGCCAATGCCAGCTGCTTGCCTTTGACTTCGGGGACGATGACTGTTTCTTCCGTCGTCCAAACTTTTCCGAACGCGCCGAAAATCCCGACGCCGAATCCCATCATCAAAACCAAAGCCATGAGTGCTATAAAAATTTTCGATTTATAAAAAGGTTTTTGTTCGACGGGCGGCTCGGAAATTTTTTCTTCTTGCGGAGCGGTTTGAACGCCCAACCCTTGACGAACGGCGCGGCGCGGAGGAATTTCTTGGCGCGGCAAAACCTGTGTGGCGTCGGGGTCGTTCTTTATCGTCACGCTCAACGCCGCCTCGACGTTTGAAAGTTCTTGGACGAGTTCAAAGCTCGACGGACGAATTTCGGGGCTCTTGCTCATCGTTCGACAGATTATCGCTTCCAACATCGGCGGGATTTGCGGACGATATCGGCTCGGCGAAATTGCTTCTTCCTCGACGTGCTTCATGGCGATTGCAACGGGATTGTCGCCCGTGAACGGCAAACGATTCGTCAGCATTTCGTAAAGCACAATGCCCAAAGAGTAAACGTCCGACTTCGGCGTTATCGCTCCGCCGCGTGCCTGTTCGGGCGAAAAATAATGAACCGAACCGATGACGCTGCCGCCGTAAGTCAACGTCGACTCAGTGACCGCGCGCGCAATTCCAAAGTCCGTAATTTTTGCGCGGCCGTCCTCCGTCATCAAAATGTTGTGCGGTTTAATGTCGCAGTGGACGATGTTGTTTGCGTGCGCGTGCGTCAAGCCGTTTGCAATGTCTTTTGCAATTTGCGTCGCCGTCAAAATATCGAGCGGCCCCTCGTCCTGAATTTTTTTCTTGAGCGTGCTGCTCTGCACATACTCCATGACAATGTAATGGTCGTTGCCGGCCACGCCCACGTCGAAAATGCTGACGATGTTCGGGTGCGAAAGACGCGCCGCAGATTTTGCCTCGCGGTGAAAGCGTTCGATAAACTCCACGTCCGAACGATAAGCCTCGTGGAGAATTTTTATCGCGACGGGTCGAGCAAGCAGTCGGTCGTGCGCTCTGTAAACTTCAGCCATGCCGCCGCTGCCGATTTTCTCTTCGAGTTCATATCGTCCGCTCAAGACTCGCTGAATCATTTTCTCCGCCCCTTAAGTCAATGCGTCGTGCGCAATGCGGCAGGCACAATCTATCGCGCCCCGCATCGCGTAATACAAATTCAACGCGCAGTAAAAAATTTCTCGACACATTTTTAATCAACTCCCGCGACGATAACAGAAACATTATCCCTGCCGCCCGCGTCCAGTGCGGCTTCAATCAATGCGTCGGCAGGATTTTCGGCGGTCTTTAAAATTTTTAGAATAAGTTCATCTTCGACCATGTTGGTCAAGCCGTCGGTGCAGAGCAAAAAAATATCTCCGCGCTCCACGGGAAAATTTGCCTTGTCGATAGAAAGATTCGCCATTGCTCCGACCGCCTGCGTCAAAACATTTTTCATCGGGTGGACGCGTGCTTCTTCCGCCGTAAGTTCTCCGCGCCTCACCAAAGTTTCAACGTAAGAATGGTCTTCGGTCATCTGCTTAAAAAAATTTTCTCGCAACAGATAAAGCCGACTGTCGCCCACGTGCGCGAAGTGCGCCGTCTGTCCGTCCAAAGACAAAACCGTCGCGGTCGTGCCCATGCCGTGATACTCTTCGTGCCGCCGTGCCGTGTTTAAAATTTTGTCGTTCGCCAAAAGAATTGCCTGCGCCAAAATATTTTCGTCCCAAGGCTGCGGCGTCCTCGACAAAAAATTTTTCACGGTCTCGACCAGCATTTGGCTAGCGATTTCGCCCGCCGACGCTCCGCCCATTCCGTCCGCCACCGCGTATGTTTCCGGCTCTATTACTGTCAGCGAATCTTCGTTGTTGTAGCGCACTTTCCCGACGTGCGTCGCCTGAAATACCTTCGCCAAAATTTTCACCTCTTCATGAAACGCCGAGTGAATTCTGTTTGTGATTGTAGCAAAACATTTTCTTTCAGTCAATATTCAGATTGATTTCAACGAACAAAAAAATCGCCGCAAGGATTTTTCCCTGCGACGAAAAAATTTTGCTTTACTTCCATTTGTACGTGTCGGAAACGTTCGGCTCTTCCAAGCTGTCGTTTTTCATCAACAAAAATTCTCTGTTGACATCGCGGGTGTTGTCCGCCACTCTGTCTAGCGTGAAGACCGTGTAGGTGTTCGACAGTTTGACATAATCTGCGCAGAAATATATCGGGTTGCCTGCCGCGTCGAAAACAGGCGACGGCTTGCCGTTCGTGAGACGAACCGAGCCTTTCATTTGGTTTTGGTCTTTCGTTATTTCTTGAGGTATCTCTTTTCTGGTACTTTTATCGTTGCTGTCGTAAAGTTTTACATCTTTCCAATCGGTGATGCGAACTTGCTCGCCGTTTTCGAGTTTGTACATCGGAACCAAATCGCCGAGTTCGTTATAGAACGGGCTCGTGTCCATTTTCGGGTTGTCGCTGTAGTCGTAGTAAATGTACATGTAAACAACTTCGTCCTCCACGTGGAAGGTTTTAAAATGCGATTTCTCACTCAAATTGAATCGGGAAACGTTTTTGGCGTTGTTTGTGTAAAGTTGGATTGTGTCGGAGCCTTCTGCCTTTATCGAATAAACATTGCCGGTTTCGGGGTCGACGTGGATTCGATTGTCAGTGTATGTTTTGTCGGTTTTGCCATTTGAGCTGTATTCGACTTGCACGCCTTGGGTCGTGTCCAAGTAGCGATATTCTTTGGCGATGATGAAGCCTTCGAAGATGTGACCGTTGCCGTTAATGACGACGGGGATATTGGGCATGAACAGCACGCCTTTGAAGTCCGCGTTCAAATTCAAGATAACGGGTTGAGCTTCTTCCGGTTTTAAAATTGGTTGACCGCTGCCATCGCTGCTTTGCTTCGTGCGGGCATCGGGGCCGTCATAGAAGAAGAACAACGGACGTTTGTCTTCATCTAAATTGCTCGCGTTTATGTTGATGATAATCTGGCGGATAGGTGTCTGCTCGCTTATATACGGCTCTGCTTCAATGCGGAAATATATCGGGTCGTCATAACCTTTGTATTCTTCACGGGTGGGATAAGTTATATTTACGTTGAAAAGCGAATGTATCCTGTAAGGTTTTCCGTAATAAATTCTCTCGCCTTGCAAGTTACTGGTGAGACCAAGCCTGTTGTCGGTTGTCTGGAAGAAGTCAATGTAATAATGTGTAGAACCTTCAATCAAGCGGTTGCTGTTTTCTTTCGCCGCCAAGTCAATTTTTTCCGTGTAGTACAAACGATTGTTGCTGCTGTCTTTCCAAACTTTAGCATTTAAGAAACCGTTATTAATAGGGTCGCGACTGTATTTGTTTTTGGCGGCATACCAATAATAATTGTAGACGTTCTTGGCAACGAGGTATTGCATTTGCTCCCAAAGCGTTCTGTTGTTGGGCGGCGTGACCTCTTCCCAAATGGCGTACAAAACCACTTCGCCGTCTGAATTCTTTTTCTTGAACAATTCGTCATAATCGTTTTTGGTTAATTGTTTGCCGTCCGCATAAAAATCTTTCAGTTTGTCGCCGCTCTTCGGATTCGGGGTCGTCGTCCAGCCTTTAAATTCATATGTTGTTCCGTCTTCGGCCTTTTCTTTTGTCGGCAATCCTTTGTTCGGAGTCAGCGGGTCGGATACGCCGTCGTCTTCAGGTGAGTCAAATCTTATTGTATCTTGAGTTCCACCGTCACCGAAGCTGCCGCCGTTTGCGTCGAACTTTATTTTAACCCATTCATCCGAAGGCGGACTTTCATGTTTTGTCAGCACGGCGACGGCCACAACGGGGGCGTCCATTGACTCGAACGAGCCGGGCATGAGCATGTGCTGAACTTTTTCCGCAAGGTGCACGACGTAGTAAAGATTGCCTTCTTCGTCGTTGTAAAGAGAAGGCTTGAACGTGACCTCGGAAGAACCGCCTCTGCTCCAGTTGTCCTTCAAGGTATATTCGCCCGACGCGCTCTGTGTCCAATTAACGTCAGTGTCGGAAAGATTTTTCAGCGCGTAATCTGCCGCAACGGTATCGCCCCTGCTTTTGTTCGTGGTGTTCGGTGTGCCGGTGTATTTATCGGTAATCGAACCGTCGTATTCGTAATAGACGAGACTTTTTTCGGCTGCTTTTCTCGCGTTGAGAGACGTTCACATAGTACCAGCCCAAATCAAGCCCCACACTTGAAAACAAAAAAAGCAACGGTATCAGCAAGGCAAAAAGCACCAAGGTTTGACCGCGTTGTTTAAAAATTTTAGTGTTCGTGATGGACGCACTCCCTTTCTGAAAGAATTTTGTTTCGTTTTCATTATATCAAGGCGATATAATTTTTCAAGATTTTTAAGCAAAAGTTAATGGCCACAAAAAAATCGCCGCAAGGATTTTTCCCTGCGACGAAAAAATTTTCTGTCAGGTTATCCACTTCGACCTTATTGTCGTAAAGAACATGTCTTCGGATTTGTTTTCGTTCAAAGACCAATAAACTTCTCTCGTCAATTCGGGAATGCCGAAGTTGTCGTAATGAGAATCGGAAGAAAGATTGAACGCGGAGGCTTTAAAAACATATTCGTAGTTTTTCAAATTATTTTTGTAGATGTCGAACTCTGCGCCTGTCAATTCTTTTGCATAATCTTTGTAAAGATCGGTGCTGATATAGGCGTCGGAATCTTTGTAATCGCCTTCATCTTTGCCCATGTTGTAGGGAATTTCCGAACCTTGCGTGCGGCGCGTGACGGAAGAGCCGAGTTGCAAATCTTCGTAGCCGATATCGCCCCATTTGTTTGTGTAAACTTTGACGCCGTTTATAGTTTTTTCCTCTGTGTATTCGCCTTTGGGACTTGTTATCGGCTTGACGAATTTTTCGGCGATGACAAAACCTTCAAGCTTGTGTCCGTTGCCGATAATCGCGACGGGGCTGTTGGGCGCGAAAAGAATTCCTTTGAAGTCCGCATTAAGATTTAAAATCACGGGCTCCGAATCGCGCTTCGTCAAGAAAGGATAGCGTGCGCTCGGATTGGGTGCTTGCCCGGTTTCCAATTCTTCTTTGTCGTATTCCTCCGAAAGTCCGCGGTCGGGGCCTTCGTAAAAAATAACCATAGGGCGAGAGCCTTCAGCTTTATAATCTTTGTCCACGTTGAGCCAAATTTGGCGGACGAGAGTGCCGTATCTGTCGTTGCTGCCCTCGTTAAGCTCCTCACTCTCGATACGAACATAAAGCGGGTCTTCGCTTGAAGTCAACTGCGCGGGGTTGCTGCCGGCGACAATGGAATCAATTTCCGTGTTCGTAAGTGTGGAGTCGGGATTATTTTCAATCGCCGCCTTTATGTAGTGAAATAAACCGGCGGAAATTTTTTGTTCTTTATAATCTCTTTAATTTCATCGTCAGTCAGAGTCATTTCGGCAAGCGTCGTGGCGGAGCCTTTTAAATATTGAAGTTCTTGAAGAAATTTTTTTAGATAAGTTTCGACGTAGGTAACATACTTGGACGAAATGGCAACACCGTCGCCCGCGCGTACATTCCAGCCGCTGTTTATGTTAAAGCTCGTGTGGCTTCTAAACCTTATATTTTTAAGTATCTCGTTGAAATTTTCTTCTACAATCGAATAGCTGGCACCGTTTTTGCCAAAGAAACCAAATGTGTAGTTGCCGCTACCGGATTTGTTTTCTCCGTCCAAACAACCGACGCCGTTATAACCTTTGGGGCAACCGGGCGTGCCTTCAGGGTCTCGTAGCCGTTGGCTTTTGCTTTGATTATTCTGAACAAGTTGAAGTCATCGTCGGCGACGCGGTAATCCTTTTCCAACAAAGTGTATTTAAAAAGACCGCCCCAACTGCTTCTGGAATGTTCTGCGTTATAATTGTCTTCGGGATATTTTATTTTGGTGCCGCCGTGATTGTCGTAGTAAGTGAAATCCGTGCTCAAATCGAAAAAGGCAGTGTAATCGTAATTGTTTGACCTGGGAACGATGTTGACTTTTTCCTCATAAATTCCTAAGGTTTTATTGTAAGTGTTTCGTGTGTTGCCGTATTTGGAAGCAGCCGCGAATGAAATGGTATCGTCTGCAATACTTGTAGTCGTAGTCTTATTGGAAACCGTACCATCTTCATTGGTGACAGTGGTAGTGGTAGTGACAGCAGTAGTTTTATCGATACTCTTCCACGTCCTGAAAGTCATAAGCTCTTCAAGACCCGTGCGGTCTTTGCCGTTCTTTTTGTTGCCTTTCATCGCGGCGTAAATCGACAAGCCTTCAATTACTTCGGGCGTTTGATTCACCCACAAAGCGTAAAGCGTGACGGTATCTTTATCGCCGAACAAAGTATCGACTTCCTCGCTCGTTAAACGTTGCCCCGCGTTATAGCGGGTGCCGTTGCCGTCCGCCGTCGTGCACCAAACATTTTTAAAATCAAAGCCCGTGTGATACATCTCGTAAGGGCTCGGCAATCTGATTGTCGTGCCGGAACCGATAAGCACTTCGTCTTTCGGTTGGTCGGTCGTATCGACGTCGCCCTTGGTGAACTTTCCGCCGTTCGCATCGTACAGGATTGTTCTAATCGGACTTTTTTCCAGCTTGGCGACGGCCACGACGGGAGCCGCCATTTTCCCGAAGAAACCCAGAAAGAAATGGTGAATGTCCTCTTTGAGATGAACGACGTAATAAAAATCTTTTTTGTCGTCTTGATACAGGGAAGGCGTCATCGTAACTTGCGGGTCGCCTCTTATACTCCAATTATCGTTCACGGAGTATGACTTTTGAGGAGGAGTTGAAGTTTACTTCGGCGGTTGATTTGGGGTTTTCGTCGGCCTCGGCAACGGAAAACAAAATTTGCGGCGAAGGATTTTTCTTCAAAGGAGCAAAGGCTACTATCTGCCATTCCGAATCGGACGATAAATTTTTCAGCATGGAATCCGCCGCAACTTCGTCGCCTATGGTCGTTCTGATTTTTTTGTCCTGTTTGTCGGCGGGATATTGATGAACGAGTTTAATCAGGTAGTGTTTGTCTTTGAAGAGGTCGTGATCGTCTCTCAACTTGTGAGCACCCGCCAAAACCGCCGCGTCCGCCGCGTTTTGCAATCGAGAGACGTTCAAATAATACCAACCCAAATCGAGGCCTGCGCCGAGGAACAAAATAAAAACAGGCATCAGCAGAGCGTAAAGAACCAAAACTTGACCGTGTTGCTTAACATTTTTGAGCCACATAATCGAACACTCCTTTCCTGCACAAATTTTTTTTATTATACCAAACGAGCAGATTTTTTTAAAGAGTTTCATGGGCTCGAGGCGGGCAAAAAAAAATCGCCGCAAGGATTTTTCCCTGCGACGAAAATTTTTACAACCAATCGTCCGAATTTGATTCGGGCTGCGTCAACAAGAATTCGTGCGGTTTGCGCGTATCGTCGTCCACTCTGTGCAACGTGAGGATGGTGTATTGAATGCCCAGCCTGCCGTAATCTTCGCAGAAATAAATTTTGTTGCCGTATTCGTCGTAAACGGGCACGGGCTTTCCGTCGGAATCGAGTAAGGGAACTCGTGCGTGGTCGGTGTCTTTTTTCGGATATTGCGTTCGCGAGGTATCGTCGGCGGGCTTGTCGTACAATTTTACTTTATCCCAGTCGGTTATTCGGTTGCCGTTCTTGTCGTACAAAGGAATCAATTCGTTGCCGTCTCTGTCCGTCAAAGGAACCATGTCGCCGTTCGCGTCGTAGTAAATGTAAGTGAAATCCAAATCCGTTTCGATGTTAAACTTTCTGAACTTCGAGCTTGAGGAAAGATAGAAGTAACCGAGCTTGTCTCTTAATTCCTGATAGTCGCCGTTAATCAAAATCGTTTGAACATTATTTTTGCTGTCGACCTTGTAAGTCGTTCTTTTGGAACTTACCGTGTGCGTCGTTGTGTAAAAGGCGGAAGTTTTATTGAGTGCTCTGAATTCTTTGGCGATGATGAAACCTTCAAACGTGTTGTGATTGGTTCCGTTGCCGTCGCCGACGCCTTTTCCGTTGCCGTTGATGACAACAGGCACGTCGGGCATGTACAGCACGCCTTTAAAGTCCGCGTTTAAGTTTAAAATGACGGGCACGGGGTCGCGGTCTGTATAAATATTTCCGTTCCAAGAAGTCAAAGGTCCGTCGTAGTAGAAAATCAGCGGGCGTTTGTTGTCGGCCAAATTTGAAACATTCACGTTGATGATAATTTGTTGAGGCGCGTTGCCTGTGTTACCTTGTTTTGGCTCGCTCTCAATTCGGATATAAAGCGGGTCGTCATTTTTTCCGTTGCGAACGTCATAAGCCGTATTAACATTTATCATCGAATGCACTCTTGAGACAAAATAATCCGGTCTGAAGTCGATAAATAATCTGTCGATATTTTTAATGTAGTTGCCGTCGTTGGTTTTGCTTGTGCCCAATGTAACGGTTTTTTCCAAATCTTTAGTGCCGGGGAAATTAACATTGTGCAATGCAGAACCATATTTTGTTATGGAAACGTTCCAGTCGCCGTCGTAAGCATTTTTGGCGCGCACGTATTCCATTTGTTGCCACAAGGTTATATTGTTTATCGGGTCTCTGACTTCCCACATGGCGTAAAGAGTTAAAGATTTTTCTTCGCCGAATAATTTTTCGAGTTCCGAAGGCAAAAGTTGCTTGCCGTCGTAAATGTAAGTGCCCGAACCGTCTTCCTTTGTGTTCCAGCCGAGGAATTCGTAATTTTCGCGCGTGGGCGTGCCGTCGTCGGGCGTCATGGTTGTGATTTCATTGTTTTCCTTAATTGTTTCTATCGGGTTAAGCTTTTTTGTCGAAATTGTCTTTGTCGATTTATTTGCCGTCGATTTTTTTGCGGTTGATTTTGTCGAATCAGTTTCTTCCTCGCCGAAAGTGCCGCCGTTCGCGTCAAAGGTAAGTGTTAAATCTTCGTAAACGGGTGTAGTGGTTTCTTTTTTTGTCAAAATGGCGACGGCCACGACGGGAGCGCGCATGTCGTCGAACCAGCCCGGCAAAAACAAATGCTTGACGTTTTCCGCCAGGTGCACGACGTAATAAAAATTTCCGCCGCCGCCTTGATAAAGCGAAGGAGTCATTTTTATTTCGGAGCTGCCGCCAATGCCCCAGTCGTCAATCAGCGTGTAATCGTAAGTATTTTTTACGGGCGCGGTGTCGGTGTTCGACGAAATATTTTTCAGCACGTAAGCGGCCGCAACTTCATCGCCCGCTGTCTCCAATTTGTAGGGTTCGTCGTCGAGGATATTTTCGACGAGGCGAACAGCTTTATTATTGTAGGTTTTAAATTTTTCGTCGCTGTCAATAATTTTTCGTGCACCCGCCAGAGCCGCCGCGTCCGCCGCATTTTGAAGGCGCGACACGTTGAAATAATACCAGCCGAGGTCTATCCCCGCGCCGACGAAACCGAATAACACGGGGACGAGCATGGCATAAAGAGCCATAAATTGTCCGCGCTGTTTAATTTCCCTCAACCACATGACGAACACCTTTTCCTGCACAAAATCTTTTTTTATTATATCGGGCGGGGAAATTTTTTCAACAAAAAAAGCGACGAATTTTATCGCCGCCGAAAATTTTTCAAAAGAAATTTTTGCTGCTGATTGCTTCCAATTCGTAGGGCGTCTCTTGATAGACGTAATAGTTGAGCCAGTTGGCGAAGAGCAAATGCGCCACGCTCCTCCACTTAACGAGTGGCTCCTTGGTCGGGTCGTCGTTCGGAAAATAATTTTGCGGCACGTTCGGATTCAAGCCCGCGCGCACGTCGCGAATGTATTCGTTCTGCAAAGTGTTCGGGTCGTATTCGGCGTGACCTGTGATAAAAAATTGTCGCGCCTCGATGTTCGCCACGGCATAGACGCCTACCTCGTCCGACTCGGACAAGAGAGTAAGCGCGGGAACTTTTTCGATGTCTTCGCGGCGAACGTCGGTGTATCTTGAGTGCGGAACAAAAAATTCGTCGTCGAAGCCGCGCAAAAGTTTTTCATGCTTGACGCAAAGTTTGTGAGGATAAACGCCCGAAATTTTTTCCGACAAAAGATATTTCGGCACGCCGTAATGATAATACAAGCCCGCCTGTGCGCCCCAGCAAATG
>CAMJQS010000032.1 GCA_946408105.1 uncultured Selenomonadales bacterium | reverse complement strand
TCACCTTCAGCGAAGAGGAGGACAGGCTCTGTTCGGGGAGCGACAGAAATTTTGTCTAAGCAAAAATTTTTTGGGAGGATGATTTTATGGAAAATTCCGAAGCAAAAACGACGATAGAAATTTTCCGCAAGTGGCGTTGGGTTGATTTTCTTTTCGGCGCAAATGTTTTGGTTGACGGCGTAAAAATCGGCAAGGTAAGCAACGGGCAGACAAAAATTTTTGAAGTAACGCCCGGCGTGCACCAACTTCAGTTGAAAATGAATTGGTCTTTTTTATCGGGATTCTTACGCAGCCGTCCGACAGATTTCCGAATCGACGAGGGCGGCGCACTGAAATTTAATTGCGATTTCAACTTCGGAGCTTTGGCTACCTTAACCGGCTTTTGGCTGTTTGTGGCTTTTTTCAGCGGCTTTAAGGTTATCAAGATTGAACGCGCCTGAACTTGAAAAAGAGAGGAATTAATTATGAAAGTTGTATTTGACGGAATACTTGTAGTTGCATTTTTGGCGGGAGCATATTTTTTTGTCAAACTTATACTCGCGACGGTGCGCGGCCAACCGAAAGGAGCGTACTTGAAAAAATTTGGCATCGCGGCAATTATTTTGGTTGTCGCCGCAATCGGAAGTGACGCAACGAGGACACCCGCAGAAAGAGCAGCGCAGGACGCCGCAGAAAAAAAGATAGCCGCGAAACTTTCCTCCGAAGAAAAAGTTACTCAAGAGCAAACCGCTGCCGAAAATAAAGTTCAATCGGAAAAGCCGCAAGAAAATCCTCAACCCGCCGAAAAACAAAAAAGTAAAGCGGACGAGGAATTTGAAAAAAATTACGCGAAGCTGAACGATGAATTTAAAAAATTTTACGAAGAAACTTATCAGAGCTTGCTGAAAGAAGAAGGCTTGTTCAGCGACCATGCTTACACCGAGCAAGAGGCACGCGCCGAAGCTTTGGAGAGAGCTTTGAATAAACAACGCAACGCCGACAAAGCCGCCGCCCAAGCCGCCAAAGAAGAATCCGATAATTTGGTGAGAGCGAAAGACAAACTCAAAAATTTTGAAAGCAATTATCGCGTCTCTTATGATAATTTGGGCAATGATACTTTCAACGTCACAATAACTTTCAAGCACGGCTCAATTCCCATAAGCATTGAAGACAAGAACGAATACTACACCAAAGACGACAGAGAGACGATGTACATGGCGCGAGAGTGCACCGAAATAGTTCAAATGTTCAACGAGGCGGGCGTCAAGGTAAATCA
Source organism: uncultured Selenomonadales bacterium (assembly GCA_946408105.1). Classification (GTDB taxonomy): domain Bacteria; phylum Bacillota; class Negativicutes; order Selenomonadales; family Selenomonadaceae; genus Quinella. Next base: position 12,613 of record CAMJQS010000032.1, on the reverse strand, counting down.
TTTCACGATAAACATGACCGGCAACGTAATCAACGCCAACGGAGACAAATGGGAAGACACCATCGGCATTTGCGAGTTCGATAACCAAAAATTTCCGAAGAACGACTACAGAAGTTTTTATAACAAATGCTCAAGGTTTTGGGTAATGGAAATGAACTGACGGGAAAATTTTTTCTGCCCGTTCCGAATTCGGAGCGGGATTTTTTTATTGGCGATAAAACTTTTAATTTCCCGCGCGGGCTGATATAATGTTGCGCGTTTAACAGGAGGCTGATTAAATGGAAAAGTACAATCCGCAAGAAATTGAAAAGAAGTGGCAAAAAGTTTGGGACGCGCCGAATTATTATCGCACGACGGAAGACAGCACGCGCCCGAAATATTATGCGCTGGAAATGTTCCCGTATCCTTCGGGCAATTTGCACATGGGTCACGTCCGCAACTATTCAATCGGCGACGTGGTCGCGCGTTATCGAATGATGGCCGGCTACAACGTTTTGCACCCCATGGGCTTCGACGCCTTCGGCATGCCCGCAGAAAACGCAGCGATTGCTCACGGCGTAAAGCCCGGCGATTGGACGTTCGCGAACATAAAAAACATGACGGCTCAACAAAAGGCAATGGGCTTGGCTTACGATTGGGACAGAGAAGTCGAAACTTGCCGCGAAGATTATTATCGTTGGACGCAGTGGCTCTTTGAACTTTTTTATAAGCGCGGGCTGGCTTACAAGAAAGAGGCGGCCGTCAACTGGTGCGACAAATGCGGCACGGTTCTTGCCAACGAACAGGTCATCGACGGAAAGTGCTGGCGTTGCGATTCGGAAGTCCACAAAAAAAATTTGGCGCAATGGTTCTTCAAGATAACCGACTACGCCGACGAACTCCTTGCCGACTTGGACAAGCTGACGGGCTGGCCTAATCGCGTCAAAGTCATGCAGGAAAATTGGATTGGACGCAGCGAGGGCTTGGAAATTTCTTTGGACGTGCCCGCGCTCAACGAAAAAATTTCCGTCTACACCACGCGCCCCGATACTTCCTTCGGGATAACTTTTCTTGCGCTGGCTCCCGAACACCCGCTCATCGAAAAAATTTGCGCAATCAGCGATAAGGCCGACGCGATTAAAAAATTTTGCGAACACGCCCGCGCTCAAAGCGACATTGAAAGAACTTCGAGCGAATCGGAAAAGGAAGGAATTTTCACGGGCGTAACTTGCGTCAATCCGTTCAACGGCCGCGACGTTCAAATTTGGGTTACAAATTACGTCGTCTTCGAGTACGGCACGGGCGCGGTCATGGGCGTTCCTTCGGGCGACCAACGCGATTGGATGTTCGCGAAAAAATACGGGCTTGATATTATTTTGACGCTTCAACCGAAAGATAAAGAGCTTAAGCTTGAGGAAATGGACGCGGCTTACACCGAACACGAAGGCGTTCTCGTAAATTCGGGAAAGTTCACGGGCATGGATTTTGACGCGGGCTTTAAGGCGATTATGGACGAGGCGGAGGCTCAAGGCTTCGGCAAGCGCAAAGTCAATTATCGTCTGCGCGACTGGCTGATAAGTCGTCAAAGATATTGGGGCGCGCCCATTCCCGTCATCTACTGCGACAAGTGCGGCGAAGTCCTCGTGCCCGAAAAAGATTTGCCCGTCCTCTTGCCCGACGACGTGGAATTTAAACAAGGCGCATTGAGTCCTCTGTCCACGAGCAAAAAATTTAACGAATGCACCTGCCCGAAATGCGGCGGCCACGCTCACCGCGAAACCGACACGATGGACACGTTCATTTGCTCAAGCTGGTACTACATGCGCTACACCGACCCGCACAACACGAGCAAACCTTTCGACCGCGACAAAATAAATTATTGGAGCCCCGTCGACCAATATATCGGCGGCATCGAGCACGCGATTTTGCATTTGCTTTACTCCAGATTTTTCACGAAAGTTTTGCGCGACGCAAAGCTTTTGGATTACGACGAACCGTTTGCAAATCTTTTGACGCAAGGCATGGTCATCAAAGACGGCGCGAAGATGTCGAAGTCTTTGGGCAACGTCGTGAGCCCCGAAGAAATTATTTCGACTTACGGCGCGGACACCGCCAGATTGTTTATCCTGTTCGCCGCGCCCGTCGAACGCGACCTTGATTGGAGCGACGAGGGCGTCCAAGGCTCGTTCAGATTTTTAAATCGCGTGTGGAGAATTTTAAATATTTTTGAAGACGCAATTAAATCTTCCGACGCCGCGCAACCGTTGACGGACGAAGAAAAAATTTTGCGGCGCACGCTGCACAAGGCGATAAAAAAAGTCACGGAGGATGTCCGCGACCGTTTCGCGTTCAACACGGCGATAAGCGCGCTCATGGAACTTGTCAACGCAATGCACGCCTTCCAAGACAAAAAAATTAATCCCGCGCTTGCCCGTGAGCTTGCACGCGATTTGCTGTTAATGCTTGCGCCGTTCGTGCCGCACATTTCCGCCGAGCTGTGGAGCAAATTTTTTGACGGCGACGTCCACAAACAAAGTTGGCCGACCTTCGACGCGGAAGCGATTGTCGAAGAGGAAATTGAAATCGTCGTTCAGATTAACGGCAAAGTTCGCGAGCACGTGAAAGTTCCCGTCGGCTTGAGCAAAAACGATTTGGAAAAACTTGCGCCGACGTTGCCGCGCTTCGACGAGCTGACAGCCGGCAAAAAAATTATCAAAGTCATCGCCGTCCCGAACAAGCTGATTAATATCGTCGTGAAATAAATTCCGCACAAAAAATTTTCCCTGCGACAAAAATTGTTGCAGGGATTTTTTTTCTTTGACGAACCATGTAACAAAATCGGAACTCCTGCGTATAAGGGATAGAAAGAAAAAAATCCGCAAGGAACAAGCTGAATCGACAGCAAAGGAAACCCTAAAAAAATTAAAAGGAGACTGATAAAAATGGCAACCAGAGAAGACAACATCAAAAAAATCGACACGGCACTCGAAGCAATGAGCGATGAGGAACTCGAACAGGTCGCAGGCGGCACTTGGGCGGAAACGGCGGCGGACAGTCGCTTCCTCAACAGCTTGAACGGTTCAACCGACCGCTACGGCGCACTCAGAATCGCGTTTACCCCCGGCAACAAAATCCAAGAGGAAATTAAGGCCGGTTGGGCACAGGTCGGAATCACGTTTACCGCACACAACGGAGCAATAAGCGGCAATGAATATTACCTCGGCACCAAGAAAATCACCCAAAGCGAAGCACGCAGGCACGCAATGGAACACTGCAAAAAGTTCATGGACGTTAAGGATTGGGACTGGTAAGTAAACACAGTATCGACAGCTAAAACGCGGCGTCACGGTCGCGATACAAGCAAACAAAAACCCTTCGGCAAAAGTCGGAGGGTTTTTTCGTTTGACGGCCGGCAAAAAAATCGTGACAGGTTTCAGCTAAAACCTCCTGACCCCTGACACCTGGCACCTGTTTTACGTCGCCTCTTGAGCAGTTAAGAGCGCGTCGATTTTTAAATCGGTGCGGCGGTTCAAGTCGACGAATTCTCCTTTGGTCGTTTGGACGACGGGCAAGGCCGTGACCCGCGAATCGTCCATGTAAACAATTTTTCCGCGCTGCCCGTCGCTCAAGCCGACCCAGCTGCCGTTAATCGCCTGCAAAAGTTTTTTCATGAAGACGACTCCGAAGCGCGTATCGAGTTTGCCGGCGAGCACGTCGTTGTACAAAACTTTTATGATGTCGAACGGCGAATTTCTTTTGGCGTAAGAGCGATTGGCGGCCATCGCGTCGTAGATGTCCAGAATCGCGATAATTTTTCCGAAGTCGCTAATCTTGTCGCCTTTGAGCTTGCTTGGGTAGCCGGAGCCGTCGCAGCGTTCGTGATGATGAAGGACGCCGAGCAAAACATTTTTTAAACTTCTAATCGGAGACTCCATGAGCACAGCGTAGCCGAAGACGACGTGCTTTCTGACTTCGGCCAACTCGTCGGCGTCGAGCTTTTCCGTTTTGTTCAGAATGCCTTTGGAAATTTTCATCTTGCCGATTTCGCTCAAGAGGCCGGCCATGACGAGTTCGCCGACCTGCGTCGCGCGCCAGTTGAGCCAATGCGCCATAATCCCCGCCAAAATTCCGACGTTGAGCGCGTGATGAATTATATAATCGCCGTCGCGTTTCATGTTGTGAATTTGCGTGACGGCCTTAACTCCGTCGTCGCACAGTTCGGAAATATTTTCGGCGCGAATCAGTTCGACCAGTTCGTTTCTGTCGAGCTTGCCGGTGTTGGCGAAGCCGTAGTAAAGATTCTGCGTGATTGAAAAACATTTTTTATAACAAGCGACATAACCATCGTCGAGCAAATGTTCTTGAGCGGCCTCCGTCGGCTTGTAGTCTTCGGGCGTCACGTCGATGTAGACCGAGAAAATATTTTTGCCGTGCAGTTTGTCGAGCATTTCGCTCGTGAGCTTGACGTCCGCTTTGATTAGCGTCGTGCCGTCGAAGTCTTTAACCGCCCGCCCGACTTTCATGCCCGCGCGCAGTTCCGTCACGTCGTAGGATTTAAGCATCCCATCTCCCCCTCGCTTGAAGTTACAAATTTATTTGCCGCGCCGAAAAAAATTCCTGCGTTGTTTACAAATTTCGTTTGCAAAGTATAATTGCCTTGAGGTGATTCTTTTGACAGAAAAAAAAATTCCGCGCAGTAATGTTTCGGCTTACGTCAAAAAATATTTGCAGCTCTGTATCGGCGCGGTGATTGCGGCACTGGGTCTGGAATTGTTTTTAATCCCGAACGAAGTCATTGACGGCGGCGTTGTCGGCCTGTCGATTATGGCGCAGTACGTCACGGGCTTGCCGCTCGGAACGTTTTTAATCGCGTTTAACATTCCGTTCCTGTGGCTGGCTTACAAACAAATCGGAAAAGATTTTGTCATCGCCACGATTGCCGCGATAATTTTTTTAAGTCTGTGGTCTGAATTCGTCGGCGAATATCCCAAAGTCACGAACGACCCGTTCTTGGCGGCAATCTTCGGCGGGATAATCGACGGCTTGGGCGTCGGGCTGATTATGCGGGCGGGCGGCTCACTCGACGGCACGGAGATTGTCGCTATCATCGTCGACAAAAAAACTATCTGGTCTGTCGGCGAAGTCGTCATGTTCATAAATCTTTTTATCTTGAGCGGCGCGGGGCTCCTCTTCGGCTGGGACAAGGCAATGTATTCGCTCTTCGCTTACTTCGTCATTTCCAAAATGATTGACGTGGTGATTAAAGGCCTCGACGAAATGTACGCGGTGATGATTGTGTCGAACATGCCTTACGAATTGACCGACGAGCTCAACACGAAACTCGGACGCGGCGTCACGCTCCTGCACGGCGAAGGCGGCTACACTCGTCAAAGCAAAGAAATTTTATATTGCGTCGTCACTCGTTTGGAGGTCGACAAGCTCAAGCAAATTGTCCGAGGCATGGACGAGCACGCTTTCGTGACGATTTATCCCGTCAACGATATTGTCGGCGGCCGCTTCAAAAAATCGGGACACTGAAAAAAATTTCGCGCGGAAAAAAATTCTGCGCATTTTTTTTTTACACAACGCCTTGGCGCAATAAATCCGTCAAGTGAATCATGCCCACGGGGAAATTTTCTGCGTCGATGACGGGCAAGACTGTCACGGGTCGCGGCTTGTGCTTTTCCATGACGGAAAGAGCCGCCGTCGCCAATTTGTCCGCGCTGATGATGAGCGGCCGCTTAAACATGATGTGCTCGACGGGCTCGTCGATGAAGCCGGGATTTTTTTCCAGCGCGCGACGAATGATTCCGTCCGTGACCAGCCCGACGAATTTATTTTTCGCGTCGATGACGGAGACCGCGCCCAAACCTTTTGCAGTCATTTCAAACAGCGCGTCTTTGACAGTCGCGCCGACTTTGACAATCGGATTGTCCGAGCCGCTGTGCATGACGTCGCCGACAGTGAGCAAAAGTTTTCTGCCGAGCGCGCCGCCCGGATGAAACAGCGCAAAGTCCTTCGACGTGAAATTTTTTTCGTCCATCAAAGCCATTGCCAACGCGTCGCCCATTGCCAGCGTGGCCGTCGTCGAAGCGGTGGGAGCCAAGCCCAAAGGACACGCCTCGCGCTCAACGCCGATGTCGATAAAGTAATCGCAGTTCTTGCCGAGCGTGGAATTTCTTTTGCCGCACATGGCGATAACTTCCGCGCCGATTCTCCTGACGACGGGCAAAATGTTGACGACCTCCGAGGATTCGCCGCTGTTGGAAATGGCAATGAGCACGTCGTTTTCGGTGAGCATTCCCAAATCGCCGTGATAAGCTTCGGCGGGGTGCATGAAAAATGCGGGCGTGCCCGTCGATGCCAAAGTCGCCGCGATTTTTCTGCCGACGTGACCCGACTTGCCCATGCCCGTGACGACCACGCGCCCGCGGCAACTCATAATTTTTTTTACCGCCGCGATAAATTCTTCGTCGACGCGAGAAATCAGAGCTTCAATCGCGTGAGCCTCGATTTGTAAAGTTTCAATCGCTTTTTCTTTTATCATTTTATCACTCCAAATTTTTTGTGACGTTATAAATTTTTTTTGCACTTGTCAAAATTTTTTCCAAGTTGTCCAAAGCAATCATGTTCGCGCCGTCGGACAGACCTTCGGACGGGTTGTCGTGCACTTCCAAAAACAAACCGTCGACGCCGACCGCACACGCCGCCCGAACCAAATATTCGACGAACTCTCTTTGCCCGCCCGAAGAAGAACCCGCGCCGCCCGGCAGTTGCACGCTGTGTGTCCCGTCGAAAATCACGGGGCAACCGAAGCCGCGCATAATCGGCAAGCCGCGCATGTCCACGACCAAATTATTGTAGCCGAAGGACGTGCCGCGCTCCGTGAGCAAAATTTTTTCCGTGCCGCTCTCCCGAAGTTTTTCCACGACGTTAATCATGTCCCGCGCCGAAAGAAATTGCGCCTTCTTTACGTTGACGACTCGACCCGTTTTGGCGGCGGCCGTGAGTAAATCCGTTTGCCTGCAGAGGAACGCGGGAATTTGCAAAATGTCTGCGACTTCGGCGGCTTGCTCGGCCTGATAAGTTTCGTGGATGTCCGTGACAATCGGAACGTTCAGTTCGCGTTTAATCTCCGCCAAAATTTTCAAGCCTTCGACGAGACCCGGCCCGCGATAACTTTTTATCGACGAACGGTTTGCTTTGTCGAACGACGCTTTAAAAATGTAGGGCATGTTCAACTTGTCGGCGATTTCTTTTGCGCGTCGTCCGATTTTTAAACTGCGCTCAAAACCTTCAAGCACGCACGGCCCCGCAAGCAAAATTAATTTGTCGCCGCCGAATTCAATTTCGCCGACTGAAACTTTGTTCATAAATTTTCCTCCAGATAAATTTTGTTGACGAGCTTTAAATTTTTTGAGCGGTTAAAAGCATACCCGCAGGATGCAACGTCACGTTGCCCTCCAGATAAATTTTGTTGACGAGTTTTAAATCTTCCTCCGTGTCGACGCCGATAAATTTGCACGAACTTTTTATCACGCGAATTTTAAATCCGTTCTCCAAGGCGCGCAACTGTTCGAGCGATTCTGATTGCTCAAGCGGCGTCGGTTCCATTTTTGCGTAAGCCAACAAAAAATTTCTTCGGTAAGCGTAAATGCCGATGTGTTTAAAAATTTTCGACTTGCCGACGTTGCGCGGGAAGGGAATGAGCGAGCGAGAAAAATAAAGCGCGTCGTTGTTCTTGTCGAGGACGACTTTGACGTTGTTTGGATTTTTCATTTCGTCTTCGTCGGTGAGTTCTGTCGCGACGGTTGCCATCTGCAAATTTTTATCCTCAACGAACAGCGCGACGAGTTCATCAATCAAGCTCGGTTCGATTAGCGGCTCGTCTCCTTGCACGTTGACGACGACTTCCGCGTCGGAAAATTTTTCGGCGACTTCGGCAAGGCGGTCGGTGCCCGTTTTGTGGTCGGCGCGCGTCATCATTGCCCGCCCGAAATTTTTTTCGACGGCCGATAAAATTCTTTCGTCGTCTGTCGCCACGATAACTTCAGCCACTGATTTTGCACGGCTTGCCCGCTCCCAAACGCGACAAATCATCGGACGCCCGCAAATGTCTTTGAGCGGCTTGCCCGGCAGTCGCGTCGACGAATAACGCGCGGGTATCACGCAAATGGATTTCATTTCTTCGCCTCCAAAATTTTTGCTCATTATACCAAAAAAATTCCCCGACGCAAAAATCTGCACGGAGATAAATTTTTTTGTCAGCCGTTGCAACCGAATTTTTATTTGCCGAGAGCTTTCAGTCAACGTTCGCGGTTGTTTTTCGCAACTGTATTGTTCGGATTCAACTCAATCGCTTTATCATAATCTTGAATCGCCCGCTCGTATTGTTTTAAATTTTTATAAGCAACGCCGCGATTACTGTATGCAAAAAAATATTTCGGATTGTGTTCAATCGCCTTATCGAAAACCTTAATTACTCCGTTGCAGTCGCCTTTGTTGTAAAGTTTCAAACCCTCGTCAACTTTTTTATTCGACAGAAAAATTTTCTCCTTGGCAGCAAATTCATTCGTGATTCGTTCTTTTTCTTCTTTAGTGGTCGATTGAGCGAGTTGGCGTTTCAATTCGGCGATTTGTTTGGCTTGCTCCTCGTTTGCTTTGCGCAGAGCTTCCATTTGCGAAACGAGCATAGATTTTTCCTGTTCGCTTTTGTTCAGCCAGCGAGTTATATCCGAATCGTCGACTTCAACCTTAACGACGACGTGAATCAAAACGCCTTCCAAGTTGTCGACGGTTTCAAGCGGAAAAAAATTTGGACTGCCGATTAATTTCAGGATAGTGGTGGTCATCGTTTCGATAACGTCTTCTTCGAGCTTAAAATTTTTCATGCGAGAATAATTTTTGACGTAAACGCAGGCTTGTTCGGAAGCATTGCGCATGGCGTCGGCTTTGGCGCGTTCTTTGGCGACGCCGAGATTTTCGCCCTCGCTCATAACGTAAGAACCTTCGCCCGTGTAAATTTCGGCGCGGGTTATCGCGGCAAAGGATAAAATCGAAACGATAAAAAAAATTGAAACCGTTCGTCGAAAAATTTTCCTCCAAAACATAAATCATCACTCCAAAATTTTTTTAATCTTAGCACAATCGACAGGGCGCGGCAAATCTTGTATAATCTTTTCAGAAAGAACTGCTATAGTTGCAAAAACTTCTACGGAGGGAGGTCACGCCTTGAAGAAAAAAATTTTTGGCGGAGCAATTTTGGTGGCACTAATAAGCGCGGCGTTGACTTTGGGTCTGGTGTGTCTGCTGTTGGGTCTCAACTCAAGCAACGCGCTCGACCTCGGAAGATTTTTTATCGCGATGAGATTTATCGAACATAATTACGTTCAAGAAGTCGACCGCCGCATGTTGATTGACGGCGCGATAAGCGGCATGGTAAATTCGCTCGGCGACCCGCATTCGGTTTATCTTGCCCCGCAACTTTACAGCCAGCTGCGCGCGGAGACCAGCGGCGCGTTCGGCGGAATCGGAGTTTACATGGGCTTCAAAAACGGCGGCGTGCAAGTCATGAGCGTCATCCCCGACAGCCCCGGCCAACGCGCGGGACTTCAAGCGGGCGACGAAATTTTGGCGGTGGACGGCACGCCCGTCGATGAAATTTCTCCAAGCGAAGTTGCTTTGAAAATCCGCGGCGAGATTGGTACGCCCGTCGAACTTTTGATTCACCGCGAAGGCTTCGACGATATGATTTACAACTTGACGCGCGAAAATATTAAAGTCAAAACCGTGGCGGGCAAGATGATTGACGACAAGCTCGGCTACTTGAAAATTTCCAACTTCAGCGAGAACACCGGCGACGAATTTAAAGCGATGCTCAACGAATTGGAACGCGCGGGCATGAAAGGTCTTGTCCTCGACCTGCGACAAAATCCCGGCGGCGTCATCAACGGCTGTATCGAAATCGGTCAAGAGATTGTGCCGAAGGGAACGATTACTTCCGTGATTAAACGCGACGGCTCGAAGGAAGTTTACACTTCAGACCTTGCGACCGCGAAATTTCCAATCGTCGTCTTGATTGACCACAACAGCGCGAGTGCCTCCGAGCTTTTGGCGGGCGCGTTGCAAGACACAAAGGCGGCTCTCGTCGTCGGCGAAACTTCTTACGGCAAAGGCTCCGTGCAAACGCTCATTCCCATGGCGCACGACGACGGCTTGAAACTCACAATCGCGAAATATTATTCGCCGAACGGCAAGTGCATTGACGGCGTGGGCGTGTCGCCCGACGTGGAAATAAAAATGACCGCGCCGCCGCACCCGATGTACGACCTCAATCTTGACGCTCAAAGCGATTCGCAGCTTGCCAAGGCCGAGGAACTTTTGAGGCACCAAGTCGACGCGGGAAAAATTTTGTTCGACGATGATTTTTGGAAAAATGATTCTGTCAGCGTGCAGTGACTTTTATTTTTTTAATCATACTTTCTTTGCTACGCCCAAAGAAAGTATGCAAAGAAAGGGCGGGACACTAACAATGGCTCAAACGTTGCGACCACCCGCAGCCGACAGTTGCCCGCTGAGAAGACATCACGTCTTCAGCGCGGGCGAGGCCGTCATCCGTGACGGCCTCATTTTTCGTCAGCGTAAAATTTTTGCGCGAAGTTGACCGCAGGCAGCGTCGACGTCCGCGCCCATCTCCTTGCGAATCGTCGCGCCGATGCCGTGCGTGTTCAGGAAGTGGAAAAATTTTTTTACGGCGTGATTCGTCGGCGGGCGGAAAGTTCTTTCGTCGACGGGATTAAACGGAATCAAATTTACGTTGGCGAGTTGCCCGCTCAAAATTTTCGCGAGGCGTCGGGCGTGTTCTTCCGTGTCGTTGACGCCGCCGAGCAAAATGTATTCGTAAGTGACGCGCCGCCCAGTTGCTTGCGCGTAATCGTCGCCGGCCGCCAGCAAACTTTTGAGCCCGAAAGCAGAATTAATCGGCATGAGCGCGGAGCGTAATTTATCGTCGGGCGCGTGAAGAGAAATCGACAGCGTGACGGGAATTTTCTCGTCGCGCAATTTTTTTATCGCGGGGACGATGCCGCACGTCGAGATTGTAATTTTTCTGTAGCTCATGCCCAAGCAATAATCTTCATGGAGGAGGCGGAGCATTTTAATCAGCGCGTCGTAATTCATGAACGGTTCGCCCGTGCCCATGACGACGACCGAATCCAATTTTTTTCCTGCGCCGCGCAAAAATTCTTCCGCAAAAAAAATTTCGCCGAGCATTTCCGCCGCCGTCAAATTTCTCTCCAAACCTTTGAGCGTCGACGCGCAAAACGTGCAACCCATTTGGCAACCGACCTGGCTTGAAATGCAAACGCCGTTTCCGTAGTCGTGGCGCATTAAAACAATTTCGACAGCCGCGCCGTCCGCCAAGCCCAAAAGAAATTTTGTCGTCAAGCCGTCACGAGAATCCAACCGCCGCAAAAGATTTGCGATTTTAATTTCAAAGCGCGTCGAAAGTTCGGAGCGCAAACTTTTTGGCAAGTCGTTCATCTCGTCGAAATTTTTCACGCCGCGTTTGTAAATGTGCGCGGCGATTTGTTTTGCGCGGAACTTCGGCAACGGCGCGAGTTCCTCTTCAAGCTCGGCGAGCGTCATTCCGAATAAATTTTTTCTGTTCAAAATATCTGCCTCTCTTTCGCGAACATCTTAACACAACGAATCGTCGAACGCCACAAATTTGCGCCCGCAAATTCTTGACACTGCCCGCCGCTTGATATATATTACTCAAAATGAAATTACAATGAAAGGAGCGCAAGCTCATGAAAAAATTTTTGATTGCGGTGATTGTGCTCCTGTTGGCGGCGGCCGGATTTATTTTTTGGCTGTTCGCGCGGGCGGCGGACGGCGTGCCGATTTTGGTTTATCATCGCGTGAGCGACACGGACAAAAGTCCTTCGACGCTGACCGTGGCCGACTTCGACGCGCAATTAAAATTTCTCGTGGACAACGGCTATCACGTCATTGCGCCCGACGATTTGCTTGACGCTTGGGCGAGCGGAAAAACTTTGCCGACCAACCCAATCGTGCTGACCTTCGACGACGGCCACGAGGATATTTATAAAAATGTTTTCCCGATTCTGCAAAAGTACAACATGCGGGCGACGGTTTTTATCGTGACAGACCATATCGGCATGAAAGATTATTTGACGTGGGATTTGGTGCGCGCGTTGCAGGCGGGCGGTTTCATGGACTTTGAAAGTCACACGATGAGCTACAAAATTTTGACGACGCTCAAGGGCGACAAACTCTGGAACGAAATTTACGGCTCGAAGCAGGCGATTGAGTGGTCGCTGAAAAAGCCCGCGAAGTTCATCGCTTATCCCGAAGGCAAATATTCTGTCGACGCGGAGGACACAGCTAAGGAGTGCGGATTCCGCGCGGCGTTCATCGAAGACTACGGCTTGGCCGTCAACGATTCGGACAATTATGTTTTGACGAGAATTCCCGTCCTCGGCAGCAATTCGCATACGCTTTTGAGGTTTCAACTTCGCTTGAAGGGCTCGCCGATTTTTGCGCCGCTCCACAGATTTAAAACGGACATTGCGGCGGGCAACCCCGAAATTGCCGACTTAATTTTTATTCC
>CAMJQS010000031.1 GCA_946408105.1 uncultured Selenomonadales bacterium | reverse complement strand
TCGGATATAGAGCAATGCTGCTAAGGAGGCATTTCACCTACCTTAAAAAATTTTTTGGTTGCCGCCGCCCGTCGCTTATTTCTTTTCGGATTCCTTGGCAAGCAAATATTCTGCCCGAGCCACTTTGAATGCCGCAAGAAATTCCCTCTTGCGCTTTTTGTCGGGTTCCTTGCGGTAAACATTCCACGCTTTGTGAGCCTTGATTCTTGCTTCTTCAGCCGTCATCACAATCACCCCCGTAAATGTCATCTTCGTCGCAACCGGTGTTAGTCCATGAAGAGCTTGGGGCTGATGTGGTAGCTGTAAGTTTTGCCCTTGCCCTTGACTGCAATGCCGAATGGCAGTTTGCCCGCCCGCAGTCCGCACCGAATGAATTGCGGCGACTTGCCCAAAATCTGTGCCGCCCTTATCACGGGCACTTTTTTTATTTCCATGCGTCAATCCTCGTGTGTTATAATGGCTCCGAAAGGAGGAAATCGTTATGATTGATAAAGAACAATTACGTTACGACTTGGCACTGCACGCCGCCGCCGTTATGACTTTGCGCAACAATCTTGGCAACCCGCCCGATATGATGTTGAGTTATTTCCGCGAAGCCTATCGCCAATACTGGCAAGAAGAACGCTTGAGAAAACAGCTGGACGAGATTGCCAAAGAACTTAGTCAAAACATTTCATAGTAAATTTTGTTTCGGCGGTCTTCTAAATCAAATTCAAGTTTTACGACAAACTGTTCAAATTCGTAAACAGTAAAGACTTGTTTCTTGCATTCCTCCAAAATGTAAGTTCGCAGGGCTTCTATTTTCTTCCAATCGATTTCCTTCATCTTCCCACCTAACAGTGCCGTCGCCTTGCTGATGATTCCGAGCTTGACGCCTTCAACGAGTGTCGACAGTCGGCTGAACAGCTCCGTGCGGTTGATTTTGTTTTTCTCACCAACTTCGATTAGTTTATCTGTAAGTTCGCCTACTATTCGTTTTGTTGCTTGCTAATTCGTATGTCTTACAGTAAAATAATTTTGGTGATTTTTATGATAAAAATATATAAGATAACGAACAAGCTCAACGGCAAACCATATGTCGGTCAGACACGTCGAAAAATTGAACGACGATTCATTGAGCACAGCAAAGCAAAAACGCCGCTCGGCACTGCGATGAAAAATTGCGGGACGGAAAATTTTACGATTGAAATTATTGAAGAATGCGAGACGCAAGAACAAGCCAATAAGCGGGAACGATTTTGGATAAAGGTTTTAAAGTGCAAAATACCAAACGGCTATAATCAAAAAGACGGCGGCTCCGTTGGTTATTACAGACAGCAGAAAGTTTACAAGCCGATGTTAAAATCGTTGCCAAAAATGAATGCTCTTGACTTATTGGCAAAAGAAAAATGTCTCAACTTTAGAGAAAAATTGTTAATCGGTTCGATTATTGACTTGCCCCGCCCGGCACGCGAAGCCGTTATCGATTGGGCTTTCAATATGGTAATTCAAATCGAAGCCCAAATGTCTGATGAAGAAAAGGAAAATCGTATTGCCGAACTTGAAAAATCGATAGCGGAACAACAAAAAGAATTGGATAAGCTGAAGGGGGAGACAAATTCTTATGCTGAAGATACGTCAACTGGTGCTGGCTGAAATTCAAAGCCCGACAAAGAAAATAATTTCCCTTGAAAGAAATCGTCCGATAACATAAAATCCCCCTGTAGACCGCAGAGGGATTTGTTTTTGAAGGTGGTGAATCGAATGAAACTTCCGAACGGTTACGGCTCGGTCATAAAGTTATCCCGTCATCGTCGCAAGCCCTACGCCGCACGTGTGACCGTAGGCCGGACGGACGACGGCAGGCAGATAAAAAAATATCTCGGCACGTTTCAGACGCGCCAAGAGGCGTTGAACGCGCCGGCAAATTACAATCAAAGCCCTTTTGACGTTGACCTTCGCAAGCTTACGTTCGCGGAGGTCTATGATTTATGGTGCCGCTCAAAGTTCAAAGTTAATCCGATTAAATCGGTTTACGTCGCCGCGTATAAAAATCTTGCCGACTTGCACGACTTGACTTTTGCCGGGATTCGCAAGCGGCATATTCAAGCAGTGATTGACGTTTGCCCTTTGAGTGTGCCCGCAATGAATCACATGAAAAGCGTTTGCTCGCAGATGTTCAAGTACGCCATTGACTAAGAGATTGTCGCAACGAATTACGCCTCGCTGGTCGAGCTTCCCGTGAAAGCGGACAGCGAAATTCATAAGCCGTTCAGCCGTGAGGAGCTTGCCCGACTGTGGCAACATACGGACGATTTGGGCGCGAAGGTCGCGTTAATTTTGTGTTACACAGGGTTGCGCCCTACCGAGCTTACGCTGATTAAAACGGCGGACGTTGACTTGGCGGCGCGGTACATGAAGGGCGGAATAAAAACAAAAGCGGGCAAGAATCGCCTTATCCCAATAGCCGAAAAAATTTTCCCTCTGGTCGAAGGCTTTTACATGCCCGCAAACAAATACTTATTGACCGTGAACGGTGCGCCGCTCTCAAATGTGCAAAACCTTCGCACACGGATTTGGGACAAGTCGCCGTTGCTTACGAATCATCTGCCCCACGACGGACGCCACACATGCGCCACGCTCATGGACGACGCTGACATCCCGCTGAAAATCAAACAGCTGATTTTGGGTCACAGCGCGCACGATATCACCGGTCGTGTTTACACCCACAAGACTTTGGCGCAACTTATTGAAGCGATTAATCGCATTTAATTTGTAGTCTACGTGTTAGTCTACCGTCGGAATCTCTGCGTATCTGTGGAGAACAAATTTGGCGTAACGGCGCGAAAGTTGGCGTCATTACGCGCTATATTTTGGAGATATTTTTAACTTATTCATAAAATCAACGGCAGAAAGTACGTCGGGCAGACCGTTCAGCCGTTGAAAGTTCGATTCAAAGAACACGCGAGAAAAAAGGACAATACGCTTATCTCCAATGCGATTCGCAAATACGGTAAGGAAAATTTCTATTGCGGCGTCATCAAAACTTGCGCGGCGAAAGAGGAACTCGACTATTGGGAAAAATATTACATTGCCGCGCTTAAAACAAAAAAACCTTGCGGCTATAATTTAACGGACGGCGGCGAGGGATTTGTCGGGTATCGACATACTCCGGAAGTACTTGCAAAAATCAGCGAGGCTAAAAAAAATAGCCCTCGTTCAGCTGAACATATAGCGAGACTTGCTGAAGCTAATAGGGGCAGACATCCATCAGCTGAATCGCGCGCAAAAATGTCGGCGGCTCATAAAGGCAAACCGAAATCTCCCGAATGGCGCGCAAAAATTGGAGCGGCACATAGAGGCAAAACTCTTTCAGCCAAAAGCCGCGCAAAACTCGCGGCGGCACATAAAGGCAAAACTCTTTCAGCTGAACACCGCGCAAAAATTGCGGCAACAAGTCGCGGCAACAATCCGTTCAAAAATTTGCTGTATGAAATGGAAACACGGCAATTAACGTATAAAGCATTGAGCAAATTAATTGAAATGCCGCTTTCGTCTCTTTCGTATAAAATGCAAGGCGTACGAAAATTCACGGAAGACGACAAAGTGAAACTCGAAAAATTTCTCGGCAAGCCAATCGAATATCTGCTTGAGCGCGACGCCGTGAAAGAATTTTAAAAATTTTTTAAGGAGAGATTTAACAATGGAAAAGAAAAATCCGAGCGTGTTTGAAATGGGCGAACCTTTGCCCGAACAGTTCAGCAAATATTTCATCGGGCAAGCGTATTTGAATCCGCTGACGAAAACGGGCGGGCCGATTGCCAACGTGACCTTTTCGCCCGGCTGCAGAAATAATTGGCACGTCCATCGAGGCGGCGGACAAATTTTGCTCGTGACGGGCGGGCGCGGCTGGTATCAAGAGTGGGGCAAGGCTCCGCAAGCCCTCAAGCCCGGCGACGTCGTGAACATTGCGCCCGAAGTAAAACACTGGCACGGCGCGGCGGCGGACTCGTGGTTTTCTCATCTGGCGGTTGAAATTCCCGCGGAAAATTCTTCCAACGAGTGGCTCGAACCCGTCGACGACGAACAGTATTCAAAGCTGAAATAATTTGCTTAAGACGCGGCGAGTTATTAAAAATTTTTTAACATTAACCGCGACCGCTGTTTGGTTACTTTTTAAAAGTAACTTGCGTTGAAGTCGGCTTGAAGTTTTATAATCGAAAAAAATTTTTGGAGAGTGATTTGAATGGCATTTACGTGGCACATTCCGACGAAAATTTTGTTTGGCGCGGGCAAACTCGGCGAACTGCACAAAGAGGCTCCGCTCGGCAAAAAAGCTTTGATTGTAATTTCAAATGGCCGCTCGACAAAAACCAACGGCAGCCTCGACAAACTTCAAGAGGAACTCAAAGCTTGGGGCGCGGATTTCGTCGTCTTCAACAAAATTGCCGCCAACCCGATTGAACCGACCGTCCAAGAAGGCGTGGACTTCGGGCGCGAAAATAATTGCGATTTCGTCGTCGGGCTCGGCGGCGGCTCCGTCCTCGACGCGGCCAAAGCGATTGCCTCCGTCATTCCGCAAAAAGACGGCGGGCGCGTTTGGGATTACATCATGTTCGGCACGGGCGGCAAGAAACCGTTGGCGGAAAAAGCTCTGCCCTATGTCGCGATAACGACCAGCGCGGGCACCGGCTCCGAAGTCGACGCGGGCGCAGTCATAACCAACCCCGCAACAAATGAGAAGACCGCCTTCTTTGGAAGCTATCCCGTCTTGGCGATTGTCGACCCGCTTTACATGTTGACCGTCCCGAAACACTTTACGGCTTATCAAGGCTTCGACGCTTTCTTCCACAACGCCGAAGGCTACATCTCAAACGCGTGCAACGAGGCCTCCGCGATGATTGAACTCACGGCGATTGAAAAGCTCGCGAAATATTTGCCGATTGCCGTCAACGACGGAAAAAATCTTGAGGCGCGCACGCAGGTTGCCTTCGCAAATACGCTCGGCGGCTTTTCAATGGACGTTTGTGTGTGTACTTCCGAACACTCACTCGAACACGCGCTTAGTGCCTATCATCAAGAGTTGCCGCACGGCGCGGGCTTGATTATGCTTTCCGTCGCTTACTTCTCGCACTTCGTGGAAAAGCACGCCTGCGACGAAAAATTTATCGACATCGCGCGGGCAATGGGAAAAGTCAACGCCTCCAAGCCCGAAGAATTTATCGACGCGCTAAAAGAAATGCAAGCGGCTTGCGGCGTCGACAACCTCAAGATGAGCGACTACGGAATCAGCCCCGACGAGTTCCCGAAGATGGTGCAGAACACGCGCGACGCAATGGGTTTCCTCCTGCAGTTCGACCCCGTTACCTTGAGCGATGAAGATATGCTCAACATTTATAAAAAATCTTACCGCTGATTGAGCTTGAAAAATTTTCGCGGCTGTCAAGACTTGTAATAAAAAATTTTTCGTGCTATCATTTGGCGCGGAGAAGGAAACCTTCTGGGATGTTCGAGGAATCAATTAATGTCTAACCTACATTAAAATTAGGGAACCTGATTTGATTTCGGAAGATGGAAAATTATCCTTGTCGATAAGTAACAGACGCCGAGCTTAGGGAACCCACCTGCAAGTGAGCAGGTTTAGACATTCGGAGGAGCCGGCATTTCGGAGCCCTTTTTCAGAAGAGATTGCTGATTACAAATCGGCAGTCTCTTCTCGCTTTTAATAGACAATGGCGGCAATATGCTGTAAAATGAATTGGGAAATTTTTTGAGAGGAGTGTTATTCATGCGTTGCTTAAAGATTATTTCCTGTATCATGCTGATTTTTTTTGCGGCTGTATCGACGAGCGGCTGCAGAGGCGGCGGCGAGTTAGTCAAGGGCGCGATTAAAAGCGTCGGCAAAACCACAAAGAAAGTTCCCAACGTCGTGAAGAGACACGCCGACGATGTTGCCGAAATTGCCGTGGATATGGCGACGACGAACAATAATCCGCAAGGCTCCACTCGTCCGACAGCCGGCAAAGCTCCCGTCTCCAGGGCAGTGTCCGCCACGAAAGCCGGCGCGGTTGTTGCGGGCGGAGCAATGGTCGCAAACGAATTTCAAACCGGCGCATTGAACGCAAAAGATTTGTCTTTGGGAACGCTCACCATGGACGACCGCGCAGAAAAAGTTAAAGAGGAACTTGGCAACCCTGATTCCGTGACGACTGACAGCGACGGCGGAAAACGTTTGAAGTATGACGACGCGGAAGTTGTCGTTTTTAACGGGAAAATTTCCGCGCTGGTCTCTGCGTCGCCCGCTCTGTACACGGCACGCGGAATTCACGAAGGCTCGTCCGCGCAAGAAGTTTTCGACAGATACGGCACCGATTATCAAAAATCTTCCTACGACAAACAAACTCTCTACGAATATTCAATCACGTCCGCGGACGGTCATCCGAGTTTGCTGCGTTTCGCCGTGAACAATTCCGACGGCAAAGTTGCTTACATCAGCGAACGGCTCGTCCAGCGTGAAAGCGAATCAAAAAATAATTCGACGGGCAATTCCGCCGAACAAACTTTCAGAAACTATCACAAGGCAATAACCGACGGCAACTATCGCGAAGCCTACGAAATTCTTTCTTTCAAGCAAAGAGAACGTATGGGCAATTTCGATTCTTACGTCGCAGGATTTTCAAACACGATTAGCAGCGAAGTCAGCGATTTGCGTTTGGTTTCTTCGGACGGAGATGTTTGCACGTTCGATTACACTTTGACGGCGCGCGACCGTGCTCAAGGAAACAGAATTAAAGTTGCAACGTTCAAAGGACAAGTGACGATGGCCAAGGACAAAGGCAAATGGTATGTCAGGCACGCCAAATCCGAGAAGGTCAACGAACGATACGAGTAAATAAATTTTTGAGGTGAATAACATGCCGGTAAAAATAAGCAACACGGGAATGCCCGCGTCGCCTTTTGAACTTTTGCGCAGCGGCGGCGAACATTTGCGCGATAAGGAATTGTCGTTTGAAACGGAACTCATGGAGCAACAATCGGAGGGCGTCTCTCATGAAGAAATGGAGACGATGCTCAAAAAGATTGACGAGCAGGCAGCGCGCTTGAGCAAGACGCCGACTTACGACGAGCTGAAAGAATATCGCACGCTGATAAAAAATTTCGTCGGGGCGGCGGTCAGCAGCATGTACGAAGTCCGCACGTCGGCCGGCTGGGACAGAATGGGAAGGCAGCGCGTTTACACGACCGTAAGAAAAATCGACCGCAAGCTTGAAGACATGGCGGAACAAATTCGGCTGGGACAATCGGCGCAACTCGACGTTATCGCGGCGCATGATGCGATTCGCGGAATGCTCGTGGATATTTTCATGTGATGACGGCTTGGGAAAATTTAATCGGGCACGCCTCGACGATTGCTTATCTCAAAAAAAATATCGCCGAAGAAAATTTTCCGCACGCCGTGATTTTTTCGGGCGAAGAAGGTATCGGCAAAAGATTGGCGGCAGAAATTTGCGCGGCGGCTCTGCTGTGTGAAAATCCCGTCGACGGCTCCCCTTGCGGCGCGTGTGAAAATTGTCATCTGGTCGCGTCGAAAACTCATCCCGATTTTTATATTGTCGAGGCCGAGGCGACAAAGATGACGCGCAACATTAAAATCGGGCAGATTCGCGAAATGCAAAACGAAGTTTCATTGCGGCCGATAAATTCTTCGCGGCGCGTGGTGATAATTGACGGCGCGGAACTTATGAACAAGGCGGCGGCAAATTGTCTGCTCAAAACGATTGAGGAGCCGCCGAGCCGAACGGTTTTTATTTTGCTGACGGCGAACCGCTCAAGCCTTTTGATGACGATTCGCTCGCGGTGCATTACGATAAATTTCGACAAGCTGACGGCGCAACAAATTCGTGACGCGCTGATAACTCAAGGCGTGGAAGAGGCGGAGGCGGAGCGGCTGTCGATAATCGCGGGCGGCAGTTTCGGGCGGGCGTTGAAGTTAAAAGATTCGGGCGGCGCAAAACTTCGCGAGGCGGCACTGGACACGCTGGAAAAAATTTTCCGCAACGAACTTTCAAACGAAGAAATTTTTAAATTCGGCGCGCAGACGATTGATTGGTCACGAGAAAAATTTTCGGACTTTCTGACGCACGTACAAAAAATTTTGCGCGACATGTGCTTTGCTCAAGTTTTGGAGCCGCGCAACCCCGACCTCTTGCCGCGCTTGAGCGAAATAAAATTTTCCGAACGAAAAATTTTTTCGATGACGGAAACGGGCGCGGAATTTCATCGGCGGCTGAAGTCGAACGCGAACTTGAGACTGCTGGCCGAGGCTTATCTCATGACGCTTAGAAAAATTTTTGGGATCTGAAAAATTTTGGAGGGAATCTTATGATTGAAAAATGTTGCATTTGCGGCGGCAAGGTCGAGACGAAAAAAATTTTGCCCTTCCGCGATTTAATCGGCAGCGGCGTCGAACTTTACAACATGCACATCGGTCGTTGCGACGACTGCGGATTTATTCTTCAGCAAAATCCTTTAACCGCCGAGCAACTTGAAAACCGCTATAAAAATAAATCGGCCGCCGAATATGATTCGGAAGATTATGTTGGAAACGGCGAAGACGATTATGTTGGGCGTTGCCGCAGACAAAAACATTTCATCGAAGAGAACATTGGAAATCGGGGGGGGGTACGAAAGTATCTTGGAAGTCGGCGCGGCGTCCGGCTACAACCTCAGCCTCTACACGGGCAAGCGTCGTTTGGGTATCGAGCCTTCCGCGTTGAATTGTAAGCTGGCGAAAAAAAATTACGGCGTCGACATGTTCAACGGTCTTTGGTCGGAGTTCTTGGAAAAAAATTCGGGCGAAACTTTCGATTTAATTTTTACTTCTCACGTGCTGGAACATATCGTCGACCCGATGAAATTTATTCGAGAGTGCGCGACGATTTGCAACCGTTACATGTTCGTCGAGGTTCCGTGCTTCGATATTAAATTCGTCGAGGAGCCTTACGGCATGTTCGGCGAAGAACATGTAAACTTTTTTACGATTCAAAGTTTGTGGAACCTTATGAACAACGCGGGCTTTGCGCCGATTGAATTTGAAATGATTTTCGGCTTCAAAAATATTTTGCCAAATGGTTATCCGGCAATCTCAACTTTGTGGAAGAAAGCCGACGACAAAAAATCGATTTACAATTCGGGCGCGTGTCTCGAACGTTACTTGGCGGAGAACGAAATTCTCTTGCAGGCCGTCAACGAAAAGATAAAACAAATTCCTTCCGACGAAAAGCTGGCCTTGTGGGGAATCGCTCATCATGCGGCGATGCTTTTGGCGAACACGAGCCTGGCCGAAAAAAATATCGTTCGCGTTTACGACTCCGACAAGCGCAAAATGGGTTTGAAATTTTTTGGCGTTCCGATTACTCCGTTCAACGAGGAAGATATTATTTCGGGCGCGGTCGACGCGATTTTACTTACGACTTACACGGCGCAAAGAAAAATTTCAAAAGTAATCGACAAGATGAACTTGCCCTGCAAAGTTTATAAACTCTACGACATTTAAATGAAACGATGACATGAGAAAATTTTTGGGAGCTGAAAAATTTTGGACGACAATTTAATTTTCGGGCGCAATGCCGTCATGGAACTTTTGAAGGCGGGACACAGCGTCAACAAAATTTTAATCGCGGAGGGTAGCCGCGACGGTTCCGTTCAAAAAATTTTTTCGCTTGCCAAAAATGCCGGCGTTGTTGTAGAATTCGTAAACCGCGACAAACTCGACAAGCTTTGCGGCGGACGTCATCAAGGCGTTGCGGCTCTGGCGGCGGCGGCAGATTATTCGACCGTCGAAGAAATTTTGGAGCTTGCCGAAAGTCGAAACGAGAAACCTTTTTTAATTTTGCTCGACGAACTGGAAGACCCGCAAAATTTCGGCGCGATACTTCGGACGGCGGAGGCGGTCGGCGTGCACGGCGTGATAATTCCCAAGCGTCGAAGCGTTCGCCTCAACTCAACCGTCTTCAAAGCGTCAGCGGGCGCGGCAGAATATGTCAAAGTCGCGCAAGTCACGAACGTCGCTCAAACGCTGAAAATTTTTCGCGAACTTGATTTAAAAATCGTCGGCTCCGACGTGAGCGCGCAAAAAGATTTTCGACAAGAAAATTTGACGGGCGGAATCGTTTTGATAATCGGCAACGAAGGACGCGGCATGAGACGGTTGACGCGCGAGGCTTGCGATTTGCTCGTAAAAATTCCCATGGTCGGCAAAATCAATTCGCTCAACGCATCTGCGGCGGGCGCGGTGCTCATGTACGAAATTTTTTTTCAGAGACAAAACGATGGCTAAGAAGCGGCCGCATTACCTCGTTGACGGCTACAACCTGATTCACGTCTGGCAAGAAATTAACACGGACGATTTGGAGACGGCGCGTAACTTTTTAATCCGCAGCCTGCACGAGTACGGCGCATACGAAAAATTTGAAATAACTTTGGTCTTCGATGCCGCACGCAGCGAAGACGAGGAACGCAAGGAAATTTACGATGATTTTTTCCGCGTGATTTACAGCGGCTTCAACGAGACGGCTGACAACGTTATCGAGCGGCTCTCTTACGAGGAAGTCCAAAAGAAACGCGAAGTGCACGTCGTCAGCTCCGACGCGACGATTGAGACCGTAATTTTGGGCGCGGGCGCATATCGTCATCCGTCGCGGGAATTTTATCGGGCAGTCAAACGCGCCAAGCAACATTTGCGCAAAGAATATCTCGGCAACGTGACTTTGCCCGTGATACGCAACGAAGTCGGCGACAGAATCGGCGCAGACGTTTTCGCCAAGCTTGAGGAACTTCGGCGAGGAAAATAAAAATTTTTTTATTGGGAGTGTGATTTTCTTTGGCAACCAAAAGAATTTATCAGCTGGTAAAAGAATTCGAGCGCGACGACAAAGAAATTATCGCGTTTTTGACGTCGCAGGGAATCAAAGTTACCAATAAGCTCAGCGCGGTCAGCGATGAAACTTATAATATGCTCAAGGCAAAGTTCATGGCACCGCCGCCGCCGCCCGAACCCGAACCCGCGCCCGAACCGCCGCCCGCAGTTAAGGAAGACGCGCCGGCCGAATCGTCCGAGGCTTCGACGACGCAACCGACGCAACCCGCGCCCGTCGGCAAAAAGAAAAAGAAAAAAAATAAAGCTCCGCAGCCCGGACAGGCACCGCAACCTCAAGCGCAACCTCAAGACAAAACTCAACCGCAAGCGGAACCGGGAGAAGACATCAAAATAATTTCCGACGAAAAAATCGCGAACATGGCCAGGCGCACGCAAAGCATTCTTTTCGAGGGAATAAAAGCCGGCAACGAATTCATCCGCCACTACAGCACGCATTCGGGAGGCTCCGTGACCGGCAAAAGACCTATACCGATCCTCACGCCGAACTTGGACACGTGGGAAGTTTTGTTCAACCACAAGTTTGAATATCCCGACTCGTCGCCCGCGCGCTATTGGAACGCCGTCGCCAAACTCATGACCAGAGCATTTAAAATTAACAACGCCTTCGGCATGAGCCACAGAGAAGAATTGGCAAAAATGCGCGAGGCAACCAAACCCGTCGGAATGAAATACGAAGCGCGCGAAATTTTCACGGACGAAGAGAATGAACTTTTCGAGGCGCAACAAAAACTTTTGTTTAAAACTTTCGGGCACGGCGCGGGTCTCGTCAACGACAATCTTTACGCGCTGAAGTTGAAGGCCGAACGCATGAAAGTCAGCTACGAGCGCATGGACTTTCTTGAATACGTCACGAACCCGAACGACGAGATGCGCAGCAACGACCGCGTGCCCTTCAACGAACTGGCCGAGGCCGTGACTTACGCCTTGCGCGGCATCGCCCGTCGTTATTATTTCTTCTACGACAACGAGGAACGCATTAACAAAATCATCAAAGACTTTTTCGTTTGGATTGACGGCTACGCAAAACTCAAAGAGCAGGGCGCGCCCGTCGAGAAGTTGGAAAAATATCTTGAGCTTGAGAAAAAATTTATTTCGCTCGTCGAGTTCATGTCGTTTGATAATCTGCTCCTCTACAAGAAGAAAAATAAACCGTCGCCCTTCGACACACTGTCCGATTTGCTGGCGGCTTATCGCGACAACATGGACGACCCCGACGCCGAACGCGATTTCAAATACAAGGCGCGCGGCGTAACCAACGTAACTTTCAAGCCGAAGGAATTCGTTTTCATTTACAATTTCGCGGGCTTGGAGCCGGGCGTTGATTATCGTACGCCCGAAATGATTGCCGCCGCCGAGGCCGCCAAAGCCGCCAAAGAAGCTGCCGAGGCCGAACAAAAAGAAAACCCCGCCGATAAAACCGACGAGGCTTAAAAAATTTTCGTTATCCCCAGAACATGTGCTTCTTCCAAAAAATTATCGCCGCAACGATTGACGCAAGCAAGGCAATGGCAATGACGATTATAAAACCGGAACTGTTTTCGGCAAGCGGCACGGGCACGTTCATTCCGAAGAAACTGGCAATGACGGTCGGCACCGCGATTATGATTGTCATCGCCGCAAGAAATTTCATGACCATGTTCTGATTGTTGGAAATTATCGACGAAAAAATATCTGCCATCTGCGAAAGAATTTGGCTGTACATTTCAACCATCTCTCGCGCCTGTTTGTTTTCGATGATGACGTCTTCGAGCAGGTCTTCGTCTTCCTCGTAAATTTCCAAAATGCCTTCGGTCGAGCGGCTGTTTCTCAAGCGCAAAAGTTTTTCAAAGACGGCGTCGTTGGAACGGAGCGCGGCGTTAAAGTAAGTCAAACCTTTTTGCAATTCCATAAGCCGCAAGATGTCAGAGTTTTTCATTGAGCGGCGCAGTTGCTCTTCGATTTCGTCGGAGAGCTTATTTATTTGCCGCAGGTAGCGCAGATAAAATGTCGCCGAACGATATAAAATTTCAAACAAAAATTGCGTGCGCTTGTACGTGTGGAAGAGCCGCGCCGTTCGTTCGTTGAAACTGGACATGACGGGCGTCTCCTCCAGGCAAACCGTGATGATGTGTTGCTTCGTCAAAATGATTGCAAGCGGCAAAGTGTCGTAGCTTTCTTCTTCGCGGACGATTGGCACGTTCGTCAAAATCATGACGGAGCTTTCCTCCACGTCCAAATGTGAGCGTTCCTCTTCGTCGAGTGCGGCGCGCAAAAAATCCGCTTCGACGTGCGTCAACGCGCTCACTTCGCGCAACTCGTACGGCGTCGGGTCTATGATATTTATCCACGCGCCTTTCTGCAAACTTTTCAGCGTCAGCTTTTCCAAGTGGCCCGACTCCTGCGATTTGTAAATTTCAACCAACGGTATCGCCCCCTTCCGCGATTTATTTTACTACATTTGCGCGGCAGATTGAAGGAAAAATTTTTTCGACGAATAATTTATCGCTTGCAAAGTTTGACGAGGATTCGCTCCAAAACTTCAATGTCCGCGCGTCCCGTCTTCAATTTAAAATCGGCGTCCGCAAGTTCGACGAAAACTTCTTCCAAAATTTTTTCCGAGTAACTTTTTGCCGTCTCCGAAAATTTTTGCGCGATGTACGGATTCATTTCCAGCGGCTCGCCCAGGCGTCGACCCGTCACGCCCTGCGCCATGAAAAATTTCGCCCGCAACAGTCGCCGAACGTGATTGACCAAGAGCGTCGTCACCAACGGAATTTTTCCGCGGTCGCGCGCTTGCATTTTCAAAAGGTAAATCGCTTTTTTTAATTTCTTTTCGTCTACGGCGTCCGTCAGCGCGAAGTTCGACACTTCGGGCGGCGCAAGCATATTTTTCCGCAAGTCCGCCGCCGTTATCTCTTTGCCCGTGACGTTGAGCGCAACTTTGTCCAATTCGTTTTCCAAATACCACAGCGAAATTTCCGGCAAAATTCCGAGCCGTTCGTTGAAGTGTCGACGAGCCTCGCCGCGCATGATTTTTCCCAGTGACGAAAGTTTTTCGTTAAGCCAATCGTTGACTTCCCACGCGCGCAACGGTTCCGCCTCCAGCACCGCGCCGACCTGCGAAATTATTTTGTAAAGCTTGCGCCGCTTGTCCGCCGCCTTCGCCGTGAAGATTACAAAATTCGTCGGCTGCATGTCCCGCAAAATATTTTCGAGCCGCTCAAATTTTTTTTCTCCGCTGAAAAAATTCGCGTTCT
>CAMJQS010000030.1 GCA_946408105.1 uncultured Selenomonadales bacterium | reverse complement strand
TTTTCTCGACATCAATCGCCACATCATCAAAGGTTCAATCAAATATCGGCATTGTTCCGACTTTGCTTTCGCTCTTGCGGTTGTGGATAAAAATATTGCCGGTCACGAATCGCTCGGCGCAAGTTGGTTTTAATTGGAGGGACGCTTATGCAAAAGCTGGCGAAAAAATTCGTGGAGGTCATGCGCGATTGTTCGCACGTCGCCAAGAACGGTTCCAATGATTTCCACAAGTACAAATACGCGACGGCATCTGACGTGCTCGAAAAAGTCAACGCCTCGCTGACAAAGCACGGCATTGCTTCCATCGTCACTCCCACTCTCTTGAGCGTGCAGGAAGTCACGACGGCAAAAGGCAACACGGAGCGGCTCGCCACCGTCGAAGTGACGATCACGCTAATCGACAGCGAGTCGGGCGAATCCTTCGCGATTAAAGGGCTCGGCTCTGGGCAAGACGCCGGAGATAAATCGCTGGCGAAGGCTCAAACTATGGCGTTGAAATATGCGTATTTAGCAAGCCTCGCCATTGCCACAGGCGACGACCCTGAAGCTGATTCTAAAACCGACGAGGTCATGCAACTCAAACCCGCTCCGCAAAAAAATAACGTTACGAACAGTTTTACTTGCCACGAGTGCCATTGTGTCATTTCTCAAAAGGTTGCCGATTACTCTAAAACAAAATTCGGCAGATTTCTCTGCCTCGATTGTCAACGTGCAAAAAAATCTGTAGCGTAAAAGAAACTCAGCCCTGAGCTTAACGGCTCAGGGCTATTTTTATTTTAGGAGGTTTTCAAAATGAACAAACTCAAAGAATTCATGCGCAACAACATTTGGACGGCTCTTGACGATTACTTCCGCCACGCCGATTCCGACGACGTTTACGAGAACATTTCCGAACAATTCGTCGAACGTCTCGCTACTGATTCTATCAACAGCAAACGCGCTCTTCGCGAACTTTTCTGCAAGTCGCAGGGTTGGAACGAAAACCTGCAAGCAATCGTTATCAACGGGACGAAGACGCACAATCCCGACTACACTCTCGTGCACGACCTCGCTCATTCCATTCTTTATCCTGCCAAAATAGATGCCGACTGCGATAAACTTAATTTGATTGAACGCGCTGTTTGCTTCTTCGCCCGTCCCAATGACAAAAACGATGAGTACATTGACGCTATCAATAAGCTCGCGCCTCAAGCCTACGCTCCTCGTAAAAAACGGAGCAGGATTTTCAAGGCGATTTGCGATTCGCTCGGCGTCACGGATTTGAGCGCGGGCAGTCAATTCCAACATCTCTTTGCGCAGTTCGCCGACGAGCTTTCCGGCAAGAAAATTGACTTCAAGCTTTTCATGTCGATTAATCCCGCGCACTTCTTGACGATGAGTAATCCGAAAAGAGATGATCGCGGTTCGACGATGGTTTCCTGCCACTCCTTTAACGTCATGGATTGCGACTACAACTGCGGATGTTCCGGCTACGCTCGCGACGACGTTACTTTTATAGTCTTCACTGCTTCTAATCCTGATAATCCTGAAACGCTCAACAATCGCAAGACGACAAGGCAGTTGTTTATGTATAAACCCTTCAACGGGCTTTTGCTTCAAAGTCGGCTCTATAACACGAGCGCCGGAACTTGGCATTGCTGCCGTCAATCTTTCCTGCGGCTATTACGCAGCTCACACGCGCCACGAATACATCAATCGTTCTCAACTCGACGCCGTGATTCACACGGTCGTTGATATTGTCGACGACTCTTCTCGCGCCGATTTTACCAGTTTCGATTATGTTGAGACCTTTGGACACACCTCGTCTGCTCGCACACTTATCGGGTGTGATGAATCACTTTATTTCGAGTCCTATTTCTACGATCATCACGATACCATTCCGAGTTCCGTACCCGCCGAGTTGATTGAACTTTACGGCGTCTTACTCGATTTTTACTCCGTCACTGAACTTGAGTCTTTTCGTCAAGAATACGGCGACCAAGTTATTCAGCAACTGTATCGCGAGGTTCTCGAATCTTATTACGAATATCCGATTTCAAATTAACATCATCCATACTTTCAATTCTCGGCTCTCGTCGAGATTTTTTTATTCTTTTGGCATATTTTCATCAAACAATTCAATAGTAATGGAAGGTAATTTTAAGGTATCAAGCTTTCTAACACGCTTCAGTTGAATAAGTTCCATTGCAGTTCTCCCTGATTGACTCAACATCATTCGAGACCGAACCGGTCGACCTTTTTCGTACTTGCTCAATGTTACGGGATTAATTCCTATACTCTCTGCTAATTCTCTTTGAGTTATGTTAAGAGCTTGACGAGTTTGCTTAAAAACTTCTCCTTCTTTTTTCCATTTTTCCGCATTATCCCTTACTTTCTGCCGATATTTTTCCTGATTATGTCTGACGATTGCTCCAAGTTGCGCATCCGTTATGTTATCGCCATATTTATTCATGTACATCGAAAAAGGGACATATACATTTTGTTCCGGTATTCTGTCCGCTTCATTTTCTTTTTTCATCGCAATCATTTCCTTTCTTGCTGTACGAGCCGATGTATTTTTGAACACTTTCCTGGGGAATTCGCCACATTCGCCCAACTCTGAAACCTTTTAATTCTCCGCTTTTCAATAACCGATACGCTGTATTTCTACAGACTTGCAAAATTTGACACAGCTCTTCTATCGAAATTACATTGAGATTATTATTTTCCATATTATTCTCCCCAATCTTTACACATTTGAGTTAAATTCAAACCATACTTCCATTTTTAACTTAATGTTAGTCATTTTATAAGCAAACTTGTCAAAAATTACTAAAAATAAATCACACAAAAAAGAGACCGCTCTCGACTTTTGTCGAAACTGGTCTCTTGATTGAAACAGGGAGATAGAAAAAATTTAGAATTTTAAATATTAGTTCTTTTTCCAGCAATCCATAAAATCTCTACACCAATCGGGATTATCACGTACTATCCATCGTTTGAAAGCCGTAAACAGAGAGTTGCTTTTCAATTCCCTACATATAAGCTCAAAGGCATCTCTCCTGTTTTCTCCTGTTAAACGCAGATACTCTCTTATATAATTCTTGAATTTAGACAATTCAATCATAACATCATTGCGAAGAACCTTAGCTTCAAATTTTTCTCGTGTCGTTTTGCCGGAGTAAACCCTTTGCAATAGTTCGCAAGTCAAAGCGATTTCCTGACTATCAGCAACACCGTCAACTCGCTTAAAGTCCAACAATTCCTCCGTTCCAAAATAGCCGAGTTTGCGAAAAGAAATTACATCGTCAACATCAATCTTCGTACAGTCTAAAATCGGCGTGTATTTGCTACCTTTAATATGATTGCAATGAGCACAAGCTAAAAATAAGTTATGCCAGTCGTATTTTAATGAAACGTCTTTCCCTTGAGGTTTTAGATGCTCAATTTCCCATGAGGTAACATTTTTCTTTTCACAAATGTAACATTTTCCGTGGAAGGTCTCTTGCAAAGCCTCAAAGACTTCGGGGGTGTTGTATTTACCGGATTTTTGTTTTGCTTTTTCCAAAGATTGAATGGCCTTACGAGTTTTTTCCGTGTCGCGACGTTCGATTTTAACCATTGTGCCTCCGTGATTCTAAATTTTCAAAAGCCTCTTTAACTCGCGGTGCCAAGCTACCCTGAATACTTTTCAGTGTCATTCGCAATTCAGCTCGTTCGGCACGTTCCATGTCAGAGGGTTCAACCGCCGCCAACAGTTCCTTGTATCGATTCAATTTATTCATCAACTCTCCCGAATAATCTTCTGCATCGAAATATCCTTCGGCCACGTCGCTTATCGAGTACAAAGACATGTCGTTGAAAGGTTCTCTCTTTTCTAAGTCAAATACTGTTGCCTCAGATATGGAAGTAAGGACGTACGGTGAATGTGTCGTAACAATAAATTGAACTCGCGGAAAAAATTTTACAAGGAACGGAAGAATTTTTTTCTGAAGTTCAATGTGCAAGTGGGTTTCCAGCTCGTCAATCAAAGCAACACCCTCAACATTGTATTCGCTCAAAGTTCCTTTCAGCAACCAATTTTGCTCCATGCGCATTATGAGGTTACAAACAATCTGAATGACTGATGAATAACCATCTGAAAGCTCGTTAAAGCCGAAGGGCAATCGTCCTTTCGTGTGCAAAAGAAAATTATAATTTCTATAGTCGAATTCCATTTTAATGGAGCTGTCTTCAAGCAGAATACCTAAAGCTTCTTCAAAACGATTAAACCATGCTTGAATATCTTTTTCAATTTTAGGAGCATTCTCTTGTCGGGCGTAAAGTTGCTGAGTTTTTAAATGAACCATGTACTTGACAAGTTCATCGACAGGGTTGACGTCAAATTCATAATTACTGGCGAGCATTATATTTTCGACGCCTGACGCCAATTTAATATTCGCCTTTCTGTACGCTGGAAAATACGCGGTAATAAACTCACCTCTTGCGAAAAGATTATCCAAATCATCATTGAAATTGAAAGTAACTCCTACTCCATCAGGAAATTCCTTGAACATTTTAATCACGTCAATAACAAGATTTTCTTTACCGGAAATATAATCGCTGTAGTTCTTCCAATGTCCTTGATTTATTATAGCTAATTTTTCTCTCAAAGCTTCAAGCAATGAAGTTTTACCCGAACCATTTTTGCCAGTAATCAATAAATGCCGTCGCGAATCCTCTGATAATTCAATCTCGATATTCTCAAGGTGGCGCACTTTCTCAATCTTAATTTTCGTGATGAAATGTTCCATGACTGCCTCCGAATAACTTAGATTAAAATCTATGTTGCTAGTTTCGACATGACATAATCTGTTTCCTTTGTGTCGAATGTTAATTAAAATGTTTCATTGTATTCTTTGAAATTCTCTGTTTGCTCCATGATTTTTGAAAAAACTTCATCGTTCCATTCCGGCGGATAGCCATTCTTGTAGAGTAATACCGCTAAATCAGATTCAAGCTGGGCTTTAATGTCAATGCGGGTTGCCCAATCTGCAAATTTTGATTTATCGTCGACGAGTCGTTTTATTTCCTTCGCTAGTGCCACACATTTTTCTTCGGCATAGGGAAAGGCATGCGCGTCACGGACAGCAATAAGAATATCGAAGAAAACTTTTTCCTCGTAAGTGATGCCCAATCGTTCAAAAGATTTTTTGTCGTCTTCCAAGTCTCGCAAAAGTTGAATCAGCTTATCGGACAACCGGTCGACAAAATCTCCGACGACCTCATTGACGAAAACTAATTTATCTCGGTTGTTGTAATCGTCCACGATTTTTTTCAGCATCTTATCGAATTCACCAGCTTTAACTTTGTTGCTGTGCCCGTAAGCGGTAATATTTTTTTTCACCAGTTTGAGGAGCGCATTAAATTTTGTGACGGGCATTTTAAAGGCGTCAAGCTCGCGCAGAAAATCTTCGCTAAAGATGTCGACAGATTTTTCTTCGCCGACGATATTTTCAATTCCGGTACACTTCAAAGCCTCTCCAACCATTTTTTCCACGACACGATTCATAATTTCGGCATCGGGCGCAGAGCCTTTTGTCTGCTTGAAAATTATCGAACGAATTGCAAAGAAAAATTGAGCACGAATCGTTTCTGACTCGCTGATTTCGCCCGAAGGATAAACTATCAAATAAGCTGCCTTCAATTTCTTTGACAGGCTCATAAAGCGAGTTTCGATATCTTTTTTCGTCTGAACGAATTCGGCGGCGGCGTTCAGGCAATTCAATCGCTCAAGCGGTGTGCCGTCAAAAAATTTCTTCGTGTCAAAATTGCTTGTGAGTTCGCTCAACAACGCAAGATGATTCCGAAAGAGTGCCAAAGAAATTTTTAGCTCGTCAACGGGATTTTCTTGGGGGCTGCCATATTTTTTCACTGCCTCCAGCATGGCATTTTTAAAGCCGATGTAATCGACGACCAGTCCTTTGTCTTTGCCGTCAAAGACCCGATTGACGCGGGAAATTGTTTGAATGAGCGTGTGTTTCTGCAACGGCTTGTCAATGTACATGACGGCGAGCGAGGGAACGTCAAAGCCCGTAATCCACATGTCGACGACAATGGCGACTTTGAAATTTGAGTCGTCGTTTTTGAATTGCTTGTCCAACTTCTTGCGATAATCTTTCGTGCCGCAGAGATTGAAAAGTTCGGGCGAATCGTTTTGCCCTTGAGTAGCCACGAGATTTATTTTCGGCAAGGGCAAAAGTTTTTCAAGTTTGTCTTTTGAAAGATTTTTGTCGTCTTCAGATTTTTTCGCGACGCCCCAAATCGGACGAATAGAAATAATCGCTTGAAGAACTTTCAGAGCAATTTTCCTGTCCGCGCAAACAATCATGGCTTTCTGAACGATTTTCGGCTTCTCGGTGCAAAGTCTTTCGTAGTGCTCGACAATATCGGCGGCAAGTTTCTTTATCCTGTCGGGGTGCGAAAGAATTTTTGTCATCTTGCTCATCGCGATTTTGCTGGCGTTAATTTGTTCGTCGGTGGAACCTTCATCGGCGCAACGGTCGTAATATTTTTCAATCGCCCGCGCTTGTTCATCAGAAACAACGACGCGGGCAAGTCGCGGCTCGTAGGCAATGCGAACGGTTATCCCGTCGGTGCAAGATTCCTTCATCGTGTAGCTGTCGACGACTTCGCCGAAAACTTCTATAGTCGCGTCAATCGGCGTGCCCGTGAAGCCGCAATAAGTCGCGTTCGGAAAACTCTTGCGCAGATAATGAGCAAAACCGTATGTCGTAAAAATTCCTGCGTCGGTCGTTTTCAACTTTGCGCCGGTATTCGTTTGAGTTCGGTGCGCCTCGTCGGAAAAACAGATGATATTTTCGCGGGCAGAAAGTTCGCCGAGTTCCTCACAAAATTTTTGAATGGTGATGACATAGACGCCGCCTGACGGACGATTTTTCAGCGTGGCTTGAAGGTCGGCGCGGCTCTCAATGCTCCGAACGTCTTCTTCATGCAAAAATTTTTTCGCCGTCACGAACAGTTCGGAAGTTTGCGTGTCCAAATCCTCGCGGTCAGTCAAAATTATAAT
Organism: uncultured Selenomonadales bacterium; assembly: GCA_946408105.1. Lineage (GTDB taxonomy): Bacteria > Bacillota > Negativicutes > Selenomonadales > Selenomonadaceae > Quinella. Next base: position 7,679 of record CAMJQS010000030.1, on the reverse strand, counting down.
CGTCGGGTTGCGGAAGGTCTCGTTATCGCGCTGAATGATGAGCCGCGTTAAAAATAACATCGTGTAAGTTTTGCCGCAACCAGTCGCGCCGAAATACGTTCCGCCTTTGCCGTCGCCAATCGGGCGCATGTGAGCTTTAATGTTGGCGAACATTTTTGTTGCCGCGAAAAATTGCGGGTAGCGGCAGACAATCGCCACTGATTTTGAATCGGCGTCGGGATAAAAAATAAAGTCGCGAAGAATTTGCAGAAGTCTTTCCTTCGCGAACGCGCCTTTAATCATCGTGAACAACGAGCCAATCCCGTCTGAAAATTTTTCGGCGTCGTCGACTTTGTTCCACGAGTAAAAATTTTCGTAGGGCGTGAAGATACTGCCGAGCTTTGTGTTTGCGCCGTCGGAAATGACCGCAAGAAAATTGTAGCGCAAAAGTTTTGGAATGTCGCGGCTGTAGCGGAAAAAAATTTGCTCCCAAGCGTCGTGAATCGTCGCGTCTTCGCGAATTGCCGATTTAAATTCGCAAATCGCAATCGGAATTCCGTTTACAAAAATCAGCAAGTCGGGGCGGCGCAATCGGTCTCCTTGCACAGAAAATTGATTAACGACCTTGAAAATATTTTTTTCGGGCGCGTCAAAGTCAATGTACTCGACGTGGAGCGAAACTTTGCTCGTGTCGTCGCGGAGCAAATCAAAGCCCTCGTTGACAAGAAAAAAAGCCTCACGGTTCCCGGCATACAGCGGCGCGGAATTGATGAGGCTCAATTTGTTTACAACCGTTTGCATTTCGGTCTCGCTCAAATTTTCGTTGGCGTAGCGCGTCGAAATAAAATCGCGCAAGTCGTCAAGCAATAAAACTTCGTCCGTCGTTTGATGAATTTCGTCGCCGCTCAAATGTTCGTAGCCTTCGCGCTCGAAAAGTTCAATGATTGCTCGTTCCAATTCTGCTTCGTCAAATATTCCGTTCACGTCGTCGCCCCCTCGTCCAGCGAACCTTTTATCAATATCGGGCAGATGTTTTTTATTTGCGTCTTGAGCCGCTCCAAAATTTTTTTCCGTGTCCGCAAGACTTCATAAATCGCCGCGATTGACCGTTGAATTTTCATGTCGGGTATCGGGATTTCAACTCCGCACAAATCTTTCCACGTGAAGACCTCGCGCGCCGAACCCCACGAGTGAAACCGAGCGTATCGGTCGAACTCCGAACGATTGAAGAATAACATCAAGTATTGCGGCAAAAGTTTTTCTGCGTTCGTACTGAAAACGACGTAAGCAGTTGAACAGATAAAATTTTCTCTCGAATCGTTCTGCGCGATTGAAATTTTTCCGCCATTGCGTGAAGTGACCGGTACAAAGGCGAAAGCTTCCGGCTTGACCAAGAAATAATTTTTCAACGAGACGCCTTTCATATCTGCTTTGGTCGGGATAAATTTTTTGTCTGTCGATATGCCGCGCACGTCGTCCGCTGTGTAAAAGTTATCGGCGTTCCTTTCGTCCGACAACTCAATATAGTTGCCGAGCTTTTGGGCGGGCATGTTGCGGCGAAGGTTTTCGATATAACCGTCGCAAACAAGTTTTAAGTCGTCAAGTCCGCGCTCGTAGACTTTTTTGTTTTCGAGCAGAGCATTGTAGACCGCGACAAATTTTTTTTGCACGGACAGCGGCGGCAGATTGATTTCAATGTCGCACATCTCCGCCCACGAAAAACTTTCACGAGCCGAGCCCCACGAATGAAACCGAGCGTAGCGGTCAAACTCCGGACGATTAAAGTACATGAACAGATAATCTGCTGACAAGACATCTTCACGCCGCACCTTGAAGACAATCGATATAGACGAGACCAAAAAAATTTTTTCATCTGTGTTATGAGCGAGGGAAATTTTATCGCCGCGCCGTGACGTGTCGGGAACGTAAGCAAAACTTTTCGGCGGAAAAAATTTGTACGAATTTAAGCTCACGCCGTCCAAATCCGCTTTGGTCGGAATAATTTTCTTCTGCGTTCCCAAGCCGACGACTGAATCCGCGCCGAACAGATTATCGGAGTTTCTCTCGTCTACAAGTTCAATCAGCTCGCCGAGTTTGTATTTACTTAGTGCCATTGTTTTGCCCCGCCCTCATGAAACTGAGAACATCGATAATCAGGTTTTTATCGTAAGGCTCAATAGTATCTCTATGAACTCTTGCCGGTTGTGTTGAGTTGCCGAATATACACTCATATACGGGTTGAAATTTCTCTGCCAAAGAAACAACAACAGTCGCGCTAGCGTTTATTCCCAGCAAAAAAGTTTCGTCAGATTGAGTCAATAATATCTGGCAGAGCCAATCTGCATGATGCAGAGGTATTGCTTCGGCGAAACTACTAGAGTCCTTTCCTTGAATGAAATCATTGTACTTGTTTTGATCGTGTACACTAAGCCCGATAATGAAGGGAATAAGCACATGGTGATAAAAGCCGTATCTAGGCTCATATTGGTTATATTTTTCAGGAACAGCCACCTTTAAATACTGAAAATAGTGCGTAATTTCACGCAAACTAAAATTGTATTTCTCTATCATACTTTTCGCCACAACATATTTTGCTCCATTGTCCTCAAAATTTATCGTCTCGTAGTATTTTCTCATATCGGCCGGCGGAAGAGGTATTGTAAAGTCGAAGAATCGGCGCAAATATTTGTCAGCGTTGAAATCATTGCCATAATGACGTTTAATTGTGTGTTGCAATTCCGACATATTAACAGACAAGACAAAAATAATCTTCTCATGTAAAAAATAATGCTTTATCCGCTCCAGTAGGCGAACGGCAAAATTCGGGCAACAACGGTCAAACTCATCAATGAAAAAAATTATACGAGTGTCTTCTGGTTGTTTTTCAAGAAGAGTATCAAACAGATGGTTTAAGACTTGGTCGGCTTTTTTATGCTTCTTGATTTCTTCCAAAAGATTTTTTCCCTTAACTGAATCCAAAAAAGCTTTTACAGGAGGTCCCCCAAATGACCTTGTAAGTACTTCAAATCCGTGCGTGACCATATCCCAGCAACTCTTATCATTAACTTCATAGTCTTCCAAATCATCTATGTCTTGGAGCATTTTAAAGATAATGGATAAAACTGGGTCCGTATCGTTATCATTGCTCCAAGCATCGTAATACACCGGAAGATAGTTTCTAAGCGTGTCGTGTTTAAGACATTTTTTCATGCATTCTCTGATTTCAGTTAAATTCTCGTCTGATGAATCAAGGCTTTGCAATACCATTTGAGTTTGTTTCACGAAAAAGGTCTTACCATTTCCCCAACTATCATCTAACGCAATGGCAACATTACCGTCAATCTCATCTAAAAGCTCAATAAAATTAGCAATGCTCTTATTGCGTCCAACTGAATCTTCCAAAAGGGAATTTTTCAAATTATCAAAAGTCGGCTTTAATTCGTAGCTAATCAAATATATCTCTCCTTCCAAATTCATTCAATGTCATAGCCGATATTTTGCCAATCAATCAATCTTTATGTATTGCTTGAAGACAGCAACTAATTCTTCGGAAACACCATCGACTGTGAGCAACCGTATAACATGAGCAATGTAGTCGTCTTGTCTCCAGCCGAAAGCCGCCGGTAAACCCGTAACGTTTAAAAGACCTTTGTTGTTGATAAATTTCAATGCTTCAAGATAATTTTTATCGTCAATAATTTTTTGCAATGTCGCTCTTGTTTGCTCGTAAATCAACCCCACGTCGACCATTTTAGGAATGGAACCGACCGTAGCTTTGTAATCGTCAATAGTGGAAAAATTTTTATTTAGCGCTTCGTTGATTTTGTTCTGAAATTTGTTCTGAACGAATTTAATTACTTGCTCATCAATGTTTTTTGCGAGAAAATCAAACGTCTTTTGTTTGACACTATTTAAAATTTTTTCAATCTCTTGAGGATTGCGTTGGAGACTTTCGGCAACCATCCTGATGACTGCAGGCAGAAGAAACAAACTTTCAACCTCCGCCACTTCGGGACAAAAAACGCCACACTGATTCAATTTGCCAATCTCTTCATCTGAGCGACGGTCTCTGTCAACAATGCCTCTGACTTTGCAATAATGCATTTCGTTGAGTTGATTGAAAGCCTTTGTAAAGCTGATGACACGGTCACAACCCTCGACAGGAATGACATTGTAATTTGTAAACACCAAAGGATAGAGACGTTTATCAATGCTTTTCTTTTTGCCTTCTACCAATAAAACATCTTGACGACTGCCGCGTATTTCAAGACTGAGTTCGTCTATAGGAAAAGAATCTGACGATAACAGTTCATAATCCCAAACATTTTGATGAGGCATATCTTTAACCCAAACTATCTGCGAATTATTTCTGGATACCGCAAAATCCAAATCATGCGTTATGTAAACAAACATGCAATCTGATCGAGCCGCTTCAATCGCGTTCCAGAGCCGTATCAAAATTGCTTTGTGAAGGTGATTTTCTGGCTCATCGATAATTATCACGCTGTTTTCTGGTACACAGAGAGTCACTCCAATGAAATAAAAAATTGCTCGTTCTCCATCGCTCATTTCGGCTCCGTTAAATATTTCATTGATAGACTTCTTATTTGACGCCTCAATTTTTCCAGCCTTGATGTTTAAAATTTTATTCGTTATTACATTTTCCCAAACAGTTTTAATTTTATCTAACTTAATTGTTTTAATAATTTTTATGGTGCTTTTACGGTTCTCTTCATGTTCTTCCCATGTTTGTTGAAAAGCATCGGTAAAAAGAACAGCCATAAGCTTAGAAAAATCATCTAATAAGTGAACAGAAGGATGGTTATTATAACGAAAATTCATTTTACGCCAATTTTCTTCTCCGCTATGACTTTCCGTTCCATATAGAAAATTATCCTGACTGGACTGTATGTCGGAGGTCTTCGTTTTCAATGGCATATTAAGAGACTTTTGTGCACTTATCCTATGAACAGGACAATTTTTTGTGTTGTTAAATTCAATCCAAACACTCATGCGAGTTTTGCCGGAACCGTTTGCTCCTATCAAGACAACCGAAGTTTTTCCTTCCACAGAAGTCGGCTTACCATCTAAATCAGGCAATTTGAGTTTAATTGATGTCATAGTCGATACCTCTGAAAGCGTTGGTGAACATGACTTGCGAATTTTTTTCGAGCGTCAAAAGTTCGCGCATTTCGTTTTGAATTCGTTTCATCTCTTCGGGATAATCAATTTCCAAATCGTGGTCGACGAACTCAATGTATTTGCTCGGCGCGAGTGAAAAATCTTTTTCGCGAATCTCATCAAGCGTCGCCGCCTTGCAAAGTTCGGGCACGTCGGAATAATCGTTGCCGCTCTGCCAGGCGTTGAAAATTTTTTTTACGCGAACAATCTGTTCGTCGACGAGGACAGTTTTCTTTTTCTTCTTGCCCTTGTCGATAACAATTTCTTCGATGTTACTGTCCCAACGACGCAAGTCCATGAATAAAATTTCGCTGGAGCGGTCGCGCAGTTTTCTGCCGTTGACGACGCCGAATTTTTTGTTCATGTTCAACAGCCAAAGCGTGACGGAAATATCGGTCGTGTAAAACATGTCGCGCGGCAAGACTATAATTGCCTCAACGACATCACGCGCTAAAATTTCTTTGCGGAGAGTATACTCGACATCGTCGGCATTAAGTGCGCCGTTCGCCAAAAGAAAACCAGCGACACCGTGGCTCCTGTCCAGCTTTGAAAGTATGTGAAGAATCCAAGCGTAATTTGCATTGGCGACGGGTGGCATGACTGAAAATCCTGCTCGAATAAATCGCGGGTCGTCAGTTAATTCATCAGTACCGCGCCAATCTTTGAGATTAAACGGAGGATTTGCCATGACGTAATCGACTTTTCTGTCTTTGTGCAAATCGTTCGTGAAAGTCGAAGCGGCAGTGTTTCCGAGGTTGTGAGCAATGCCGCGAATCGCCAAATTCATTTTGCAAAGTCGCCAAGTGTCCGGCTTGCTTTCTTGCCCGACGATTGAAATGTTTAAGCGATTGCCTTTGTGACTGTCGACGAATTTTAAAGACTGCACGAACATTCCGCCGCTACCGCAACACGGGTCATAGACGACGCCTTTATACGGCTCAATCAATTCGGCAATGAGTTTAACAATACAAGCAGGCGTGTAAAATTCGCCGTCCTCTTTCGTTCCCGAAGCCGCATAAGCTTGCAAAAAATATTCGTAGACTCGTCCGATAAGGTCTTCTTCATGAAAAAATTTTTCGTCGAGCTTATTTACGTTGTCGACGAGATTTTTGATTCGGGACTTCTCCGCGCCGAGCGTGGCAAAAAGATTCAACGGCAGAGCACCTCGCAAGGCTTCGTTGTCCTTTTCAATGTCGGCCATCGCCTTGTCGATTATCGTGGCAATATCATTCGCGGCGGCATTCCTGACGATGTAAGACCAACGCGCCGTTTCCTTGAGATAAAAAACATTCTTTGCGACATAGAACGAGACTTTATCGAGGAAATGAGGAATGTTGCCGTGTTCAGCGATAATTTCTGCTCGACGAGTTTCAAATTTATCGCCGGCAAATTTTAGAAATACCAAACTGATGACAGCGTCGCGATTTTTTTCTATGCTGCCAACTCCACGAAGCGCAACTCGACAATTCCACAAAACACTTTCAAGTGAAATAAAATCTTCCTTCTTTGCTCGTGCCACATTCAAATTTCCTCTCATAATTTCCTTACAAAACGACAGATACTTCTAACTTTGATAGTATTTTAGACGAAATGAGGATGTATTGTAAAGTTTTGCTTAAATTTTTTCGCTCAACAGGATTTGACTGCCTCTTGTCGAAAAAAACAAAAAATATCCATCAACGGAGGAAAAGTTATAGATCGACCAATATAAACGCGAAAGCCCTGCCGTGCTTCCAACACTGCAGAGCTTCATCTGGTGAATGTCGTCTCATCCGCCAGAAAGTCCCATGGACTCTATCGCTACTCATTTTGAGTTTTTGTACTACGAAATTTCTATAAGAAAAATCTCAGTCATTTTATCCCATAGCGATATTTTCTGCAAGGACTTTTTACGGTTTGATTTTTCAAGACGGCATTCACTTTCGTGAGTGTCGTCTTTTCGTTATTAGATAAAGGAGGCGAGAGCTTTATAAAATAATAAACCGACAAAAAAAATAATGCCGTCATAGACTGCACGGCGAACAATTAACGTCTTTTATCGAGGAGATTTTATCATGAAAGATTTTGACACGCAAGATTCTCTCAAAAGCTTTGCTCAACTATCGAAAGAAAATTTCGACGCGGAATATTTGCGCCTCATCAAACTCGACATTGCACAGGCTCAAGAGAATCTTGACGATTTGCCAGAACGCGACCGACGCGGCCTGACTTTGAAGACGTTGCGCCATTTCGGTTGCGGGTATTTGCAGAATTGGATTCTGACAAAATCTCGCGCGGAACACACTTGCGGGCTTTACGTCAAAGAACTCACCAGCGAGCCTAAACAGTTGCCGCCGCCTTCCGAGCGCATTATTATCCCGACGCCCTCAATGCAACATTTCAATGCCGTTGCCACTTCTTCTGCGCGACTGAAAATGAACAAGGATTTTTGGAAACAACACGCAGGCACTATGGAACTTTTCGCCGACCCCGATGCTCTCAACGCTGATTTAATCGTCGTGGTTGAAGGCGAAGTCGAT
>CAMJQS010000029.1 GCA_946408105.1 uncultured Selenomonadales bacterium | reverse complement strand
CGGGAGTTTTTTTTGTCGGGCGCATTTCGTGCAAGACGACTTCGACGCCGCGTTTGGCGACTTGCCAAGCAGCCTCCGCGCCCGCCAAGCCCGCGCCGATAACGTGAACTTTCAAGACTTCGCCCCCGACTTTCTTGCCGCCAATTTTTTTCTGCGAACGTCGGCGCGTCGTTTTGTTTCCGCCAAAATTTTATTCACGGGATGATTCGCGCGCGTCGGACAATTTTCGTTGCCGCAATAGAGCATCGACCTTCCGCCCTTGAACTTGTGAGCAAACATCGTCGCGCCGCACGTCTTGCAAGTAATTTCTTGCGGCCTGTCCCACGTCATGAAGTCGCAGGCCTCGCAGCAATAAAAATTTCTGTTTAGAGACGTCGACCGCTTGCCCAAACGCTTGCCGCACTTCGGACAAACTTTATCGGTCAGCTCAAGGAAAGGCCGCGTGTTTTTGCATTCGGGGTAGCCCGAACACGCCAGAAAATTTCCGTAGCGGCCGTGGCGAATCAACATTTTGCGTCCGCATTTTTCGCAAACTTCATCCGACTCGACAACGGGTTCGTCTTGCGGTTGAGCGTCTTCGCCGAGAGAAGTCATCGCCTCGTTAAATTTTTCGTTGAACTTCGCGCAATAATTTTCAATGACGGAAATTTTTTTCAGCCTGCCCGCCGCAACCTCTGCAACTTGCGCGTTGACTTCGTTGTAAGCGGCCGCGCCGAAAACTTCAGCAAAAAATTCGTCGACGGCTTGCAGGACGCGTTCGCCCAAGGCCGTGACTTTGTAAACAGAATCTTCCGCCGTGATGTATTTGCGCTTGATGAGGCTGGCGACGCCGATTGAAAAAAAATCCGCCCAATCGACTTTGAGCGCGTCGAAGGCCGCCATCAAAGCCGCGTCGTTCATCTTGCCGTCGAGTTTCATACGCGCCGAAGTTTTTTTCCGCGAGTAAATCAAATCGTAAAGTTTGAATTGGTAATCGCTCAAAAATTCTTTGACGGCGGCGGGTTCGCGTTGTTCGCTCGTCAAAAAAATTTCTTCACCGTGAGGATAAGTTATCAGCCCCGCGCAGCCGTCCTTCCCGAAATTAAATCCCTCGTAAAGTTGCTCGGCGATAAAGCGCGTTCGTCCCGCCGAAAGATTTAATTCTTTGAAAGCGAGTTCCTGAAGCGTTGCGGGCGTCAAAATTTTGTCGACGGTTAAAATTTTTTTATCGGGCGGTGCGGCAATTAATTTTAAAAGTAAGCCGCGGAACCTGCCGACTTTCACGCCGCGCCAAATTTTTCTTTCGAGATATTCGCCGACTTTGTGGCTGACGTATTTGTCGATAATCTGTTTGGCCTGGAAGGCGTCCGCTAAATTTTCATCAATCGGTCGCGCCGCCGCCAAAGCCGCCTTGAAAGTTTCTTTGGTCAACTCGTTCAAAACGATTCGGCAACGCGACAGAGGATTGACGCCGAAAATTTCGCAAAGCTGCCGCGCCAAAAACTCTCCTTGCGCGTCGGGGTTCGTCGCCAAAAAAATTCTTCGCGCGTTCAAAGTTTCGCGCCTCAATTCGGCAAGCAATTTTCCTTTGCCACGCACCGTGATGTAGTCGGGTTGAAAATTTTCGTCGACGCCGATTCGGCTCTTGGGCAAATCTTTCAAGAAACCGTCCGTCGACGACACGGAATAATTTCGCCCGACAAATTTTTTCAGCGTCCGCGCCTTGGCCGTGCTCTCGACGAGTATCAACGACTTTAAAACTTTTTCTGCCAAAAGTTTAACCTCCAATCTTGCGTTTATATCGTCCCGCGTCTTCCGTGACGCAGTTTTTCATTTCAAGTTTGACAATAATTTCATACAAGTCGCTCGGAGAAATTCCTTCGACCAAATCCAAAATTTCGTCCGCCGTGATGAATTTGTCGGACGGGATAACTTCAAAAACTTTTTGCGCCGCGCCCTCCAAAATAATTTTCGGTTTGGGCGGCGAAAAAATTTTTACTTTGCGTTTGTAGCGTCCCGCGTCTTCCTCAATTAAATTTTTCATGTCGAGCTGAAGAATAATTTCTTGCAAGTCGCTCGGAGAAATTTCTTCGACCAAATCCAAAATTTCGTCCGCCGTGATAAATTTATCGGACGGAATGACTTCCAAAATTTTTTTCGTCATGTCTTCCAAAATAATTTCGGGCTCAAGATTTTTCGTCGGCTTGATGTCGTATTCGTCCAAAACGTCCTGCGCGCCTTTAATCAGTATCGCGCCTTCGCGAATTAACTCGTGGCAACCTTCGCTCATTTCCGCGTAAATTTGTCCCGGTATCGCAAAAACGTCGCGATTATATTCAAGCGCGTATTTGGTCGTGATGAGCGCGCCGCTCTTCTTGCCGGCCTCCACGATGACAACGCCTTTGCAAAGTCCCGCGATGATTCTGTTGCGCGGCGGAAAAGTTATCTGACTGGGCGGAAGCTGCGGAGGAAATTCGCTTAGGACGACGCCGCTTTCGATAATCTCTTCAAAAAATTTTTTCTTGCCGCTGCGAAAGGCAATGTCTATTCCGCAACCGAGCACGGCAATCGTTCGCCCCGTCTTTAGTGCGCCGCGATGAGCAAACGTGTCGATTCCGCGAGCCGCGCCGCTGACGACCGTCAAACCCGCCGCCGCAAGTTCTTCGCCAAGTTCGAGCGCGACGCTTTGACCGTAGGGCGTGTTGTGTCTTGAGCCGACGATACCAATCCTCTTTGCGTGCGGCTGAAGTTTTCCGCGATAATAAAAAAACATCGGAGCCGCGTCAATCTCTTTTAAAATCGTCGGGTAATCTTCGTCGTTGATTGAACATAAATTAAATTCGTGCCGCTCGCAATATTTAAAAAGATTTTCGGGCGCGTTGGGGTGTTTGCCGCGGAAGGAGACGAACGCTTCGAGCGGCTTGGGCAGGACGCCCGCATGAATCAAATCATCGATGTCGGCCGACCACGCGGCCTTCGCGCTGCCGCAAAAATTCACGAGCTTTTCGATGCTCTTGTTGCCGAAACCGTCCGCGCCGCCCATGGCCGCCATAAAATATTTTTCCACGACTGCCCCTCCCGCGCCGTATAATACCACAAAAATTTTCTCGTGCAAATTTTTCGCGCTTAAGTGACAAAAAATTTTCCGCGTGATATACTTCGCCGCAATGAAAATTTTTCGGAGGGCTTATGGAAAAAAAATATTTTTATTTTCAGCCGCAGTACGTGAGCAAATTTAAATGCGACGGCTCCAAATGTGACGCGCACTGTTGCCAAGAGTGCTGGAATATTTTTATCGACGAAGAAACTTACGAGCAATACGCGCGGCTCGACCCGCAAAAAATTCTTCCGCACTTGAAATTTCATTCCGACAAGGGCGAATACTTTATCGACTTCGGCGACAAAAAATATTGTCCGTTCCTCAACGAAAAAAAATTGTGCAGTCTTCAGCTGGCGCGCGGCGAAAAATTTTTGTCGAAGACGTGCGCAACTTATCCGCGAATCACAAATCATTTCGGATATTTTTTGGAGCGTTCGTTGATTTTAAGTTGCCCAGTGGCGGCGGAAATGATTTTGCTTGAGCGGGAGCCGATGCAATTTGAATTCGTCGAAGTGCCGGAAAAAATTCATTCGCTCGACGGAAAATTTTTTCTGCAAGTGATTGAGGCGACGGACAAGCTCAAAGCGCACGTGATAGAAATTCAAGCGGCGATGATTTCAATTTTGCAGGAGCGAACGCTTTCAATCGACCAAAGATTAATCGTCTTGGGATTTTTCGTCGACAGGCTCGCGGAAATTTTTTCGCCCTTCGACGAGGACGCGCTGACAAAATTAATCGCGGCTTACGAGTCGAAAAAATTTTTGGCGGAGCAAGTGCCGCTCATGCTCAAGAGCGTTTCCTTCGACGAGAAAAAATTTGTCGGGCTAATGCAAAATCTTTTGGAAAAAATTTTTAACGACAAACTCATCAACAACGAAAAACTTTTGCAGACAATCAAAGACGCTTTCCCGCGCGTGTCCGAGAAAAAATTTTTCGTCGCCGAACACGCGAGTTTCTTTGAAAATTTTTTGGTCAATGAATTATTTTTGAGCGTCTTCCCGTGGAAGTTTGAAGGGAGCATTGCGCAAAATTTTTCGGCGTTCGTCGCCGAGTACAAACTTTTCGAGCTGATAATTTTTGCCGTGGCGTTGAAAGGTTTCACCGGTGAAAAAAATTTTATCGACACGGCCGGCTGGTTCACGACGCGCTTTGACCACTCAAAAGAATTTAAGCGGCAAACTTTTTCTGTCGTCAAAGACGACGAAATTTTTTTGTTGATGAGCAGTTTGCTTGAAGGGAGCGATTGAATTGATAACGCCCGAACTTTTGGCGCGGATAAACGAGCTGGCACGCAAGAAACGCACGGTCGGCTTGACGGAAGAGGAGCTGGCCGAACAAAAAGAACTTTACAAAATTTATTTGGCGGCGATTCGCGGGCAAGTAACGAGCCTGCTTGAAAGAATAGAATTCGTTGATGTGGAGGTAAAAAAATGAACACGGTCGGATTCATCGGCGGCGGCGCGCTTGCCGAATCAATCATTCGCGGCATCTGCGGAAAAATTTTCGCGCCTGAAAAAATTTTTGTCTCGGAGATTCGTCAGAGTCGTTGCGCGGAACTTGTCGAACGCTACAGAGTGAACGCTTCGACGGAAAAAAATTTTCTTAACGCGGTCGACTTGCTGATTGTCGCCGTCAAACCCAAGGACGCCGAAAAAACTTTTGCCGCTTTGCAAAATAAAATTCCCGCGTCAACGATTTTAACTTACACGGTCGCGGGCTTGAAACTTTCTGCCGTTGAAAAATTTTTCCCGCAAAATAAAATCGCGCGAATCATGCCGAACGTCGCGGTGTCCGTCGGAGAAAGCATGACGGCTTACACGCTGAACAGAAACGCGCTTCACGACGGCGAGACGATAAAAAATTTTTGGTCGACACTCGGTCGCGCGGTCGAGGTCGAAGAAAAATTGATGGACGCGGTCACGGGCTTGAGCGGTTCGGGGCCGGCCTACGCTTTCCTGATGATTGACGCGCTGTCGGACGGCGGAGTTGCTGCGGGACTTTCGCGGGCGCAGGCGATTGAACTTGCGGCACAAACTCTTCTCGGCGCGGCGAAAATGGTTTTGCAATCGGGCGAACACCCCGACGTTTTGCGCGACAAAGTTACGAGCCCGGCCGGCACGACGATTGAAGGCATCAGAATTTTGGAGCGTGGCGGATTCAGGAGCGCGTTGATTGAGGCAGTCTTGGCGGCGACGGAAAAATCCAAAACGCTTTGATTGAACGGGAGGAAATTTTTCATGAACATCTTCCAAGAAATTTTTACGACGGAGGGAAGACTCAATCGCGGAAAATTTTTCAAGTACTATCTCCTCATCACGTTGATGGGAGCGACGGCAACCTTCGTGACTTCGTGCATGGCGACGCTTTTCACGGGCGACCCGAACGGCACTTTGGTCACGATGATAACTGTGCTTTGGGCGGTCTTGGCGACGGCGGGCGCGTGCATGCTCATGGTGCGCCGCCTGCACGACCTGGACAAAAACGGCGCGCTCTTCCTGGTCAGCTTCATTCCCGTTGTCGGATTAATTTTTTTGGTTTATCTTTTCTTCGCGGAGGGGCAAGTCGGCCGAAACAGATTCGGCGAAGATCCGCTTGCGCAATAAAAAGTTGGGAGGAAATTTTTTATGGAACTGTTGAACGAAATTTTTACGACACAAGGTCGGCTCAATCGTTTTGCTTATCTGAAGTATCAAGTAACTTTGGCGTTGATTTCTGCGCTCGTCGGATTTTTGGCGAGCAACGCGAACACCTTTTTGCTCACGGTACCTGCGGGCATTTGGTCGTTGGTTGCGTGCGTTGGCGGCGTCATGCTCAGCATTCGTCGCCTGCACGACTTGGACAAGAGCGGCTTGATGTTGCTCCTCGTGCTGATTCCGATTGTCGATATAATTTTCCTGATTTATCTTTGGCTCGCGCCGGGCACCGTCGGTCGGAACAGATTCGGCGAAGACCCGCTCGCGCAATAAAACTTGCTTGAAAAAATTTTTTCGTTTAGAATAGGCGCACAGTTTTAAATTGGGAGGTTGATAAAATGATTCCGGTTTTGATTGGATTGGGAGCAATCGTCGGCGGCTATCTGGTCGTGACGAATTGGCAAGAGATTGAAGGCTGGCTTAAAGATTTTCTGCCGAAACTTCAAACCGCGCTCAAAGAGACCGGCATTGTCGACTACGCGGCGAAACTTTTCTCCAGCGTCGAAGGCAGCGTCATGCGTCTCGTTCACCGCCTCTATTACAAAGAAAACGGCAAGTGGGTCGAAAAGACCACCGTCCGCGAAATTGACGAATCCGAAGTGCCCGCGTGGGCTAAAGAAGGCTTGAGCTCAAAAGAGAAAGACGTTACCGACCGCTACGAAAAAGAACTTGAGCTTAGCGTTTGAGCGAGGTGAATTTAAATGGCATTGGAAAATAAAATTGAGATGGTCGCCGATTTGGTCGAGGCCGCCAAAAATTTTTTTATCGACTTGTTCCGCCCCGACATGACGCTCGAAAAAATTTCCGAAGTTGTATCGCCGCGCCTGGATGAAGCGATTAAAAAATACGAGGCGCGCGGCCTTGAATACAGCGCGGGCAAGTTTCACGTCAAATACGCCGACGAAAAACATTTCCAACTTGAATTTGAAATGTATTTCCGCGACGCCGAGGGCAAGTGGCACAAGTGCGCTAACGAGAGCGAGAAACGCGACGCCACACTTTTGGAGGCCGGCGCATGGAAGACGATTCAAGCGTTGAAGGTCATCACGTTCCCGATTGAAAAGCCCAAGACCGCGGGAGACGAAGTTCTTCAAAAGGATACGAAGCTTGAGGAGTATCGCGAGGCGGAACTCGAAAAATCTTTGGAGGCTCCCGACACGAACACCAAAAACGAATCGCACGCGGAAATTGAATTTGAAAAACCTTCGACGCCGCCCGTCGACGACAAAAAATAATTCAACAAAAAATTTTTTCAAAAATCCTTCGGACACAAAGCCGAGGGATTTTTTCTTCGCAAAAAAAATGCGCCGAAAAATTCTTCGGCGAGAAAATTTATTTTTACATACGCTTGCTGATTTTAAGAAAGAATTTTCGCCAAGTCGTCGACGAGTGAATTTATTCGCGCGAACTTGAGCTTGTAACTGACGCGATTGGCGATGAGCCGCGCCGTCGAATTCATAATCGTGACGATTTCTTCAAGATTGTTTTCGCGCAACGTCGTGCCCGTCTCCACGATGTCGACGATGCTTTCCGACATTCCGATTATCGGCGCGAGTTCGATTGAGCCGTTGAGCTTGATGTATTCCATTTGCATTCCCTGCGCCGCGAAAAATTTTTCGGCAATGTGCGGAAATTTCGTGGCAACGCGCGTGTGAGCATAATCTTCAAGGCGCGGACGTTTTTTATCTTTGGGCACGGCCATCATCAAATGACATTTGCCGAAGCCCAAATCCAACAGCTCGTAAACGTCCTTGCCCGATTCGTCGATAACGTCCTTGCCGATAATGCCGATGTCCGCCGCGCCGTATTCGACGTAAGTGGGGACGTCGGCGGTTTTCGTTATGATAAATTTCAAACGCGCGGCCTCGTTGGTGATGATGAGCTTGCGCGATTTTTCGTGAAGGCCTTCGGCCGTCCAATCAATTTTTTTTAAAAGCTCCGCGCTCAACCCGAAAAGCTTTCCTTTCGGCAAAGCGACCGTTATAAAATTTTTATCTTGCATTTTTACGCCCCCCGAAAGAAATTTCCGCCTCGAACATTCTGTTCCACGGAAAACGCACGCGGATATTGTCGTTGCCCGTGAACTTCGGCAAATTTCTCTGCGCAAAACTTTGAAGCAACGACGCGCAAGTTTCTTCGGCCGAGTCTCGTTTGTCGTTCAAAAATTCGTAGCGGCCGTCGCCGTCAATCCAATCGAGTTGAGCCGCGCCGATTTGTCGAACGTTCGCTTGATAAGCCCAGTCGTCGAGGTAGCGGCGCAAAAGCAATTCGTCAACGGCGGCGTCCTTCATGCGCGCGGACAAAATCCCCGTGCCGAGTGCAAAGCCGCTTGCGTTCGTCGGCGTGTTCCAGCCCGCGTAAGATTGAATCTTGAACAAAAGCCCGCGCTGCTTGAACTGTTCCATCAGCGCGTTGTCCGAGCCGTTTGCAAAGGCAATGTCGGCAACCAAAACTTTTTTCCCGCCGCTCACGTAATCTTGAACGGTGTCGACGAAAAATTCCGTGCCGTAACGAATCTCGCCGTTGTTAATGTCGTCGTTGGCCTCGTAAGTTTCGCCGGCAGGGTTGGTGTTCACCGCCAAGATAAAATCCGCGCGGCTCTCGTCGTCGGTCAAAGTTGCGCCCGCCGTTTTAATCGCCGCCCTAATCGATTCGTCAATCGGTTCGTCGGAGTAAGCGGGAACTGTTTGCGCGCCGCGCCCCCAGTTGTATTTGACGAAAATTTTCGGCGAAGCGTTTGCACGAACATTAACCGCCCGCGCCAAAAGAACAAGTCCGATTTCGTCGATGCCCGCCGTCGTCAAGTAGTCGTTAAGCCCGCGCCCGTATTCCAAAAGTTTGCGGCCTTCGTTGTGCGTCTGAGAAAAGGGCGCGTTGTCGTCGCGGCCGAGCAAAAGATAATCAAAAGTTTTGTCGCGCGCGTAGTCGATTAATTTTTTGTTCGCGTCGAAATTTTTTTCGCGTCGCCCCATCCAATCTTCAATCGCCTTCGTCGGAATCAGTCGCTGCAAAAAATTGAACTCTTTAATCTCGCGCGGCGTCAAACCTTCCAGCTCCTGCTTGTCCATTAATTCGGTCAAGCGGAAAATGTTCGTGCCGTAGTAGCGATAATAATCCGGCTCCTCGTAGCCCGACGCCAAACCCGTGCGCGGCGTGCGCATTATCGAGCCGAAGACGTACAGCGGCAATTTTTTGTGCTTCCTGCGAAATTCTTTGAACAAATCTGCCCGCGCCAAAATCGTGTCGCCGTCGTACTCGTGCTTGCGTGAGCCGACCAAACTTCCGTAAAGCAGTGCGTCCGACGAGATGACTGCCGCCGTTAAATCTTTCTTTGCGTTTTTGTTCAGCCAATCCCACAACAAATCGGGGTCGCCCAAATTTTCTCTGTCGCCCAAAAGTTCCACGGGCGGCGCAATGACTTGGACGCCTGCCTTCTCCAAAATTTCAATCGTCTGCTTGTTGACAATCGGGCGGCTGTCGTGCGGTATGTACAAAATTTTTTCTTGAACAACTTTTTTCTTCGCCGCGCAAGCCGTTGAGCCCGTGAAAAAAATCATCAGGCTCAACAAAATGCAAACGGCATTCCAAAATTTTTTTCTAATCACTAACCACTAACCACCAATCACTATCTTTTCCGTGCGGCTCGCATGTCGCCCCACAGGTCGCGCGCCTTGTCGTAAATTCTCGGCTCGCGTTCGCGGACGCCCTGGTCGCTTATCAGCTTCGACAAATACGACGTAGCTTTTTTTCTGTTGCCCAGCCGATTATAAATCGCCGCCACGAGATAGACAACCGCGTTGTCGGTCAGTTCTCCGATTGGAAAACTTTCGCGCATCAAAGCTTCCTCGTAAAATTTTGCGGCCTTTGCAAGGAATTCGTTCTCTTGAGTTTGGTCGCCCGCCTCGCGAAAAATCCACGCCAACTGATGAGCATACTTCGCGCGCTTCGACGCTTTGCCGTGAATCAATTCTTGAAACTTCAACGCCAGCCGAAAAGCCGTCGTCGCGTCTCCGAGTGTGCGCTCCTCGACGAACGGAACTTTGATATTTTTAGTGAGGAGGACGGCGCGCAAAATCGTTAAGTGGCGGTCGGGAATTTTGGTTGTGAAAGTCGTTTCGTCCGCCGCAAAGCCGCAGTGTTCGCAGACCCAGACGGTGTAATAGTACGGATTAAAATTTTCGTAGTGAACGCAAGCATCGTCGTCGCGCTTCAAGACCACGAGCCGCGAACGAGTTTTGACGACTCGAAATTCTTTTTCGCAAACGGGGCAAGTCTTCTCGACGATAAAAGTTTTTTCTACTGCCATGACATCTCCTTAAATCAATGCGAAATTCGTAATGCGAAATGCGCAATTAAAATCGTCAACATTACGCATTGCGCATTTCGCATTCCTAATTATCTTAACGCAAATATTTATTGCACAGGGCTTTGAGGTTGTCCGCCTCCGCCTCGGAAAGATAATCGGGCTTGAGCCGCCAGCCCCAGTTCGTGCCGACGGTGCCGGGCGTGTTCATTCGGTTGCGGCTGTCGAGTTTCAAAATATCTTGCATGGGAACAATCGCGAAGCGCGAATTCGACGCGTAAGCAAAATCAATCAGCTTCTTGCAAACGTCATCGGGGCGGCGCACGTCTGCTCCGATAAGCGCGGCAATCGTCGTCTTGGTGTCGTTGTCCACGTCCTCCGTGAACCAGCCGACGGTCGTGTTGTTGTCGTGGGTGCCCGTGTAGGTTATGGAATTTTCGGGCGGAACAAAACCTATGCGCCCGTACTCGTTGAAGTGCAACTCAAAATGCAAAACCTTCATGCCGGGGAAGCCGCAGTCTTCGCGCAAGTTGTCCACGGCGTCGGTGATGATTCCCAAGTCCTCTGCAACAATTTGCGCGTCGCCGATTTCTTTGCGAATCTCTTTAAAGAAGTTCAAGCCGGGACCTTTGAGCCACTCGCCGTTAATGGCGTTCTTCGCGTCGCCGGGTATCGACCAATAAGATTCGAACGCGCGGAAGTGGTCGACGCGCACGATGTCGACGAGCTCATAAATCCGCTTGAAGCGCAACTTCCACCATTTATATTTCGTCGCCTTCATCTCGTCCCAATCGTATTGCGGATTGCCCCAAAGCTGACCCGTCGCGCTGAAATAATCGGGCGGAACCCCCGCGACTTTTTCGGGACGTCCTTCTTTGTCGAGTTTGAACTCTTGCTGATTAGCCCAGGCGTCCGCGCTGTCCGCCGAAACGAAAATCGGCATGTCGCCCATAATCTGAATCCCGCGCTCAAGGGCGTAGGCGTGAACTTTTTGCCACTGCTCCGCGAAGATGAATTGTTCAAACTCCGTGAACAAAATTTCGTCGGACAATTCTTTTCTCAACGCCGCCAAAGTTTTTTTGTCGCGCTGTTTGATTTTTGAATCCCACTCAATCCAATACGCGCCGCCGTGCTTATGTTTAATCGCCGCGAACAATGCGTAATCTTCCAGCCAATATTTTTGCGCCGCGCAGAAAGTTTCAAAGTTTTTCTTGAGCGCGTCGTCCTTCTTGATTTTCTTTTTGAAGTTCACGAAGGCTTTCTTTAGCGCGTTCGTCTTGAGCTTGTCGACGGCCTCGAAGTCAACGAATTTTGTCTTTGCCAGTCTCTGCGGAACTTTTACATCGCCCTCGTTGAGCAGGCCGTCCGCAATCAGCGCGTCGATTGAAATTATCATCGGGTTGCCCGCGAACGCCGACGGCGATTGATACGGCGAATAACCGTAGCCGACGGGATTAAGCGGAAGGATTTGCCAAATGGATTGCCCCGCGGCCTTGAGGTAGTCGATAAACTCGAACGCCTCTTTGCCCATGTCGCCGATACCGTATTTGCTCGGCAGGCTCGTCGGGTGAAGGATGATTCCCGCGCGTCGGTCGTAGTTTTGCTGTTGCGGGACGTGGTGCAATAAAATTCCTTCAAGCGGCGCAATCGTGAAGATGACACGGCCGCGCGTGACGGGAAATTTTTTCTTGGGGTTGTCCGCGTCGAAGGCGTCGACGAACGCACCGTTGGCAATGTCGCTCACGTCGAAGGAAACTTCTTTGCTGCGCGTCTTTGAACGATTGAACGCGACAAGATAAACATCGTTGGGAGCCTCGTGGCCGAAAACGTCGCGGTTGTTGCGAATAACGCGAGCATAAGCAACGATATCGCCCTTGCTCGGCAGCGGAAGAAGTTCGCCCGTCTGGAAGACGAGATTTTTATTTCTCATGGCGATAAATTTTTTGTACGTCGCCAAAAGTTCTTGGTCGCCGCCGCCCCACGGATACGGTCTGCGGTTCGTCGGGTCTTTGAAGCCTTGCATACCGATTTCGTCGCCGTAGTAAATGCACGGCACGCCGGGATAAGTCATCTGCCAAAGAGCCGCCATCTTCAAACGCGCCTTGCCGAGTTTTTCTGCCGCCTCGTCGAGTTTGAAGCGCGATTGCTCGTAATAGGGCATTTGGTCGTAGTAAGGAGCCTCGCCAAAAATCGTGACGGGGCGCATGATATCATGGCTGGCGATTAAATTCATCATCGCGTAGAAATTTTCTTTCGGATAATTTTCGCGCAAACTTTCCATGCGCCGCATACAAAGTTCGCCGTCAATCTGTCCCAAGATAAAATCGAAAATGTGCGCGCGCAAAGGATAGTTCATCGCCGAATCCATTTCGTAGCCGCAAAGATATTGTCGCTGGACGCCGTAAGCAATTTTATTCGAGGCGTCCTCCCAAACTTCGCCAATCATCACGGCTTCGGGATTAATTTTTTTCAGCTCGGCGAAAAATAATCTGCTGAACTCGGCGGGCAGTTCGTCGATAACGTCAAGCCGCCAGCCGCTTATGCCTTCGCGCATCCAATGCTTTAAAACGCTGTCTTTGTCGCGAATGATAAAATCCATGTAGCTCGGAGTCGTCTCGCGGACGTTGGGCAGCGTCGGAAAATTCCACCAGCTGTCGTAGTCAGTCGGATAATTTCTGAAGTCGTACCACTCGTAGTAGGGCGAATCCTTCGACTGAAACGCGCCGACGGAATTATATTTGCCGTTGCGGTTAAAGTAAATGCTGTTGCTGCCCGTGTGGCTGAACACGCCGTCGATTATGATTCTGATTCCTTTGGACTTGGCAACGTCGATTAAATGTTTGAAGTCTTCGTTCGTGCCGAGTATCGGGTCAATCTTGTGATAGTCGCCCGTGTCGTAGTGGTGATTGCTTTCCGACTCGAAGACGGGATTAAAATAAATCGCAGTGATTCCCAAGTCTTTAAGGTAGTCGAGTTTCTTTTCAATGCCGCGCAAATTTCCGCCGAAAAAATCGTAAGCGGCAATTTCGTTGCGGTCGGCGTCTTTGAAGTAAATGGGGTCGTCTTTCCAGCTCGCGTGATAGACCGCGCCTTCCTTCTCGATGATTTCGTTTCCGTCGCGATAAAATCTGTCGGGGAAAATTTGATACATGACGGCGTGCTTAAACCAATCGGGTGTCTTCGCGCCCTTTTGATAAACGGTGATTTGGAAGGCGGGCGGCAGGTGGTCGTAGAGTTCGCCGACGCCGCCGAGCAGTTCGGGGTTGTTTCCGTAGTAGTAAGTTTTTCCGCCCGTTACGATTATAAAGTAGTACCAGAGCAGGCCGCCTTTGTCGGGCATTTTGGTGACGAGCGAATAAAATTTTTCTTCGGACTTTTCGTCGTCGCGCGTGGAAAGATTCGACCACTTTTCGCCCGCGCCTTCTTCCCACGTGTGAAGGAGCACTTGCTTAATCACGGCGTCGGTTTTAATCGTGATGCCGAGCCGCACACTTGAGCCGGCCTCCGCCGCACCGACCGTCGAGCGGTAGTAGATGTTCTGCGAGTTGTGCAAAACATTTTTCTTGTCAATCATCGTATCATCTCCGTTCATAAATTTATCGAACTCAAAAGATTTTGGAGGTAAAGCATATCGGAACGCAATTTCCAAGAATCTATACCCTTGAGGACGTTTCCGTTTTTTAATATTTCACAAAAACCGGGAAGGATTTTGTTTTGAGCCAGCTCTTTAAGTTCACGACAAATTGGAAACGGCCGCGCCAAAATTTCCGGCAAAGCTTTCAAAAACATTTGAACTTCCGCACGTGTTAAAGAGTCGGCTTTGATCAGCGTCGCATAAATCCAAACAAGCGCAATTTCTTCTGCCGAACGGTCGCCGATTTTTATTCCGAACTTTTCCGCCACGGCTCTGCACGTCAAAAAAGTTTCAAGCTTGCCGTTAAAAAATTCTTTTGGCGCGTCGAAGGGCGAGCGTTCGGTCAGAAGTTTGAAGACGGAAGCAAGCACACGATTGATTCTTTGTTCGTCGCTCTCGAAGGAAAAAATTTTTTTGCGGGCGGCACGATATTTTAAAATGCCGTCGTCAAAAATTTCGTTGCGGTCGTAATCATAAAAAAGATTCATGGGCAAACCGCCTGAATTTCCGTCGGCACGTCCCTTTTTTTTTTTTAATAAAAATTCTTCTTTTGATTTGACATTATAGTGATTGATAACAATTTTGTCGGCCATGACAGGCTCGTTGCCGTACCAGGCTCCGACGGGTTCGCCGGCTGAATTGAAAGCGAATTTATTGGAAAAGTAATAAGCGAAATGCGGACTGATACGATAGCGGACGAGGCGCGGATTATCGATGGTTTTTCTGTAAATATTTCCTTTAAGGTTTTGGTTTCCCCAATCGCTCGGCGCACGCCGAGTAAATCTTTCCAGCACGCCGAGAGAATAATCTGCTTTGTCTTGTCCGTTCGAGCCGAAACACTGCCAATTAATTCCAAGACCCGCCGCAGGAATTTTGTCCGATAAAATTTCGTCGACGACTTCGATAATGCCCCCCCCCCCGTGTCAACCTTCGGGAAAATAAATTCGTCCAAATCGATGAAGGCCATGTATCGACACTCGAAACGAAATTTTTCAATCGCGTCTTCATAGGCGGGATATTGCATCATCTTGCCGGGAAAATCTGTCAGCGTGACCAAATTTTTTTCGACGTAAGGCGCGAGAATTTTTTTGCAGTCGTCGGAGCTGTCGTTGTTGTAAAGATAAAAATGTTCGACGCCCGCAAGCAAATGATAATCGAGCCACTCTTTTAAGTAAGGAGCCTCGTCTTTGAAAATCGCCACGACAGCCAAGTCGTAGAGGAATAAATTTTTGTCGACCATTTCATCACCTCTGTTTTGTTTAAATC
>CAMJQS010000028.1 GCA_946408105.1 uncultured Selenomonadales bacterium | reverse complement strand
GGCGAATATCTTGCGCTGGACTTCGGCGGCACGAACGTTCGCGTGTTCAGAATTCGTCTGGACGGCGGCGGCAAATACGAAATTATCAAACGCGTGGGGCGTCCGCTGATTGTCCCCGGCGAATACGATTACATTTGCAAAGACGCGACCGCCGAGCAGATGTTTGACTTCATCGCGGAACTTATCGACGAGGCTGTCGACGGCGACCACGAGACAAAATATTATCTCGGCCACACGTTTTCTTTCCCGTCCACGCAAGACAATCTTTATAACGCGCGGCTCATCATCTGGACGAAAGAATTTGCGACGCAGGGCGTTGAAGGTGAAGTGGCCAACGATTTGCTCGTTGCGGCTCTCAAACGTCGCGGCGCGGAAAATATCGTGCCCGTTGCCGTCCTCAACGACACCGTTGCCGTTTTGTTGAGCGCGGCTTACAAGACGCCCGATATTTTTATCGGCTCCATTTACGCCACGGGTCACAACACCTGCTACCTTGAGCCGAGTATCCACGACCCGAACGGCGTCGGTCTCGGCGGAATGATTTTAAATCTTGAGTGCGGAAATTTCATGAAACTCATGCCGAATCGTTTCGACCGCGAATACGACGAACGCTCCGAAAAACCCGGCGAGCAGCGTTTTGAAAAAATGGTTTCCGGCCGCTACATGGGCGAACTTTTGGGCATGGCGATTGCCGAACTTTTGGGCGAGAAGGGCAAGCAATACGCGCTGACTTCCGTCGATATGTCGATGATGATTCTCGACGAGTCGGAAAAACTTACAAAGGCCAGCGATATCATCATGGCCAAAGTCGGCCGCGAGCTTGACTTCGATGACGTTAAAAAAGTTCGCGAGCTTGCCTCGGCCATCGTCATTCGTTCCGCGCGATTGGTTGCCGCGTCGTTCGTGGCTATCATTTGGCAACGCGCAGGCAAAGGAAAAATCGTTCATCAGCACGTTGCCGTTGACGGTTCCGTTTACGAGAAGATGCCGCTTGCCAAAGAAAACATCACCAAGGCTTTGAGCGAACTGCTCGGAGAAGACGCCGCGCAAGTCGACACAATCCTCGACAACGGCGGCTCGGGTCTCGGTGCGGCTATCGCGGCGGCAATGGCTGTTCAAAAATAATTCGACGTTAAAAATAAAAAAAAAGGAGCCGTTCGTTTTGAGCGGCTCTGTTTAATTTTAAGCATCCATGTCTACGTCGATAATTCCCGCGGCATAGGGCGCAACCTCGTAATGTTGAAAAATAAAATGCACGTGAAGATTTTTGTCCCAATAAAAATTTTCGGGCAACTTCTTCAGAGGCAGCGCGTCGTCAAAGAGAAAAAGTTTTTCGCGTTCGACCTTCTCGACCAATTTTTTCTCCAAGCGTTCGACCAAATGACTTTCGGGAACGCCGCTGCCGATGTCCGTCAAATAACTTTTGTCCATAAGCTCGCCGTTCGTCACGTTGAAGTTGAGTGCGTGCCGATAAGTCGCGGGGTGCGCGCCGCCTTTGTAGTAGTTGCTTTCCGTCAAAACCAAACTCAAAATCACGGTGGAGCCCGCTTGGTTGCTGCCGACCTCAAAGCTCGTGCGAACGTCGGCGACGGTGTAATCATTTTCTTGCGCGTTGCGATAAACGCCCGTCAAAAATCTGTCGACCTCCGCGATAATCGCCGTGTTAATTTTTTTGTCGACGGCGGCGTTGCCGGTTTGCACCACGGGATAAATCAATCGGTCGTCGTCGTTGAAGCGGGCGGATTCAATCGAGGCCGCGCCGCAAAAATTTTGGACGCTCACAATCAGCGCGACCAACGCCGTCAAAAAAATTTTCTTCAAAAAAATCAGCCTCCTTTAATCGCCGAGTGCCGCGCGTATCGCTGAAATTTCTTGCGCCGTGAATAAACCTTCGGGCGATTCGCGAATCATGATGTCTTGGAGCCGCGGCCGCAAAATTTCCAGTTCGACGGGCGGAGTCGCTGCTTGCGCCGACAAAGTTATCGTTCGTGTTTGCGCGTTCGCGTAGCGTTGAGTTTTTTTTATGACGACTTCAACCAAACTTCGATTGTCGCTGTCGAGACCGGGCGGCGGTTCGAGCGTTTGCAATTTAAGTTGTTCGTCCTTCGATTCCTGCTCCAATTCTTTCAGCCGCAGATAAATTGCCTGCCCGTTGAAACTTTGCGCGTCCGTCGTCTTGAGCCCGTCCAAAATGTTGTGATAGAGTTGCCAATTTCTGTCCAGGCGGTCGATGTCTTTTTGATAGGTCGCGTACCATTCGCCGAAAATTTTTTGTCGCTCAAGCAAATCCTCAAGCTGCGCCCGCGAAATTTCTTCCTGCCGAACTTGTCGCGCGTGAATCAAAATGCTTGCGCCGAACACGACGAGCAACAGCGTGCAAATTATCATGAAGCCTTTGCGCGACGGAGAAAATTTATACAGCAGAGCCAACGTGACGCCCGCCGCGATTACAATCAGATAAATCATTTCAAAATTAAATCGCGCCCGATGTCGTAAGCCGCCTTGCAGTCTTCGGGGAAATGTTTTTCTTTGTAAGCAAATTTTTTTTCCGCGTCGAAGATTGAACTTTCGTAGCGCGAATAATCTTTGAATTGAACGGTGTCGAAGGCGCAAAGAATTTTCGGAGCGACGCGCAAAATCCTGTGTGCGGTGCCCTCGTACATGCCCAGGCGTTCCTTCATGTTGAAAAATTCAAAATGCTTTTCCGTCATGTTCATGGTGTAGATGAACGCGCTCGGCAATTTTTTCGGGAAGACGGTCGGAATTTCGTCGCTGTAAATGTAATTGGAAAAGAAGAGCCGCTCGAAGAACGCAATCATTCCCGCCGAAAGATTCATGAAGTAAATCGGCGAACCGAAGACAACCGCGTCGGCGGCTTTAATTTTTTCCAGCACGGGCGAGAGGTCGTCCTTCATGGCGCAGGAGCCGTGCGGACGACTTTTTAATTTGCAGGCGAAACAACTCGTGCAGCCTTTGAAGTTCAGCGCGTAAAGATTAATCAGCTCGGTCGACGCGCCCGCGTCCGCCGCGCCCTTCATGGCGTGCTTGAGAAGTTCGGCGGTGTTCCAATTTTTTCTCGGACTTCCGTTAATCGCGATAAAATTTTTCATGACAAGCCCTCCTAAAATTCAAACCAGTTGGAAAAATTTTGTTGCTCAAAATTTATAAGTTCACCGATGCGCGGCGTCAGGAGCTCGTAATTTTTGTCCGCACTTTCGGCAAGCAAATCTTTGTAAGGCGCGTTCCACGTGTGGCGGGCGAGCGCAAATTTTCCCGCGTGAATCGGAACGACTTTTTCTGCGCGAATGTCTTCAGAGGCTTGAGCGGTCTCGTTCGGCAACAGATGAATCGCGTGCCACGCCCGATTGTATTGCCCGTTCTCCATGAACGCCAAATCGAAGCCGCCGAATTTTTTTCCAATGCTTTTGAAGTGGGAAGAGTAGCCGCCGTCGCCCGAACAAAAAATTTTTCGCGCGGGCGTGACGAACGCGAACGCGCACCACTGCGTAGGATTTTGCGTGAGCATTCGGCCGGAAAAATGTTGGCTCGGCAAAATGTGAGCCGTCAGCCCGTGCCCGAAGTCAATCACCGAGTCCCAATCTTCTTCGATAATTTTTTCCGCGTCGAAGCCCCACTGCTCAAAATATTCTCCGACGCCCAAAGGACACAGCACGGTTTTAATCTTCGGCTTTAGCGCGACAATCGACGGGTAGTCAAGATGATCCCAGTGGTCGTGAGTTATCGCCAAGATGTCGAGCGGCGGGAAGTCGTCCGCCGAAAAAATGTTGCTGCCGTCGAACGCGCGATTGACGAAAAAAATCGGCGAGGCATACGACGAGAAAACCGGGTCGAGCAAAATTTTTCGTCCGCCGAGCTGAAGATAAATCGTCGAGTGCCCCATCCAAATCGCGCAGTCGTCGTCGCCGAGAGAATTTAAATTTGTTTTGACGGAAGGAACGGGCGCGGGCGGAATAAGTCCGGTCTTGTCTCCGAAAAGAAATTTCCACGTCGCGGCGATTCGATTTTCTTTTTCGGCCGCGTCGTCGCTCATGACTTTAACGGGCGTCAGACACTCGAAGTGGTCTTTAAAATAATGCGGCGAGTTCAAAATTTTTTCCAGGCGCGAACCCGAAGGCAGCCGCCCGAATTCGGGACGATTGACGTAATAAAAAATTCCGCCGCCGCCGAGTGCCGCCAGCCCCGCTCCGCCGATTAAAAAGTTTCTGATAAAATTTCTTCTGTTCAAATTTTCAACTCCCGACAAAAATATATCAGCCGAAAAATTTTTGAACGATTGAAAGCATACCCGCAGGATGCAACGTCACGTTGCCCGCCGATTAATAAGTTTCCGATAAAATTTCTGCGATTCAAAGCTTTTCACTCCCGCGCAAAAATATATCAGCTGAAAAATTTTTTGGCAAGCGTAAAGGGGAATCGTGATTCGTGTTGAAGAAATTACAGACGTTTTTTTCCGCAAGGTTGAAGAAAAATTTTTTATGGTGTACAATCGCTGAAGAATTTTTTCAGAGAATCCAGAAAGGTGAGTGAATCGGGCGTGCTTGAACAAATTCTTAACTCGTCGAACTTTAATTATCTGCCGCGAGCAATGACGGCTGCCACAATCCGCCAGGAAGTCATCGCCAACAATATCGCAAACGTGAACACGCCGAACTATCGAAGATCCGTCGTGGAGTTTGAAGAACTTTTGGCGCGAGAAATTTACGGCGAAGAACCCGACGGAAAATTGAAAATGATTCGGACGCACGACAAGCATTTGCCCTACGTGCCGCTTGAGTTCCGAGCCGAGCCGACGATTTCTTTGGACAACACGACAATCATGCGCACGGATGACAACAACGTCGACATCGATATCGAAATGGCAAATCTGTCGAAGAATCAACTTTACTACAACGCGCTGGCAACGGAACTTGGCGGGCACATCACGCGCCTGAAAAACGCAATCACCAGCGGGCAACAATAATGCTTGAGGAGAATTTTTATGGGACTCTTTTTGGGAATTGATGCTTCGGCTTCGGGCTTGACGGCCGAGCGATTAAGAATGGACGTCATTTCAAATAACATTGCAAACTCAAACACGACACGCACAGACCGCGGCGGAGCTTATCGTCGACGCTTCGTCGTCTTCGAGCCGAGAAACCGCGAGCCGAAATCTTTTGAACAAACTTTGATGAGAGCAGTCGGCTTGAGCAAGCAAACGGGCGAAGGCGTCCGCGCCGTCGCAATCATGGAGGACGACACGCAAGGCCCCATGGTTTACGACCCCGGCCACCCCGACGCAAACGCCGACGGCTACGTCGAAAAGCCCAACGTGAATATCGTGACGGAAATGGTCGACATGATAACCGCACAGCGCGCCTACGAGGCAAACGCCACGGCAATCACTGCGGCAAAGGCAATGGCGAGCAAAGCTTTGGATATTGGCAAATAGTTTGCGATTATGATAAAATAAATGGTAATCACTAAAAAAATTTGATATTGTCAATCGAAGTGTTTATAATCGTTAATCAGAAGAAGTTGACAAAGGGAAGGTGACAAAATGGAAATTGCGCCGTTGGAAATGACACCCGTGCACATGAGCGCGAGAAGTCATTTGGGCGAACAAATAGCAGAAGAGCCCGTAAAAAGTTTTGGGGAATTTTTGGTCGACGCTTTAAAAAAGACAAACGAGCTTGAGCTTGAATCCGAACGGCTCAACGCGGCAATGGCGGCGGGCAGAATAGAAGACATTTCTCAAGTGGTGGTTGCCTCTCAAAAAGCGGAAATCGCGCTCCAATTAACCCTTCAGTTGCGAAACCGTGCTACGGCGGCATATCAAGAAATTATGCGTATGCAGGTATGACGCCCGGGCACACTGATTAATTCTCGGACGGTTCGAAAGGACTGAGTTTATTGGCGAATTGGAGAGAGCGACTCCGGGAGCTGTGGAACAGATACCAAAGCCGACGCAAGTATATCATCGCAGGAATAATTTTAATTTTGGCTCTTGCGTTCGCGGGAATCAGTTTCTGGTACGGCAGCAAACCCGAATACGTGCCGCTGTATACCAATTTGGAGACGAAGGACGCCGGCGACGTCGTCAACAGCTTGAAAGAAGCGGGCGTGCCTTACGAGTTGCTTGAAGACAAAAAAGGCGCGACGATTCTTGTGCCCGTCACTCAAGTGCACGACTTGCGGCTTGAATTGGCAAGCGCGGGACTGCCGCGCGGCAACAAAGGCTTTGAACTTTTTGACGACAGCAAACTCGGCGTCACGGAATTTCAAAATAAAGTAAATTATCTCCAGGCTTTGCAGGGCGAACTGACTCGCACGATTGAACATTTGGGCAGCGTCGACAAAGCGCGCGTTCACATCGTCTTGCCGGAAGACAGCCTCTACAAAAAAAATGAGAAGCCCGCGACGGCCTCAATCCTCCTTATGCTTAAGCCCGAAACCAAATTGACGACGCCCGAAGTCAAAGGCATTGTCAATCTCGTAAGCCACAGCGTTCAAGGCCTCGCGCCCGAAAATATTACAATCGTCGACGAACAAGGCAACATCTTAAACAAGAGCGACGACGACGGAATCGAACAGCAGAACGCGCAAAATTTGCGGACGCTCAATCAAATTGAGATGACAAAAAAAGTTCGCGACCACATTCAACAAAATATTCAAACCATGTTGGATAAAACTTTGGGCGAAGGCAATGCGTTCGTTCGTGTGAGCGTGGAGCTGGACTTCGACGACAGAAAAATCGACCGTCAAACTTTTACGCCCGTTGTTGACGAATCCGGCATCATTCGCAGCCAACAGGACATCAGCGAAAGTTACAACGGCGAATCGAACGTACCGGGCGGCCCCGCCGGCGTGCAGTCGAACATACCCGGCTACGTGGCCGAAGACCGAACCGCCAACGCCGAATACGAGCGCAAAGAGTCGACGAAAAACTACGAGATAAACGAGGAAAACCAAAAAATCATCGCGTCGCCCGGCTCAATCCGCCGCCTCACGGTTGCCGTTTTGGTCAACGACACGATAACCGAACTTCAACAGGAAGGATTGCTTCGCGCCGTGAGCTCTGCGGCAGGCATAAACGAGGAACGCGGAGACACCATTTCTGTCGAGCCCATGCCGTTCAACACCGACCTCCTTGACCAAAAAGCGGAAGAGGCGCGACTTGAACAATTACGCAAAGACAGGATTTTGTACACGGAGATTGCGGCCATGATTTTACTTGCGGCATTACTTTTGGGCGGGTTCCTCATGTATCGCTGGAAGAAACGCAAAGAACGCCAGGCCGAGATTGAGGCAAAACTTGAGGCCGAACGTTTGGAAAAAGAGGAACAAAGACGAATCGAAGAAGAACAGCGGCGCGCCGAAGAAGAACAGCGTCTTGCCGAGGAGCGGGCGGCTCAAGCGGAAGCTCAAGCTCAAGCCGAACAGCGGGCAAAAGACATCGAAGAAGAAAATATTCCGTTGGACAACCTCACCGAGGAAGAAAAACAGCAACTCAAAGAGAAACAAGCTATCCTTAAGCTTATCGACGAGAAGCCTGCGGAAGTTGCCATGCTCGTTAAGTTGTGGCTCACCGAGGACGAGTAAGTCAGTGGTTAGTTGTTAGTGGTTAGTGGCTAGAAAAATTCTAATCACTAACCACCAATCGCTAACCACTTTTAAATTTGAACGGAGGAGATTAAATGCCCAGCCTGCAAGATATGTACAACGAACCCAAGCCCATGACGGCGCACGAAAAAGCCGCGATACTTTTTATCGCGCTCGGCGGCGACTACGCGGCAAAAGTTTTCGAGCACATGGACGAAGACGAAATCGAATCAATCACGCTGGAAATTGCGAACAACAAACACGTCAGCGTTGAAAAAAAAGCGACAGTCATCAGCGAATTTTATAATCTGATGATGGCCAACGATTATTTGTCGACGGGCGGCCTGGAATATGCGCAGACGGTTTTGGAAAAAGCTTTGGGCGCGGAAAAGGCCACGGAGATTTTGAACCGTTTGACTTCGAGCTTGCAAGTTCGTCCGTTCGAGTTCTTGCGTAAGACAGACCCGTCACAACTTTTGAACTTCCTGCAAAACGAACACCCGCAAACAATCGCGCTGGTCATGGCGTACCTTTCGCCCGACCAAGCCGGCATCGTCATGAGCGGCTTATCAGTTGACGCGCAAGCCGACGTTGCAAAGAGAATCGCGCTCATGGACAGGACATCGCCCGACGTTATCCGCGAAGTCGAACGCGTGCTTGAGAAAAAGTTGTCGTCGCTGTCGACGCAAGACTTCACGATAGCCGGCGGCGTTCCCAGTGTCGTAGAAATTTTGAACCGCGTCGACCGTTCGACGGAGCGCGCGATTATCGAGTCGTTGGAAGTGGACAGCCCCGAACTTGCCGAGGAAATCAAGCAGCTCATGTTCGTGTTCGAGGATATCGTTTTGTTGGACGACCGTTCGTTGCAGCTGGTCTTGCGCGAAGTCGACACAAAAGATTTGTCACTTGCAATGAAGGCGACTTCAGACGAGGTTGCGGAAAAAATTTACAAGAACATGTCCAAACGCGCCGCCGATATGTTGCGCGAAGAAATTTCTTACATGGGTCCCGTCAAGATTCGCGACGTGGAAGAGGCGCAAACAAAAGTTGTCAACACGATTCGCACCCTCGAAGACAAAGGACAGATTGTCATTGTTCGCGGCGGCGGCGAAGGTATGCTTGTATAAAAAACTTTTCTTTTTCGTGAGTGTTCTACTTTTTCTTTGCGTGTCCAAAGACCCGCTTTAAAAGCGGGGGAACAGCAAGAGCGCGGAGACCAACTTAAAATTGTCGAACGCTTGAGCGCGCCCGTTGGATGCAACGTCACGTTGCCCGCCGTCCGTGGCGGCCTCAAGTTACGGAGGTGAGATTATTGCAACAAAACATTGTGCGCCACAGGCTCATGGGGCAGCCCGTCATAATCGACGCGAGACCGCTAAAACCTGTCGTCGAAGAAAAACCCGAAGAGTCCGAAAAAATTTTGGAAGAGGAGCCCGAAGAACCCAAACCCGCGCCGGGCATCCCGCAAGAAATTTTGGATAAAGTTTTCGCGGAGATAGAGGAAATCGAACAGAAAACAAAACTCACGGAAGAAACTTTGCGCGAAGCTCACAAGGAAAAAGCTCAATCCAATCAGCTGAAAAAACAGGCGGAAGAAATTAAAACTCAAGCAGAAGAAATTAAAGCTCAAGCCGAAAAGCAAGCGCAAGAAACTTTGGACGCGGCGACCGCCGAGGCAGAAAAAATCGTCGAAGACACCAAGCAAGAGGCCAAAGACCTTCTCGACAAAGTGCAGAAGGAAGGCTACGACGCGGGCTACAAAGACGGCAAAGAGCAGGGCATAAAAGACGGCAAAGAAAAAATTGAAGACGAGCTGGCCGAAATCGTCAAGCAAACGAACGAGAAGGCGCAAAAAACTCTTCAGGAAGCAAAGGAACAGACCGCGCAATATTTCCTCGACGCGGAAGATGACATCGTTAAAATCGTTGTCATGGCGATTGAAAAAATTTTGCCGCAACATTTCCTCGACGCGCCGCAAGTTATCTTGCCCGTCGTGCGCGAGGCGATTATGCACGTCCGCGACCAAAAAGAAATTATTATTCACGTCGAACCTTACAGCTACGATTTGATTTTAATGGCGCGCCCCGAATTTAAAGCAATGCTCACCGACGGCACCGCGAATGTTGAAATTGTTTCGGACGACGCCCTTCAGCCCGGCGACTGCGTTATCGAAACTCCCAACGGCGGCGTCGACGCTCGGCTTTCCACGCAACTTGAACTGATGAAAAAAGCCGTGCAGAGTGTGCTCAACAAATAGGAGGAGTAAATCATGAGTGCATGGATTTTTCGGGTCATTGTCAGTGAAAAAGAAAAGTATTATTATGAACTTGACAGGGCATTAGAGGAGATTCCTAATCGAACAATTTACCAATATCAAGGCCGAATAAAAAGCATTGACGTTGGCGATATTGTTTATTTTTATGAATGTGACCCCATCAGTGCCATTTGTTGGAAATGTAAAGTGCTTGCCGTGAATGTTCCTTACGAAAAAACTTACGATATTGACGACTCCGAATTTGAACACGGCGAAACCGAAAGAGAAGGTTACTACATTAAAGTTGTTGCGCTTGCAAAATATGAAGAAGGTAAAGATAGACAAAAACTTTCCATTGATAAACTTAGAGAAAACGGTTTGACGCAAGAACGAAGTTCATTTAGTTTAAATTCACCCAGAGTAAATCCGCAACTTTTGAAATACATAAGTTCTATTAAACCTTCGGTGGAATATAATGATTAAAAACGATATCAACCTGCAAAAACTCAAGAACGCAATCAACGAGTGCAAGACGATTAAATTAACGGGCAAGGTTACGCAAGTCGTCGGGCTGGTCATCGAAACGCAGGGGCCGCCCGTCAGCGTGGGCGAACTTTGTTACATTTCGTCGAAGTTCCCGAACACGCCGCCCATCCCCGCAGAAGTCGTCGGCTTCCGCGAAGGCTTCGTCATGCTCATGCCGATTGGCGAAATGCAAGGCGTCGGCCCCGGCTGCGAAGTCGTTGCCGCACAAAAAACACTGCAAGTTAAAGTCGGCGAAGAACTTTTGGGGCGCGTGCTCGACGGACTTGGAAATCCCATGGACGGCAAAGGCCCGATTCTTTCGACGCTTGAATATCCTTTGCAGGCACCGCCGCCGCACCCTTTGACACGCCCGCGCATTCACGAAAATCTTTACGTCGGAGTTCGCGCGGTCGACGGGCTGATAACAATGGGCGACGGTCAACGTATCGGAATTATGGCGGGTTCGGGCGTCGGCAAATCAACGCTCTTGTCGATGATTGCCCGCAACACCGAGGCCGATATAAGCGTCATTGCTCTTGTCGGCGAACGCGGCCGCGAAGTTCGTGACTTTATCGAGCGCGACTTGGGCGAGGCCGGACTCAAGCGCGCGGTCGTCGTCGTTGCCACTTCAGACCAGCCCGCGCTCGTCCGAATCAAAGGCGCGATGACTGCCACGGCCATTGCAGAATATTTTCGCGACCAAGGCCACAAAGTTATTTTGATGATGGATTCGGTCACGCGCTTTGCAATGGCTCAACGTGAAGTCGGTTTGACAATCGGTGAGCCGCCCGCAACCCGTGGTTACACGCCGTCGGTCTTCGCGCTCTTGCCCAGGCTTTTGGAACGCGCGGGCACTTCGGACACCGGCTCAATCACGGGGATTTATACGGTGCTCGTTGACGGCGACGACATGAACGAACCGATTGCCGACGCCGTTCGCTCAATCCTCGACGGGCACATTGTTTTAAGTCGTTCAATCGCCGCGCAAAATCATTTCCCCGCTATCGACGTGCTCGGAAGTGTCAGCCGCGTCATGGTCGAAGTCGTCAGCAAAGAACACCTGCAGGCCGCGCAAAAAATGCGGGCGTTGATGGCCGTTTACAAGGACGCGGAAGATTTGATTCATATCGGCGCATACGTCAAAGGCTCAAGCAAACGAATCGACGAGGCGATAAGCAAAATCGATTCGATTAACGAGTTCCTCTGCCAAGGAATTTTCGAGGTCGACAGCTACGCCGTCACCAAGCAAAAGCTCTTGAAGATTGCGGGCAAGTGAAATGAAAAAATTTAAATTCCAACTTGAGACGCTGTTGAAAGTCACGAAGCGCAAAAAAGACGATGCCGAAATGCAATTCGCGGAGGCGTCGAGAAAGCTGGAGGAGTGCCGCGCAAAGTTGCAAATTCTTTTACGCGAACTGGCCGAAGGTCAAAAAGAATTCGCGGAGATGACGGGCGAAGGCAAAACCGTCACGGTCGGAGTAATCATGACGTACAACGAATTTTTTAATTGGAAACGCGAACAGATTGAACGACAGCAACAAATAATTTTGAAGGCGACGCAAGACAAGCAGCAAAAGCTAAAAATTTTAATGCAGCTGATGACTTACTTAAAAAGTATCGAACAGCTCAAAGAAAAACGGTTGCGCGAATACAACGCGGAACTTCTTTTCGAGGAACAAAAATTGTTGGACGAAATCGGCTTGCAACTGTCGATGAGAAAATAGGAGGAAACGTTTTGGCTAACTTCAATATCTGCCATGATTTTCGCTACGGGAAAATTATTTATAATCAAATGGATTTCTACATTGGAAAATCTTTGAAGCTTTACGGCGAATATTCTCAAAGCGAGGCGGAACTTTTTGGCGTATTGGTCAGAGCGGGCGACTGGGTAATCGAAGGCGGAGCAAATATCGGATCACTCACCGTTCGTTTGGCGCAACTTGCCGGGGAAAACGGCAGGGTTTTTGCTTTTGAGCCGCAGCGATTGGTATTTCAACTTCTCGCGGGAAATATGGCGATTAACAATTTGACTAACGTTTACTGCTTGCAAAAATGTCTTTCCGACGAGCCGCGCACAATCAAAGTCCCCGTAACCGACCCGACAAAAGCAAATAATTTTGGCGGTTATTCAATGAGAACCACTTACTCTGAAGGAGACGACGTTGAAGTTATAACGCTTGACTCTCTTCAGCTTCCCCGTTGCGATTTTATTAAACTCGACGTTGAGGACATGGAGCTTAAAGCTTTGAAAGGCGCGGAAAATCTCATAGAAAAATTCCACCCGATAATTTATGCCGAGGCAGATCCCGCCAAAAACAGAACCCCTCTGTTTAATTGGTTGCGAGAACGCGGCTATAAAATTTATTCGCACACACCTCTCCTTTACAACAGCAAAAATTATTTTAACAATCCCGAAAATGTTTTCCCCAACATAGCTTCTTTTAATGTTTTGTGCATACCGTTGCAAAGAAATTGGATTAAAGTTGAAGATGAAGAAGTTTATGAATAAGAAAGGCGATGAAAAAATTGATTGAAATTCAACCCGTCGAGCGCGTGGAGATGTCGCAGCGCATTGACCAAATCCGTCGGCGAATCGCGGCGATAGAAGAAAAAATCGGGATAAACGGCGCGGACTTTCAGTCGACGCTGGAGCGAGAAATTGCGCGGCAGGCAACAAAAGTTCAGCCGCCGCAAGCCGTCAACGAAATTCAAAAACTTCCCGGCGCAACTCAACCCGTAAACGAAAACGACGCCGCCAACTCCGCCAAAGTTGCTCAAGCCTTGCGCGAGGCGGAAAAGGTCGAAACTAATCAGCCCGTGCAAAAAAATTCGGAACCCGCGAAAAATTATTTGCCGGGCGAAGAAGCTCTGCCGAATAAAATTTCTCCGCCGCAACAAACTCCGCCCAAGATTGAACGCGTGGAAGTTCCCGATACCGAGCTTGAAATTCCGAGCCGCGACGAAAAAGTTTTTGAGGACAACTACAGCGGCAAGAGCGCAGAAATTATTCCGACGGAAGATTTAATCATGCAGACGGCCGAAGTTTACGGCGTCAGCCCGCAGACCGTCAAAGGCATTGTCGAGTTCATCAATCAGCGGCAAGTCGCGCACGTCGACGAACCGTTTAAACTTCCCGCGAGCGACGAGACTTCTTCCGTCGAAGATTTAATCGCGCGGGCGGCCGACAAGTACGGCGTCGACCCGCAACTCGTCAAAGCGATTGCCATTGCCGAATCCGACATGAACCAAGATGAAATTTCGCCCGTCGGAGCAATCGGCGTCATGCAGCTCATGCCGGAGACGGCCGCGGGTTTGGGCGTCGACCCCTACGACACGACAGAAAACATCGCGGGCGGCACTCGTTACCTTAAGCAAATGCTCGACACGTTCAACGGAAACATTCCGCTGGCAGTCGCCGCTTACAACGCCGGCCCCGGTGCCGTTCAACGCTACGGAGGCATTCCGCCCTATTCCGAAACTCAAAATTATGTCGGGCGCGTAATGGATTTGTTCAGATGAAAAAAATTTTTTCGGAGGAAATTTTATGCGCCTCGGCAAACAGACTTTTATAAATGACAGTTTTGGTACGGCAGAAAAATATTTTGAAATCGCCAAAGCTGATGAAAAAGCTGCGATGAATTTAAAAGAGAATCGCCTGTTCAATCAAGCGGGATATTTTTTCATTCAAGCTATGGAAAAGCTCATTAAGTATCACATAGCAAAAAAAATTAACGTTACGAATCCGCACTTTGCTGAAGAACTTCGGAAGACAATGGGGCATTCACTTGACGAATCACTTAACTTGCTGTTTAAAGTTTACACGGGCAACAACGAAATTTTTTTCAATCAACTGAATGAGCAAATTAAAAATCAAGTCTTTCACGAAGTAAATTTCTTGGCATTGCACAACAAAGTTCGCTATCCGATTTACAGCTTAAAATTTCAAAATTATTCATTCCTTGAATTGAGCGCGAGAGATTGCGAGGTTTTGCAGAATATGTTGACGCTGTTGAAAAAATATCTCGAAGACATTTCACGGAGGGTATCTTGAAAAAAATTTTTTTTGCAATCTTCGCGGCGATAATTTTTTTAAACTCGTCCGCCTTCGCCGAAGAAAAAATTTTCGTCGACAATTTTATTTTGTGGACGGACAAGCGCGACGAGTTGATTGACGAGTACACGCTCAAGCACTACGGAAAAATTTGCCGCGAAATAATTCCTCAAGCGGTCGTCGTTCATTGGACGGCGTTCGGGACGCTCGAATCGAATTGGAAATATTTTTATGCGGAGGAAATGCCCGACGACGAGGGCAGATTGAACGTCGCCTCTCAATTCATCGTTGACCGCGACGGAACGATTTGGCGGCTTATGCCCGAAACAAAATTTGCGCGACACATCATCGGCTACAACCACTGCGCGATTGGCATTGAGAACGTCGGCGGCTACGACGGCCGCGAAGATTTAACCGAGGCTCAACTTGCCGCGAACGTCCGCTTGATAAAATATCTCCACGAAAAATATCCGACGATTAAATATGTCTTCGGGCACTATCAGCAGGGCAAAGCGCGCGCGAGCGGTTTGTTTATCGAAAACGTTCCCGGTTACTACGCGATTAAGACCGACCCCGGTCCGAAGTTTATGCGCGGCCTGCGCGAACAACTCGAAAGCGACGGCTTGATTTTTTTTGAAGAGTAGAGGCGAAAATTTTTTATGACAGTTGAAAATCGGCAGGCGTTAATGGACGGCTTCCGTGACGGCGTGCCGATTGGTTTGGGATATTTTGTCGTGGGCTTTTCGCTCGGCATCGTCGCAAAATACGTCGGGCTCAGTCCGCTGCAAGGTTTTGTTATCAGCCTGCTCAACAATGCGTCGGCGGGCGAGTACGCGGCGTTCACGGTTATAAAATCGGACGCGCCCTATTTTGAAATCGCGTTGCTCACGTTTATTGCCAATGCCCGCTACATTTTGATGAGCACGGTCTTGAGTCAAAAGTTTTCACCCGACACGCCGTTTTATCACAGAATTTTTGTCGGCTTCGACGTGACGGACGAAATTTTCGGAATAGCTGTCGCGCGCGGCGGTCGTTGGCTCAATCCCTTTTACAACTACGGCGCAATGTTGACGGCTCTGCCGGGCTGGTCGTTGGGCACGGCCTGCGGCATCGTCGCGTGGTATTTTTTTTCCGAGGCGGCTGTCAGCGCGTTGAGCGTCGCGCTTTACGGAATGTTCTTGGCCGTGATTATTCCGCCCGCACGCAAAGACAAAATCATCGGCGGCGCGGTCGTCATAAGTTTTCTTTTGAGTTGGCTTGCCGAAAATTTTTTCCCCGAAATTTCTGCCGGCAATCGGACAATCGCGTTGACGATTTTAATCGCGGGCGCGGCGGCAATTCTTTTCCCCGTCAAGGAGGACGACAATGACGCATGACATTTGGATTTACATTTTGGTCGCGAGCGCGGTGACTTTGGCGATAAAAATTTTGCCGCTGACTTTGATTCGCGGCGA
>CAMJQS010000027.1 GCA_946408105.1 uncultured Selenomonadales bacterium | reverse complement strand
GCTGTTGAGCCAAAACCGTCGTCGGAACGAGCACCGCGCATTGCTTGCCGTTCATTGCCGCCTTGTACGCCGCGCGAATCGCAATTTCCGTTTTGCCGAAGCCCACATCGCCGCAAATTAATCTGTCCATGGGGCGTTGGCGTTCCATGTCGCGTTTAATTTCGTCGACGGCGCGAATTTGGTCGGCGGTTTCTTCGTAGGGGAAAGCCTCCTCGAATTCGCGCTGGGTGGCGTCGTCTTCGTCGAAAGCAAAACCCGGAGCCTTCTCTCGTTGCGCGTAAAGTCCCAAAAGTTTTTCGGCAATGTCCTCGACGGCGGCCGAAGCTCTGGATTTT
This sequence comes from uncultured Selenomonadales bacterium, assembly GCA_946408105.1. Classification (GTDB taxonomy): domain Bacteria; phylum Bacillota; class Negativicutes; order Selenomonadales; family Selenomonadaceae; genus Quinella. The sequence goes on along the minus strand of CAMJQS010000027.1, from coordinate 15,570 downwards.
GCGCGTTCCCAATCGCCCGAACCGAGCCGCGAAAGTTTCGGGGGCGCGTCGTCGTCCGAAATATATTTTTGCAGAAATTGAACTTGCTCCACGGGAATAAAAAGTTTGTCCGCGCCGCCGTATTGAATCTGCAAAAAATCTTTGTGCGTGCCGTCGAATTCCAAAGTTTCGACGCCCAAATATTTTCCGATACCGTTTTCGACGTGCACGACGTAATCGCCGGGCTTTATGTCGCTGAAATGTTTAATCGTGTCGCCCGCGCCCTCGAAAGTTTTTCTTCGCCGCCGAACTTCGCCGCCGAAAATATTTTTCTCCGTGAAGACGATTAACTTTGCGTTTGGAAGAGAAAATCCGTCGCTCAACGTGCCCGGCAAAAGATTTACGCCGCGAAAATTTTTTTCCGCCAAAAGTTTTTCCATGCCGAGCATTTTTGATTCGCTTGCGAAGAGAATAAAAATTTTTTGCTTGAGTTCAATCAGCCGCGAAATTTCTTCCAAGAAAAAATTTGTCTGGCCTTGAAAGCTCGTGACGTTGGCGGCGGTGATTCCGAAATTTTCCGTCGGCTCGATGCCGCGAATTTTTTTCAACATCAGCTCAAGGTAAATCAAACTGCCCGCCCGCGAACTTTGAACGAGTTCGGCGAACGAAAAAATTTTTTTCTTGAGGTCGGGGTCTTCGGCCGTCAAATTTCTAATCGCCTCGAAAATTCTTGCGGGCTCGTCAAAAATAATCGTGCCGCCTTCGCCCGCGCAACTCAAAAACGGTTCGCTCGTCTTTGAAAAATTTTTTATCGGGAGAATCGTCGCGGCGTGAATTTTTTTCTTTGAACGCAGCGTATTAAAATCAATCTCACGGAGCGAATCGACTTCATCGCCGAAAAATTCCACGCGGCAAGGCGTCGGCTCGTTAATCGCAAAAAAATCGACGATGCCGCCGTGCACGCTGAATTTTCCGATTGAATCGACTTCAGCGGCGCGTTCGTAGCCGAATTCGTTCAGCTTGAGCAAAAATTTTTCAAGCGATAAATTTTGTCCGACTTCGACGAGCAGTTGAGCGTTCAAAAAATCTTTTCGCGAAAAATCTTTTTTGACGGCCGCCGCCACCGTCGCAAGCACGATTATTTTTTCGCCGCGAAGAAGCCGCGCCAAAATTTCCAAACGTTTTGCCTGCCGCTCCAGCCCGATTGTCGAGGCGTTCACGTCGACCAAATCCATTTCGGGCAGTTCGACGACCTCCGCGCCCGACAGTTCGTTCAAGTCGTCGCGCCACGCAGAAATTTTTTCTCTGTCGCTGACCAAAATTATCGTCGGCCGCGGCTTGAGCTCGTAAGCTGCCGCCGCCGTCAAAATTTTTTGTGCGCCGGCCACGCCGTAAATCAAAAACTCGCCGCGCTTTGAAAATTTTTTCGCCGCCGCCAAAATCGTCGGGTCGCGCAGTGCCTCTTCCAAAATTTTGTGCATAAATTTTCCCTCCGCCGCCATTATAAGCAAAAAAAATTCCGCCGCAACGAAAGACGATAAAATTTGCGCGTCGATTGATTCGGTTGTATAATGCGGAAGAAAATTTTTGGGGAGGGAAGAATTTTGTTATCCAAGGTTACAAAAGTCTACACCGAGACGGCTCTGATAAAATTAATCGCCGTCGGTCTGGTGATAGGAATTTTGCTGGCGTTGTTCGTGCCGGTCGTGGTGCCGGTCATCGCGGTTTTCGGCAAATTATTCGTCAGCGCGTTGAAAGGCGTCGCTCCGATTTTGGTTTTCGTTTTGGTCATGAACGCAATGAGCCAAAAATCCGAATCGAACGCGACAATGAAACCGATAATTCAACTTTACGTCATCGGAACGTTTTTGGCGTCGCTTGTGGCAGTCACGGCGTCATTTTTATTCCCGACGACATTAAAATTGCAAATCGACGCGGACACGACCATTTCGCCGCCGGGCGGAATCATTGAAGTTTTGCAGAACGTTATAATGAACGTCGTCGACAACCCGATACACGCGCTGACGACGGCAAATTACATCGGAATTTTGGCTTGGGGCGTGATAATGGGTTTGGCGTTCCGTCACGCGGGCGACGAGTTGCACACAGTCTTGGCGGACTTGGCAAAAGCCGTCACAAAGGTCGTGCAGTGGGTGATTCGCTTTGCGCCGTTCGGCATCATGGGCTTGGTTGCCGACGCGATTGTTACCAGCGGCGTCGATGCCCTCTTGGGTTACGCAAAACTTTTGGCGGTACTTTTGGGCGCATTTTTCTCCGTCGCGCTCATCATGAACCCGATAATCGTCTTCTTTAAAATCGGAATGAATCCTTATCCGCTGGTTTTTGCAACGTTAAAAGAGAGCGGCATTTACGCATTCTTCACGCGGTCGAGCGCGGCGAATATCCCCGTGAACATGAGCCTTTGCAAACGTTTGGGCTTGAACGAAGATTTATATTCGATTTCAATTCCGTTGGGCGCGACGATAAACATGGCGGGCGCGTCGATAACGATTGCGGTTTTGAGTTTGGCTGCGGCTCACACGCTGGGAATAACGGTTGACATGCCCACGGCTCTTTTGCTCTGTATAATTTCTACGGTCGGCGCGTGCGGAGCGTCGGGCGTGGCGGGCGGCTCGTTGCTTTTGATTCCCGTTGCCTGTTCGAGTTTCGGCATTGATAACGATATCGCAATGCAAGTCGTCGGCGTCGGCTTTATAATCGGCGTGCTGCAAGATTCGTGCGAAACGGCTTTGAACTCGTCGAGCGACGCGCTGTTCACGGCCACGGCCGAGTTTGCCGAACGAAAAAAATTGGGCAAGCTCAAAGCTTCTGACTTGACGCCGCGCGCTGAAGAATAAAATTTATCGCGAAGAAAAAATCCCTCGCAAGTTGCGGGGGAAATTTTTTTAACGTTGCGCTTGGTTCGGGCTGATTGATGATTTTTATTTTTTTAACAAACTTTCTCTTTGCGTGCCCAAAGAGAAAGTTACAAAGAGAAAGGGCACCTCGCGGGGGCGTTAAAATTTTCGCGGCGTTAAGCGGGAAGAATTTTTGCGAGGGTCTCCATCATTTTTTCCACGTCGATTGGTTTGGCAATGTGCGCGTTCATGCCCGCGTCGAGTGCGGCTTTAACGTCTTCGCTGAAAGCGTTGGCGGTCATTGCGATAATCGGCACTTGCGAAAGATTTTTGTCGGGCAACGCGCGAATTTTTTTTGCGGCCTCGTAGCCGTTCATTATCGGCATTTGAATATCCATGAGCACGCAATCATAATCGCCGGGCTTGCTTGCCGCGACTTTTTCCACGGCGTCTTTGCCGTCGGCGGCCGTGTCGACGATAAAGCCTTCGCTCTCCAGGAGCATTTTGGCAATTTCGCGGTTGACTTCGATATCGTCGACGAGCAAAAGTTTTTTGTTGGTGAAGTCGATGACTTGCGCGGCCTTTTTGTTTTCGGCGACGATTTGTTCGCGCATTTCGTCGGCGATTTTAAATTTTACGTTGATGACAAATTCGGTGCCTTCGCCGGGCGCGGTGATGACTTTAATCGTGCCGCCCATGAGGTCGACGATACTTTTTGTTATCGCCATGCCCAGCCCTGTGCCTTGAATTTTGCTGACGGTCGAAGTTCTTTCGCGTTCAAAGGCCTCAAAAACTTTCGCGGCAAATTCGGGCGTCATTCCGATTCCGCTGTCTTTAACGCGCAACTCGTAAGCCGCCGCGTCGTGAGCGTCGTCCGTTTGCTTGAGCTTGACGGAAATGTTGCCGCCTTCGGGCGTGAACTTGTAAGCGTTGCTTAAAAGATTTAACAGCACGCGGTTCAAACGATTTTTATCACACACGACGAATTTTTCTTTGACGTCGGAGGCGTCGACGCTGAAGGAAATATTTTTGCCTTTCATCTGCGTGGCGAACATATCGTGAACTTCTTCCATTGTCTCGACGATATCGACGGGCGCAAGTTCCAATTCCATTTTGCCGCTTTCGATTCGGCTCATCTCCAGCACGTCGTTAATCAGCGCGAGCAGGTGCTGACTGGACGCGTCGATTTTTTTCAGGAAGTCAAACATTCTGTCGGGGATATCGTCTTTGCACGGCTTGTTTTGATACAGCGGGCAAGCTTCGCAAACTTTGTGCAAATCTTTCGCGAGGTTAAGATAACCGACGATTGCGTTCATGGGCGTGCGGATATCGTGGCTCATGTTCGACAGGAAAGTTGACTTGGCTTTGTTGGCCTCTTCGGCGCGCTCCTTTTCCGCGATAAGTTCCGCTTGCCGCTGCTTGAGCTCTTCGCCCTGCTGTTTAATCGTGTCGTAATGTTCCTGCAGCTGCTGAGTGTAGGCTTCCTGCGAACGGACGTAGCGAACCTGCATGAACGTGTAGCCGAGAAGCAAAATTACAAAAAGGAAACTGGAAATAATCAGCGCGATGAGCCACGGGCGGCTCGTGACCATTTCTTCGAGCGTGATGTTTTCGTAGCGATTGATAATCCATTTTTTGTTGAGCGCGTCGAGGCGACCTTCCTGTTGCATTTGAATCAAGACGGCGTTGACTTTCACGCGCAGCTGAGTGTCTTCGGGGTGCATGGCCAGCGTGCCGTAGACGTGCTGAACGGCGTAGCTCGCAAAAACGTCGTTGATGTCCAAATTTTCCAGGAACGCGCCGCCGACTTGAATCGGACAAATTGCAAATTCGTATTCGCCGCTCTTGAGGCCGTTAAAAATTTTTTTGTAAGAATGAACGTAAGAAATTTCGTCGTCGAGGCCGAGGCCGGGCATCCTGTGAAGAGAAGCCACGCGCCGCCCGTAAAGTTCGGCGACGGAAGAAATATTTTTCCGCCCGTAAACGACGTATTGCTTTTCGGTCGTCGGGAGCGTCGCGATGATGTTCGGGTTGTTTATAATCAAATCGCTTTCCATGTTCATGATTATATCCGCGCCGCCGCCGAGAAAAATTTTGTTGGCGTCGTTCCAATCCATCAGCGACAAATCCAAATTCATTTGCAGGCGATTGGCAATCTCGTTCATCATCTCCACGTCGTAGCCCTGATAATTTCCGTTCTCGTCGACGTAAGAGTAGGGCGCGTAGTCGCTGTCGGTGACGACCTGCAAAGTTTTCTTGAAGTTGTTGCGCGGCTGAATTTCGACTTTGGGCGGCTCGCGGAAAATTCCCGACAGGTTAAAATAAATTCCCGCAAAAATCACCGCAAGGATTATCGGCAGGGCGATTGCCGCCTTCACAAGAAAAATTTTTTTCGGAGCCTGCGTCTTCATTGAGCCTCTTCCCTTCAAGCGGCAGTTTGTTGACTGAAATTTTTTAATCGCTATTTTAACGGCGCGGCTGAAATTTCGCAAGTAAAAGACGATTGACCCGCCGTGCGAAAAAGTTATAATCGATTTGAAAATTTTTTCGGGAGGTTTTAACTTTGGAAACGGGAAAGGAAAGGCTCGACAAATTTTTTGGAGAATTCTTTCGGCTCATGCGGCAAACCGAACCGTCGACTTATTTTAATTTTTTGCGGCGTGCGGAAGAAGAATTCGGGCGGCTCGGTTATCGCGAAGAAATTTCTTCGGGCGTGGAAAATATTTTAATCGTGCGCCTCGACGTCGTCGGCGACATGATTTTGACGTCGGGTTTCTTGCGCGAAGTCAGAAAAAATTTTCCGCAAGCGCGAATAACTTTGGTCTGCTCGCCGTTCGTCTATCCGATTGTCGAACTGTGCCCCTACGTCAACGAAATTTTGACCTTCGACAAAAAAATTTTCGTCGGAAAATTTTTAAACATGCTTGAACGCATTGCGGTCTTTTGCAGAGAAAATTTTTGGCAAAGACATTTTTCAATCGCGTTTTCGCCGCAATGGGGAGCGAGTAATTTTCTCGAACTTATAATGTGTTGGCTCAGCGGCGCAAGAGAGCGAATCGGCTTCGGCGAACTTCCCTGCGAAAGTTGGGGAGAAATTCCGTCCGCCCACGTTGCCGAACGCGACAACTTTTTTATGACGAAAAATATCGTGACGCCGCGCAGCGTCGTCGCGGACGTCGAAAAAATTTTTTACCTTTTGGAAGCAGTCGGACTCAAGGTAAATCAAACGCACATGGAACTTTTTTTCGACGCGGCGGACGTTCTTCAGGCCCGCGAACTTTTGAAAAATATTCCGTCGACGTGCAAGAAAATTTTGCTCGGACTCGGTGCGGGACATCCAAACAGAAAATATTCCGCCGAAAAATTTTTGGTCGCGCTTAAAGAGCTTGCGAAAAAAAATTTGGTCTTCGTCATCGTCGGCGGTCAAACCGAACTCGACGACGCGAACTTTATCGAAAAAAATTTGCCGTCGGGAAAAGTTTTAAATCTCGTCGGCAAAACGACCTTGCGCGAAACGGAAGCGGTTATCAGCCAAACGGATTTTTATCTCGGCAACGATTCGGGCGTCATGCACATGGCGGCAGCCGAAAAAATTCCTTGCCTCGTGCTCTATCGTGAGGCAGCCGATAGAGAAGATTTTTTGCCGGGAGTTTTAAGCGAATTTGCTCGCTTTCCGCCGTGGCAAACCAAATCAGTCATCTTGCGCCCCGACCGTCAGCTTGAAGAGTGTGCAAAGAAACCGCCGATTCACGGCTGGTGCCACGCCAACGAGCCGCACTGCATAACGCAAATCAAGCCGCAAGAAATTATTGAGGGCTTTGAAATTTTGGAGGGACTTTAATGTTTATCGACACGCACTGCCACCTTGAAGACGAAAATTTTTCTGACGACCGCGAAAAAGTTTTGGAGCGCGCAAAAGTCGCGGGCGTCGAACGAATTATAAATTTCGGGAGCACGCTGAAAAGTTCCGCCGTTGTTGTCGAACTTGCCAAAAATTTTTCGGAGCTTTATGCGGGCGTCGGCATTCACCCCGAAGAAATTGACGACTTCGACGAAAAAACTTGCGCGTGCCTCGCCGAACTTGCCGCAGAAAAAAAAGTCGTCGCCGTCGGAGAAATCGGCTTGGATTATCATTGGGAAAAAGATTCGGCGCGTCGACTTCTTCAGCAAAAAATTTTTATTGAGCAACTCGACCTTGCGCGACAACTGAACTTGCCCGTTTGCGTCCACGACCGCGACGCGCACGGCGACACGCTGAAAATTTTGCAGACGGAAGGAAAAAATCTTCGCGGCGTTTTGCATTGTTATTCGGGCAGCTTGGAGACGGCGCAGGAAATTTTCAAGCTCGGCTGGCTCATCGGCGTCGACGGTCCTTTGACGTTTAAAAATTCCGCGAAGCTCCCCGAAATCGTCAAGGCCGCGCCGCGCGAAAAAATTTTGATTGAAACCGACGCGCCGTATCTTGCGCCCGTTCCCTATCGCGGCAAAAGAAACGAGCCGGCTTACGTCGTCGAGGTCGCAAAAAAATTGGCGGCTCTTCGCGGCGAAACTTTGGAAGAAGTCGCCGCTTACACAGCCGCCAACGCAAAAAATCTTTACGAAATTTTATGACTCGATGATAATTTTTTTGATTGATTCGCGTCTGCCGTACCACGGAGCGTTTTCGTCGTGCGTCAGGCGTTTTAATTTTTCCGCGCCGAAAATTTTTAAAGTGTCGCCGTCGATTTGCCACGAAAAATTTTTTTGAGTGACGGGCTCAATCAACGGCAGAATCGTCGCATGATTTCCTTCGCGCAAAATTTTTTCAAAGCCGCAATTCTCCACGCAAAAAATTTTTTGGAGGTTCACGCAGAAATTAAAAACGTCGTCGCCGACTTCGACGAGGCTCGCGGGCAAAATTATTTCCGCAAGGCTCTCGCAGTTCTCGAAGGCCGCCGCGCCGATTTTTTTCAAGCCGTCGGGCAGCTCGACTTTTTCCAGCCGCTCGCAACCTTTGAAAATTTTTTCGGCAAGCTCCGTGACGCCGTCGGGAATTTTTATCGTACGCAAGCCCGAACAGTTGCTGAACGCGCCCGCGCCAATCGCCGAAAGTTTTTCGGGCAAAATCATTTCCTTCAGACTCCAGCAGCCGCAAAAAGCCGATTGACCAATCGTCGTGACGCCCGCGGGAATTTTTATTTTTTCCAACGCGCCGCAAAAAACGAACGCGCTCATTCCGATTTCGACGACGCTTTCGGGCAACTCGACCCGCCGCAAGTTGTCGCAGAAGCCGAACGCAAAATCTTCGACGGAAGCGACGCCCTCGACGACAACGACCCGCTCGATTGATTCGTGCTCGGAAAAATTTTCGGGCAAGGTGCCGCCGTCGATTGTCAACGTTCCCTGCTCAAGCGTCCACGTCAAATTGATTCGCCTCCCGAAAAAAAATAGCGGCCGCGAAAATTCTCGTGACCGTCAAAAATTTTTTGCGCCGAAAATTTTTATAAAACGAACTGGGACAAGTCTCTGTTCTTTGCAATTTCTTTGAGCCGCTCGTCGACGTAAGCCGCGTCGATTACAATTTCGGTTTTGCCGTCGGCGACCATGTCGGGTGCCTCGAAAGAAATTTCCTCCAACAATTTTTCCAGCAAGGTGTGAAGTCTGCGCGCGCCGATGTCCTCGGATTGTTCGTTGACGACTTCGGCAAGCTCGGCGATGCGTTCGATTGCCTCGTCTTTGAAGTCAAGCGCGAGACCTTCCGTTTCCAAAAGTGCTTTGTATTGTTTGATGAGCGCGTTTTTCGGTTCGGTCAAAATTTTTTCAAAGTCCGCCTTGAGCAATGACTTGAGTTCGACGCGAATCGGGAAACGCCCTTGAAGTTCGGGGATAAGGTCGGAGGGTTTGGCCGTGTGGAACGCGCCCGCCGCGATAAACAAAATGTAATCGGTTTTCACGGGGCCGTATTTCGTCATGACGGTTGAGCCTTCGACAATCGGCAGGATGTCACGTTGCACGCCTTCGCGGCTGACGTCGGGGCCGGAGCTTGAACCTTTGACGGCAACTTTATCAATCTCGTCAAGGAAAACAATTCCGCTGCGTTCGGCCAGTTCGACGGCGGCCTCGGAAACTTCTTCCATGTCGATAAGTTTTTCGGCTTCTTCCTGCTCAAGAATTTTTCTGGCCACGGCGACGGTGACTTTGCGTTTGCGCATTCGTTTCGGAATAAGAGAGCTTACCATGTCTTGAAGGTTATCGCCCATGCCTTCCAAGCTTGAGCCGGAAAACATTCCGACCATGGGTTTTGCGTGGTCTGCCACTTCCAGCTCAATAACTTGGTCTTCCATCTTGCCGGCCTCCAGGCGTTTGCGGACGAATTCGCGGCCGGGTTTTTTTGTCTCGTCGACTTCAGCGGGAGCTTGTTCCGCTTCCGTGTTGCCGAAAAGTTTTCCGAGCGGATTTTGTGAACGCTTCGGCTCCGGCACGAGAATATCGAGCAACCTTTCCACGGCGTTTTGGGCGGCCTTGTCTTTAACTTCTTCCGTCTTCTGCTTGCGAACCATGCGCACGGCGGTTTGAACGAGGTCGCGGATAATCGATTCGACATCGCGGCCGACGTAGCCGACTTCGGTAAACTTTGTCGCCTCAACTTTTATGAAAGGTGCTTGGACGAGTTTGGCAAGGCGGCGGGCGATTTCGGTTTTGCCGACGCCGGTGGAGCCAATCATCAAAATATTTTTCGGGATAACGTCGTCGCGCATTTCGTCGGGCAATTTGTGACTGCGCCAGCGATTACGAAGAGCGACGGCAACTGCTTTTTTTGCGTCAGTTTGTCCGACGATGAAACTGTCCAGATTCTCGACGATTTGACGCGGTGAGAGGGTAGTCACTTGAAAACCTCCGTTAAATTTTCAAATTGTAAAAACAAGCGGAATTATACAATGCGCGTTCGGAAAAGTAAAGCGATTTGCGGGCGTTCAGCATTTGACGGGAATAAAAATTTCTTCGAGCTCCTCGTGCAAAAAATTCGCGGCGGTCAAGTCGTTCAGCTCAACCAAAAATTTTTCGACGGCTTCGGGCAAAAGCAAAATCTCTTCCGTCACCACGTCCGCGTAATCGGTGCTTACGACGCGGATTTTTTCTTTGCGCAAAAAATTTTCGACCGTCGCCAAAAAATTATATTCGAGCGTCAGAGAAATTTTTTTGAACGCGGTCATTTGAACGACTTCGGCGGCGGCAATGCCCAGTGCGGCCGTGTGAGAGTATGCGCGAATCAAGCCGCCCGCGCCGAGTTTTATCCCGCCGAAATATCGCGTGACGACGACCGCGCAATTTGTCAGCTCGTTCTTTTTTATCGTCTCAAGAATCGGATTGCCGGCAGTGCCGCCGGGTTCGCCGTCGTCATTTGATTTTTGTTTGTCGCCGCGTTCGCCGAGCACCCACGCCGAACAATTATGCGTCGCGTCAAAAAATTTTTTGCGAATCGTCAAAAGAAATTCTCGCGCTGATTCTTCGTCGTCGACGTGAGCGACGTGCGCCAAAAATTTTGACTTGTTCACTTCATACGCCGCGGAAAAAATTTTTCCGTCGGCTGTCGTCTTAAAATTTTTCATTGCTCCTCCTCAAAATTTTTCTTCTGAAATTTTATCGGCGTGAAAAAATTTTTTCTTAACAAAAAATCTTGCCGCAAAAAAATTCGTGTGATATAATGCGCCGCGTCACAAATTCACGCGGGACGGAGCGTCGCCTGTTCCGAAAGGTTAATCGGCGCGGAGAATGTCTCGCGAAAGAAAAACAGGAGGAATTTCAAATGGCAGTTATCTCAATGAAACAGCTTTTGGAAGCGGGCGTGCACTTCGGACACCAGACCCGTCGCTGGAACCCGAAAATGGCGCGCTACATCTTCACCGAACGCAACGGCATTTACATCATCGATTTGCAAAAGACCGTTCGCAAAGTCGACGAAGCTTACAACTTCGTGCGCTCCGTGGCCGAAGAGGGCAAAGCTCTTTTGTTCGTCGGCACGAAGAAACAAGCTCAAGAGGCCGTCAAAGATGAGGCCGTTCGCGCGGGTCAATTTTTCGTCAACGAACGCTGGCTCGGCGGAATGCTCACCAACTTCCAAACGATTCAAAAAAGAATCAATCGCCTTAAAGAACTTGAAGCCATGGAGCAGGACGGAACTTTTGAAGTCTTGACTAAAAAAGAAGTCATGCAACTCCGTCACGAAATGGCTCGTCTCGAAAAATATTTGGGCGGCATAAAAGAGATGAACAAGTTGCCGGGCGCGCTGTTCGTCGTCGACCCGCGCAAGGAACGAATCGCCGTGGCCGAAGCCCGCAAGCTCGGTATCCCGATTGTTGCGATTGTCGACACAAACTGCGACCCCGACGAAATTGATTACGTTATCCCCGGCAACGACGACGCGATTAGAGCCGTGAAACTTTTGACGGCCAAAATTGCCGACGCGATGCTCGAAGGCAAAGAAGGCGCGGAAAGTGCCGAAGCCTCCGAAGAGAACGAAGAATAATTTTTTGAGGTGAAAAATATAATGGCGATTAGTGCTAAGACTGTTAAAGAATTGCGCGAGAGAACCGGCGCGGGCATGATGGATTGCAAAAAAGCTTTGACCGCGACCGACGGCGACATGCAAAAGGCTATCGACTGGCTGCGCGAAAAAGGAATTGCCAAGGCCGCCAAAAAAGCAGGACGTACTGCCGCTGACGGTGCTGTTGCCGCTTACGTTTCCGCCGACAAAAAAACGGGCGTCTTGCTCGAAATTAATTGCGAAACCGACTTCACGGCCAACAACGAAAATTTCCGCGCGCTTGAGAAAAAAATTATCGAACACATTGCAAAAGCAAAACCCGCCGACCTCGACGCGCTCAACGAAGAAGTTATCGACGGCAAAAAAGTTTCCGAACTCGTCACGGAAGCAACCGCGACTATCGGCGAAAAAATTTCTGTGCGCCGCTTCGTCGTCTACGAAACCGAAGGCAAGCTCACCAGCTACATTCACATGGGCGGCAAAATCGGCGTGCTCGTCGACATGACGGGCGGCACCGACGAACTCGGAAAAGATGTCGCAATGCAAATCGCGGCGGCCAATCCCTCTGCCGTCGACCGCGCCAACGTCGACGCCACCGAACTCGAACACGAAAAAGAAATTCTCCGCAAGCAGGCTCTCGAAGAAGGCAAGCCCGAAAAAATTGTCGAACGCATGGTCGAAGGTCGCATTAACAAATTCTACAAAGAAGTTTGCCTCGTCGAACAGGATTTTGTTAAGGCTGACCCCGGCGAAAAGAAAACCGTCAAAGACATTCTCGGCAAGGAAAAAGTTTTGAGATTCACGCGCTGGCAGCTCGGCGAAGGTATCGAAAAGAAGGAAACCGATTTCGCGGCGGAAGTCGCAGCGCAAGCCGGCATGTAAAAATTTTTTTGAACATAAAAAAATCCTCTGCAGTCAAAAGATTGCGGGGGATTTGTTTTATTGCCAATGTTTAAAGCGTTTGCTAAAATATTTTTGACATGAAAGGACGTGATGTTATGTCAAACTTAACCCGAAGAGAATTATTAAGGCGGCGTCGGTGACGGCGTTGGCAATGGCAGTTCCCGTCGACGTTTTTGCGGCGAACGATTGCACAGTGAAAACTCGTTACGGCACGTTCAACGGCTTTGTCGACAAGCAGGGAGTCAAGACGTGGCTCGGTATCCCATTTGCGCAACCGCCCGTCGGCAAACTTCGCTGGCAGGCTCCGCAGCCGTTGAAGCCGTCCGATAAATCTTTCGACGCGAAAAAATTCGGCGCGGCGGCGGTTCAATCTGTTGACCCGACCGAAGAGGCCTCTGCATACAGCGTGCAAAGCGAAGACTGCTTGACGCTGAACATCTGGACGCGCGGCGCAGGCAAGAACAAGCCCGTCATGGTTTTCATTCACGGCGGCGGCTTTCAGAGCGGCGGCAGCAGCGACCCGCTTTATAACGGCAGTAACTTTGCAGCGGCAAATGATGTCGTTATCGTCACGATTAACTATCGACTGCACGTTTTCGGCTTCGTGAACTTCAGCGCAATTGATTCTGACTATGAAGACAGCGGCTATCTCGGAATCAAAGACCAAATCGCGGCGTTGACTTGGGTTAAAGAAAATATCGCCGAATTCGGCGGAAATCCCGACAATGTGACGATTTTCGGTGAAAGCGCAGGCGCAATATCAGTTATGTTGCTGACAGTTATCCCTGCAGCCAAAGGACTGTTCAATAAAGCAATTCCCCAGTCCGCAAATTCGTACATGCACAGTACACCGGAAAATTTTCAAGTTGCAGAAATGTATATGGAACTCGGTGGCGCAAAAAACATGCGCGACATGATGAAAAAATCTTCCGCCGAACTCGAACAGCTTTTTGAAAAAATTAGAGCTGCCCGTGCGGCTGAAACTGTCATGGATTATTTGCCGATTTGCGACGGAAAATTTATTCCTCGTTCTCCTTTCAAGGCACTGAAAGACGGCGCAGCTCGCGGAATCAAAATGCTGACGGGCACCACTGCCGACGAGTGGCGTTATTGGTTTTTGTTGCACGATGAAAATTTCTTTGAAATGTTCCGCGACAATCCCAAAAAACTTTCTCCCGTCATGATGAAATACACGGCAAGCACGCCGCAGGAAATTTATCGCGCGTGGCTCAACGGAGGCCCGAACACCATTGAAAACTTTGAAGATTTTGTGAATCAGGTCGATTGGCGCGTCGGTCAAGAATTGGCGGCCGAATATCAATCGAAATTTGCAGATGTTTACTTCTATGTTTTCAGTCATTGGGTAAACGAGACATTTCGTGCGTGCCACGACAGCGATTTGCCTTATGTTTTCAATGCGCTTGACGGTTTACCGAATCCCGCGCCCAATCTCGTAAAGCAGGTGCAAGCGACGTGGGCGGCGTTCGCGGCGACGGGCAACCCCGACAACGAATTTATTCCGCACTGGGAAAAATATTCTGCGGGCAATCGTCAAACCATGGAGCTGAACTCTAAAGGCTGCGTCTTACATAAAGATTTGAACACGCAAAACCTCAACGCATTGCGCTATGTCTACGAAAGTTAAAGGAGATAATGTTATGTCAAACTGGACGCGAAGAGAATTCATCAAGACGGCGTCGATGGCGGCGTTGGCAATGGCTGTTCCCGTTGACGTTTTCGCGGCAACCGACGCCGACCTCGTTGTCTACGGAAAAATTTTCACTTCAGAAAACAATCGGATTGTCGAGGCGTTCGCGGTAAAGGACGGCAAGTTCGTCTACGTCGGCGACAAGGCGGGTGCTCAAGCTTTTATCAAACGCGGCAAGACGGAAGTTATCGACTACACCGGCAAGGGGCTCGTCATGCCTGGCTGCGGCAACGGCCACGCCCATTACATGTTGGGTTACGCTCTCTCGACAGTCGGCACCATGGTAAACATGGACGATACCCCGCAAAAGTTCATGACGGAAATTTTGCCCGCGACTGTCAAAAAAGCACGAGCCACGGGAGCAACGACTGTCTTCGGTCAAGGCTGGAATCTCATCAGCTTTCAATCGCACATACCGACCCGCCAAGAACTGGACGCCGTCTGCAGCGATATTCCCGTTTACTTTTTGGACGACGAATGCCACAAGGCTCTGACGAACACTGCCATGCTGGTCAAGGCGGGAATCATGAAACCGGACGGCACCGTTTTAAAAAAAGAAATTCGCGGCGGCGTCATTGAAATCGGCGACGACGGCACGCCCACGGGTTTTCTCTCGGAACAGGCGCAAACTTACGTGCGGCAATTCATCGACCACGAAAATCTGTATTCCCTTGACAGGGCAATAGCCAACTTGGCAGAAATTGAACATCACCTGTTGTCCGAAGGTTACACCATGTACCACGAAGGCTGGGGCAATTATTTCGTGAACACCAATTACTATCAGGCGGCTCAACAGCTGGACAAGGCAGGCAAGCTGCATTTCGTCTTGGGGCTGCCTTACGAGATTGAAAGCTGGATGGATGTCGACGAGGCTTTGGCAAGAGCAGTTGCCGCAAAAAAATTCGCCTCCAAGCGCGTAATGCCGAGATGGATAAAACTTCTCATCGACGGCACACCCGAAAGCGGCACCGGCTTTATTGACCCCGTATATCTTGACGGTCATCAAGGAATCGCCAATTGGACGGAAGAAGAAGTCACCGAACTCACGCGCAAGGCCAACGCAAAAGGTTTGACAATGCATATTCACGCAATGGGCAACAAAGCTGTCCAATACGCTGTCAACGCATACGTCAACGGCGGCAAGGACGAAATGCGCAATGCGATTGTGCACCTGCGCAACGTCAACGAACCCGATTACAAGCGCATGGCTGACCATAACATACAGGTCGTCGCAGGTCTGCTTTGGCATCACAATCCCGAACTTGAGCAAGAGGAAATGCTTAGAATATTCCGGGGCGAAATGGCACTCCACGGTTATCCGATGAAATCATTTTTTGATAATGGCATTAACGTTTCCTCGCACACGGATTATCCCGCATTGAGCGGCAGCCCCGACGACCCGTTTAATGTTATGGAAATTGCGTTGACGGGCGTTTATTACGTCGAGAACGCAAAGCCGTGGTGGACGGAAGAACTCATAACACGCGAACAGGCACTTACCGCCTTAACTATAAACGTTGCGCGGCAAATGTTCATCGAAAATGAACGCGGCAGCATTAAAGCAGGAAAATATGCCGATTTCCTCCTCGTGAACAAAG
>CAMJQS010000026.1 GCA_946408105.1 uncultured Selenomonadales bacterium | reverse complement strand
TTTATTGACAGCGTGAAGTTCGTGATATAAAATTCCGCGCGAAAAAAAAGCTCGTTCTCCTCAAAAATTAAAAAAAAATAAACCCCCTAAATTGGGGGCTTAAAATATTTTTTACAAACAAGAAAGTTATTTTATCGGATGAATCGTGCCGGCTCCAGAGCCGATATATCGCCAATCGTGCGTATGCCCGTCAAATAAGCTTTTTTCATCGAGTACAGTGCCTTCGCGAATCGAGACTATCACGCCGCACACCGCACATTGATAAACTCCGGGCGGTACGCGTATGGAAGCATTTGCCTCGTTGTTGCCGAAAATGAAGACGCACGTTCCGACAAGTATCACGCCCGCAATCATCGCTACAATTTTTTTCATGGCAATCACTCTCCTTTTTCCGGTAATTATATCAAAAAATTTTTCCGTGTGGTGTCCTGTCAGCTAACTCACATTTGACACGGCGGCGGGCGTGATATAAAATTCCGCGCGAAAAAAAGCTCGTACCCTCGCAGGAGAGACGAGACTTGGAGGTTTTCGCATGAAAAAATTTAATACTGATGCCGAAAAGTTCAGCTTGGTTAGGCGCGAGGCAATTTACACGGGACTTGCGCTTGTCGGGCTGATTATTTTTTGGCTAATCGCGGGCTTCGGCACGGCGTCGAGTGAAATTAAAATTTTTCATCTGCCGCTGTGGGCTGTGCTCGGTACGGTCGGCGTTTGGTTCGTCGCAATCGTTATCAGCGCGATTTTGAGCAAAATTTTGTTCAAGGACGTTGACTTGGGAGGCGACGACGATGACTGAAGGAAATTTGTCCGCTTTACTGCCGCTGGTAATTTTTATGGCGTTCATGGTCGCGATTAGTATCTTTGTGCGCCACAAACAAGCCGAAAAAAATTTTGTCAGCAACTATTTTATCGGAAATCGGCAACTCGGCGGCTTCGTGCTGGCAATGACGACCGTTGCAACGTACAGCTCGGTTTCAAGTTTCGTCGGCGGGCCGGGCATGGCGTTTCAAGTCGGTTTCGGCTGGATTTATATGGCGGTCGTTCAAGTCACGGCGATTTTTTTGGTGCTGGGCATTTTCGGAAAGCGCGTCGCTCTTCTTGCCCGCAAGCTCAACGCGGTGACGGTCGTCGACATAATCCGCGCGCGTTTTCAATCTGATTTTCTTGCGGCGGTCGCGGCGTTCGTTATCGTTTTATTTTTTTGCGGCACGATGACGGCTCAATTCGTCGGCGGCGCAAAATTATTCGCGGCGGTCACGGGCTACAGCTACGAGGCGGGCTTGATTCTCTTCGGGCTGGTCGTCGTAGTCTACACTTCAATCGGCGGCTTCCGCGCGGTCGCGTTGACGGACACACTCTGCGCGCTGATTATGATGATTGGAATCGTTTTGCTTTTGCATTACGTTTTGCAGGCAGGCGGCGGCTACGAAAATATCATGACGACGCTGGAAAAAAATAATCCCGAACTGTTCGAGCCGTTCAGTTTCGGGAACATGCCGTGGACAATTTACTTTACGCAGTGGCTTTTGGTTGGAATTTGTACAATCGCCCTGCCGCAGTCGGTTGTTCGCGGAATCAGCTACAAAAATACTGCGGGACTTCATCAAGCAATGCTGATTGGCACGGTCGTTGTCGGTTTTATGAATATCGGGATAAATTTCACGGGAATTTTGGCGCACGGAGTGTTGACGGGCACAGCGGCGGATTATGGCGGCGTCGATAATGTAATTCCAACGACGATTGTACGCGCAATGCCGCCCGAACTCGTCGGCCTGGCGATTATCGGACCTCTTGCCGCGTCTATCTCGACAATTTCCGGACTTTTAATCGTGGCGTCCAGCGCGATTGTCAAAGACGTTTACCTCCACTACGCCGAAAAAAATAATCACGTCGTGACACCTTCGCGCGTAAAATTTTTATCGATGGCTACGACGGCTTTAATCGGCGGGGCAGTTTTCGTGATTGCCTTGACGCCGCCGAGTTTAATTTGGCTGATAAACATGTTCGCGTTCGGCGGACTTGAAACTGCGTTTTTCTGGACGCTTTTACTTGGTTTGTTCTGGAAACGGGCAAATAAATTGGGCGCAATGCTCTCTATGACGGGCGGCACGATAATTTATTGCGCGACACAGGCGGCGGGCTTCAAAATTTTTAACTTGCACCAAATCACAATCGGGATAACGTGTTCGCTGATTTTATTTTTAATCGGCTCGTATTTCGGCAAAAAATCGGACGAAGAGACGCTGAAAATCTTCTTCCCGACAAAATAACGACAAAAAAATCCGCTACAACGAATAATAATTCGCCACGGCGGATTTTTTTTATTTTTAGTTCGTCGTCAGTCGTTGTAGCCGAGTTCTTTTGCTTTTGCGAAGTCGGCTTGAGCTTTTTCGTTGTCTCCGAGTTCTTGGTAACAAACACTACGGACAAAATAAGCAGTGGCAAAGTTCGGATTGAGTTGAATTGCTTTGTTGTAGTCGGAAATCGCCCGCTCGTATTGTCCTAAATTACCGTAAGCGACTCCGCGATTGTTGTATGGCCACGACCAATCCGGTTTAATTTTAATAGCTTCTCTGTAGAGTTTAATCGCGCCGTAATAACTTTGACGTAATAAAGTTTATTGCCTTCTTCATTCTTCTGATTAGCCAAAAAATCACGGTCGGCGTCGTTCATCTGCTTAATAATGCGGTATTTTTCGGCTTGAGACGTTGCGCGGTTGTATTTTTCTCTCAAATCATCAACTTTGCGGTCGTTTTCTTCGGAAGCCCTCTGCGCCTCGCGTGTTTGAGTGATTATCGTCGATTTTTCTTTATCGTCGCGCTTAATCCAGCTTTGAATATCTGAATCGTCGACATTAACTTCAACCGTCGCCGTCCAAACGATAATTGTAGTTTCGTCGCTGATTTGTTTAACGTTTCGAGTAAATTTCGGCTCGCCGACGAGTTTCCAGCTGTTTGAAGTTATCGCGGTGACTTCATCGTCGGTCAATTCGCTGTTGACGGAGCGCGAATAGGTCTTCAGATAGACGCCCGCCTGCTTTGTAGCCTTTTTTATAGCCTTATCGAGTGCGCGTTGCTTAGAAATGTCCTGCGATTCGACTTCGCTGGGATAACCTTCGCCTGTCGCGGTTTACATTTGGATTTTTGCGCCGACAATGGCAGAGCACTTAGCGCGAAAAACACGATTAGAAAGGTCGTTAAGGCTCGTCGAACAAATTTTTGCATAAAAATCCCTCCCCGCGAAGATTTTTCTATCTGTGAAGGAAATTTCCTGCGCTGAAACAAGAAAATTCGCTCTGAAAACAAATTTTGAGCGTTTGAAGTCGATTTGGAGCTTTTGAAAGTGTTTTGAGCTGAATTTTGGGGTTTGAAAGGTGATTTTTGGGCGCAAAACAGGAAATCCGAAATACGGGATTTTCACATGTTGAAAAATGGCGTCGTGGCGCGTTTTTTCGGGGGTATAAAAAAACCCCTGTTTTTTTGGGCTATTTTGAGCGTCCAAAACGAAAAAATCCGAAATACGGGATTTTGTAAAACGGGCATAAAAAAAGACCGCCGAAGCGGATTTTAAAATTTATCTGCCCATTGCTTTAAGGCACGCGGCACGATAAAAAAATCATCGCCGCTCGTTAATCAGCTGTTCGAGTAATTTTACAACCTCTTCGATGTCAATTTCAATCGTCACGAAAGATTTCACGGTAATACCGTCGCCGTCGTCTTCCATGGCAAATTTCGTTTCAATCACGCGAAGAATGCCCGCGCTGAAGGTTATAATTTCTTCGCTGTCGAGTTCGTGGTCAATCATCGTCGAATGCCGTTTGACGTAGACGCTGACTTTTTCGAGGACGTTGCGTTGCGCTGAAAGTTCCGCCTGATTTTTGGCGAAGTCAATCGTTTCGTCGGTCATAAAATATTCGCCGACGCCCTCATAAGATTTAATTTCGGCGCAGGCCGTCGTTGAAGTAAAAAAAATCAGCGCGATAACCAAAAACGCCGCTTGCCGAAGAATTTTTCTCCACAACATATCAATCACTCCCAAAAAAATTTCTCCCGCCGAAGTCGACGAGAGATTTTTATTGCAAAAAATTTTTTACAGGACGATTTCTTCTTTGACGAAAAGTTTTTTGAACAGCTCGATGAAATTTTTGCACGCGGTCGAGAGCGTTTGATTTTTTCGCCAGGCAACGACCGTGTGCGTCGTCATTTCCGGTTCGACGATTCGCTTGTAAACGAGGTCGCCGTCGGTGAAGAGCCGCTTGCTTGAGACGGGAATCATCGCCGCGCCCAAATTCATTTTGACCATCAGCAAATCTTGGACAATGCTGTCCGAGACGCAAATTATCTGCGGGTCGAAGTCGAGCTTCTTGCACGCCGCGATAAAGTTTGACTTCCAACGCAACGGGATAATCAGCGGACGATTTTTAAGTTCTTCAAGACGAATTGTAAAATCATTTTCGCCGCAAACATTTTTTGCGTTCATGACCATGACGAGCGGCTCATTGGGCAAGACGAGCAGTTCATAATTCGCGTTGTCGACCTTCGTGCGCGTGATTGCGATTTCAATCATGCGGCTGTCGAGGAGTTCAATGATTCGTGCGCCTTCCGCCTCCCAAATTTCAAACGTGACGTCGGGATAAACTTTTCTGAACTCGGCGATTAAGTCGGGCAAAATCATCGCGCCCGAAGTCGTGATTGTCCCGATACGAATCGTGCCTTTGGTGCCGGCTCCGATTTCCGTAATTTCGCGGACGGTGCCGTCGACCATACCCAAAATATTTTCGACGCGACCGTAGAGGACTTGCCCGGCCTCTGTCAGACGAATTCGACGCGAGCCGCGCTCAAAAAGTTTCACGTTCAAATTTTCTTCGAGGTGTTTCATCTGTCGGCTGAGCGCGGGCTGTGCGATACCGAGTCGTTGCGCGGCGTGGCTGATGTTCCCCTCCTCAACGATAGCGAAGAACGCGCGCATGTCTTTGATTCCGATAGCTTGTGCCATTTCGTTAAGTCATCTCCGTAAAATTTTTTTGCTGCCGTGCTTCAAAACTTGGAAAGATTATAGCACACTTCAAAGCAACGTGATATAATCCTGCCAGAAATTTTATAGAAAAATTTTCATTGGAGGAGATACCTTGAAAAGAATTCGTACACGTTTCGCGCCGAGCCCGACGGGTTACATGCACATCGGAAATTTGCGCACGGCTCTTTACGCTTATCTTTTTGCCAAGTCGCAGGGCGGCGATTTTATTTTGCGAATCGAAGACACAGACCGCGCCCGCTACGTTGCCGACGCCGTGGACTTCATCGAACGCACGCTGGCCGCCGCAAAAATTATTCCCGACGAAGGCCCCCACCACGGAGGAAATTTCGCGCCTTACGTGCAGAGCGAACGCATGGACATTTATAAAAAATATGCCGAGCAACTCGTCGCCGACGGTCACGCTTACCGCGAGGACGGCGCGATTCGTCAGAAGATGCCGCGCGTCGGTGAGACAACTTTTTTTGACGTGCTCCACGGAAATATTACAATCGCCAACAGCGAGCTTGAAGACCAAGTTTTGTTGAAGAGCGACGGAATGCCCACGTACAATTTCGCCAACGTCATCGACGACCACTTAATGGAAGTTTCGCACATCATTCGCGGCACGGAGTTTATCACGTCGACGCCCAAACACGTTTTGCTTTATGAATTTTTCGGCTGGGAGCTGCCGACGTTCATTCATCTTGCGCCCGTCATGGGCAAGGCCGACGACGGCACCGTTTCCAAATTGAGCAAACGACACGGCGCGACGAGTTTCAACGACTTAATCGAAGCCGGCTACCTGCCCGAAGCGATTACAAATTACGTTGCGCTACTCGGCTGGAGCCCGAAAAATTCTTGCCAAGAAATTTTTTCCATGGACGAGTTGATTAAAAATTTTTCGCTCGACGGCTTGAGCAAATCGCCCGCCGTGTTCGATTACGCGAAACTCGATTGGATGAGCGGCGAATATTTCAAGGCGATGACCGACGAAAATTTTGCTGCCGTCGCCGAAAAATATTTTGTCGACTTCGACGCGCCGAAAAAAATTTTCCTGGCAAGCCTGCTGAAAACGCGCGTGGCAAAACTTTCCGAAATTCCCGCGATGATTTCTTTCCTGAAAAATTTGCCGCCGTTCGACGTTGAACTTTTCACGAACAAGCGCAACAAACTCACGCCGCAAAAATCCGCAGAAATTCTCGCGCCCGCGATAAAAATTTTGGAGCAGGTCGACGATTGGTCACTCGACGCGCTCAACGAAAAAATTTCGGCGTTCGTCGCGCAGTCGGGCTTGAAGGTCGGCGCAGTTATGTGGCCGCTTAGAATCGCGCTTTCAATGCAAAAAGTTACACCGGGCGGCGTCACGGAAATTTTGTATCTGCTCGGCAAAAAAATTTCGCTCGAA
Organism: uncultured Selenomonadales bacterium; assembly: GCA_946408105.1. Lineage (GTDB taxonomy): Bacteria > Bacillota > Negativicutes > Selenomonadales > Selenomonadaceae > Quinella. Next base: position 10,334 of record CAMJQS010000026.1, on the reverse strand, counting down.
CGATTGAACGGCGCGCTGGAAAAATTGACATGAAAAAATTTTTACGCGGCGGGTACACGACGGGAGCTTGCGCGGCGGCGGGCGTCAAGGCGGCTTTGATTTTTTTGACGACGGGTGAAGTTGTCGACGCCGTGGAGATTTTCGCGCTGGACGGAACCCCGCTGAAAATTCCCGTTGCCCGCGTTGAAAAAATTTCCGACGGCATTCGCGCGGAAGTCATAAAATTTTCGGGCGACGACCCCGACATAACGAACGGCGCATCGGTTTTCACGACGGTGCGCCGAATTTTTGGTGACGAAATTATTTTTCGGGCGGGCGTGGGCGTCGGACGAATTACGAAGGCCGGTCTGCAATTAAAAATCGGAGAGCCCGCGATTAATCCCGGCCCGCGCAAGTTGATTCAAAACGTCGCGGCGGAATTTAAAATCGGCGGGCTTGAAGTAGAAATTTCAATTCCAAACGGCGTGGAGCTTGCGAAAAAAACTTTGAATCCGATTTTGGGCGTCGAGGGCGGCTTGTCGATAATCGGTTCGACGGGTGTGCTGCGTCCGATGAGCGAAGAGGCTTTTAAAAATTCTCTCGTGCCGCAAATCGACGTGGCGCGGGCGGCGGGCTTCGACGAATTAATTTTCGTGCCGGGCAAAATCGGCGAAACGATTGCAAAAAAAATCGGCCTCCCCGAAGGCGCGATAATTCAGACGAGCAATTTTATCGGCTTCATGTTGGAGGCGGCTGTCGAGCGGCAGATAAAAAAAATAATTTTGTGCGGGCACCTCGGCAAGTTGGTAAAAGTTGCGGCGGGAATTTTTCACACGCACAATCGCATTGCCGACGGTCGCTTGGAAACTCTTGCGGCGTATTCTGCGGCGGAAGGTTTGCCCGCCGAAGAAGTTCAAAAAATTTTGGACGCGAACACGACCGAAGACGCCGCGAAAATTATTTCGGCCAATCATCTTGAGCGCGTCTACAAAAAAATTGCGGCGCGCGCGAGTCTTCGTGCAGAGCGTTACGTTTTCGGCAAGCTGAAAGTTGAAACGATTCTTGTCGACTACGCGGGAAATATTTTGGGGCTCGACGGCGCAGAAAAATTTTTACAAAAAAAAATCGACCCGCCTCAAATGAAGCGAGCCGTTGAGTCCGATTAAAGATTTCCGCAAATAATTTCGGTGGCCTGCGCGGTTCCGATTTTCTTAAAGCCGTCAGAGTAAATGTCAGCGGTGCGCCAGCCGTCCGCCAGCGTTTTATCAATCGCGGCCTCGACAGCTTTGGCGGCTTCCTCTTCCTTCAGGCTGTAGCGCAGGAGCATTGCCGCGCTGAGAATCGTGCCCATGGGGTTCGCCAAATCTTTTCCGGCGATGTCGGGCGCGGAGCCGTGAATCGGTTCGTAAAGGCTGGTGAGTTCGCCGATAGACGCGCTGGGCATTAAACCAATCGACCCGCCGATAACGGCCGCCTCGTCGCTGAGGATGTCGCCGAAAATATTATTCGTGACGATAACGTCAAATTGTTTCGGGTTGAGGACGAGCTGCATTGCCGCGTTGTCGACGTAAAGATGATTGAGTTCGACTTCGGGAAAATTTTTTGCCACGTCGACGACAACTTTTCTCCACAGTCTGCTTGCCGCCAGGACGTTTGCTTTGTCGACGGAGGTAACTTTTCCGCGGCGAAGATTTGCCGTCTCGAACGCGAGCTTTGTGATTCGTTCGATTTCGGGCACGGAATAAATTTCTGTGTCCCACGCCTGCTCAACGCCGTCTTTAATTTCTGATTCGCAACGCGGCCCGAAATAAATTCCGCCGACGAGTTCGCGGACGATGAGCAAGTCGGAGCCTTCGACGAGTTCGGGCTTGAGCGGTGAAGAATTTATCAGTTCGGGATAAACTTTTGTCGGGCGCAAGTTCGCAAAAAGTCCCAAGCCTTTGCGCAAACCGAAGATAGCTTTTTCGGGGCGCAGGTGCACGGGCAAGCTGTCCCATTTTTTTCCGCCGACCGCGCCGAATAAAACGCCGTCAGCTTTTTTGCACGCGTCGAGGGCTTCGTCGGTGAGCGGCGTCCCGAATTTTTCGTAAGAGGTGCCGCCCGCGTCGCGCGTCTCAAATTCCAAACCGATTTTAAATTTCGCGTCGACTTTCTTTAAAACTTCGACGGCGGACGCTGTAATTTCTTGGCCGATGCCGTCGCCGGGAATGACGATAATTTTTTTCATGAGCAATCACTTTCCTGCGAGAATTTTATAACCGTTGATTCTTTCCTCGGCGTCGTGTTGAGTTTTCTCGAAGAGCTCTTGCGCGGCGTCAGGGAAATTTCTTTTCAGCGACGAGTAACGAACTTCGCCCAATAAAAATTCTTGGAACTTGCTGAAGTCGGGTTCCTTGCTGTCGAGCGTGAACTTTTTATTGACGGGATTGTATCTCCAGTTAGCCCAATAGCCGCACTGAACAGCAAGCTTGCCTTCGAGCTGCGAAGAGCCCATGCCCTTGCGTATGCCGTGATTAATGCAGGGCGAGTAAGCGATAATCAACGACGGGCCGGGATAAGCCTCCGCCTCGGTAATCGCCTTGAGCAACTGATTTTGGTCTGCGCCCATGGAAACTTGCGCGACGTAAACATAACCGTAGCTCATCGCCATTTTGCCGAGGTCTTTTTTCTTCGTGCGCTTGCCCGTCGCCGCGAATTGAGCAATGGCCGCCGCGGGTGTCGCCTTGGACGCCTGGCCGCCCGTGTTCGAATAAACTTCCGTGTCGAAGACGAAAATATTTATATCTTCGCCGCTGGCCAAAACGTGGTCGAGTCCGCCGTAGCCGATGTCGTAAGCCCAACCGTCGCCGCCGAGAATCCACTGCGAACGCTTAACAAAAAAGTCGCGGTTGTTGAAAATTTTATTGAGCAGAGCGTCGTCGCCCTTTTGAGCCTCAAGCAACGCCGTCAATTTATCTGCGCGTTCGCGGGTGTTTTCGCTGACGTTGAGATTTTCTTTCCAATCAGTCAACGCGGCTTTAAGTTCGTCGGAAATATTTTCGGCCAAAGCTTTTTCCGCGTCGCCGGCAAGTGATTCGCGAATCGCCTTGACGCCGAGGAACATGCCCAAGCCGTATTCGGCGTTGTCCTCGAAAAGTGAATTGCCCCAGGCAGGGCCGCGGCCGAATTGATTTTTGGTGTAAGGCATGGCGGGAGCCGACGCGCCCCAAATCGACGAACAGCCCGTGGCGTTTGCAATCATCATGCGGTCGCCGAAAAGTTGCGTCAAAAGTTTTGCGTAGGGAGTTTCGCCGCAACCCGCGCACGCTCCGCTGAACTCGAACAACGGCTTTTCAAATTGCGAGCCGATGACGGTCGTTTTCTTCGTCGGATTATTTTTGGGCGCAACCTTCATTCCGTAATCGAAAACTTTTTGGCGAGCTTTCGCCGCGTCGTCGTATTTAACCATAGTCAACGCTTGCTTCGGACAAACTTGCGCGCAGTTGCCGCAGCCGAGGCAGTCCATAGTTGAAACGGCGATTGTAAGATTGTACGCGCCGCGAGAAATTTTTGACGGAATAGACTCGAAACCTTCGGGCGCGTCTTTAAGTTCGTCGTCGGTCGTCAAAATCGGACGAATCGCCGCGTGAGGACAGACGAACGAACATTGATTGCAGCCGATGCATTTTGATTTATCCCACGCGGGAACTTTGATAGCCGTGCCGCGTTTCTCGTAAGCCGTGCCGCCGACAGGGAACGTGCCGTCCGCCAGCTCCACAAATTTGCTGACGGAAAGTTCGTCGCCCTCTTGGCGGTTCATGACGTTTTGAATTTCGCGGATAAATTCGGGCGGGTCGACTTGCGGCGATTTGTGATTCAAGCTCGTGTCTTCCACGTCCCAAGTGCTTGTGTCGACTTTGTGCAAAGCCTCAATGCCTTTATCAATCGCGCCGCAGTTCATGTCGACGACGTTTTGTCCCTTCGAGCCGTAAGATTTTTCCACAGCGTCTTTGAGATATTTAACGGCCTCGTCAATCGGAATGATGTTGGCGAGCTTGAAGAAGGCGGCCTGCATTACCATGTTGAAACGTCCGCCCAGTCCGAGTTCGCCCGCGATTTTCACGGCGTTGACGGTGTAGACGTTGATATTGTTTTCGACGATGTAGCGTTTCATGTAAGGCTGAAGTTTTTTGCCGAGCTTCTCGTCGCTCCAGTCGGTGTTCAAAAGAAAAGTTCCGTTCGGCTTCAAGCCCGCGATTAAATTGTAATGATGAACGTAACTTTTTTGCGAGCAGGAAACGAAATCGGGCTTGGTGATTAAGTACGGAGAAGTTATCGGCAATTTTCCGAAGCGCAAATGGCTCATTGTTATGCCGCCGGATTTTTTGCTGTCGTAAGCAAAGTAAGCTTGCGCGTAAAGGTCGGTGTTGTCACCGATAATTTTAATCGCGGATTTGTTCGCGCCGACGGTGCCGTCCGAGCCGAGACCCCAGAATTTGCAGGCGGTCGTTCCTTCGGGCGTGAGGTCGACGTCGTGATAAGTGCTTGCCAAAGATTTATTCGACACGTCGTCGTTAATGCCGATTGTGAATCCGTTCATGGGCGAATCTTTTTTCAGCTCTTCAAAGACTGCAAGCAATTGGTCGGGCGTCGTGTCTTTTCCGCCGAGGCCGAAACGTCCGCCGACGATGACGGGTTTATTTTCAACTTCGTAGAACGCGGCTTTCACGTCGAGATAAAGCGGTTCACCGACTGCGCCCGATTCTTTTGTGCGGTCGAGGACGGCAATTTTTTTTACGGTCTTGGGAATGGCGTTGAGGAAATGTTTGACGCTGAACGGGCGATAGAGATGCACGCTGACCACGCCGACTTTATCGCCTTGAGCGTTGAGGTAAGCGGCCGCCTCGTTTGCAGTTTGGCAGCCCGAACCGATAGCGATAATGATTCGTTCGGCGTCAGGTGCTCCGCTGTAGTCGAAGACATGATGAACGCGCCCCGTGATTTTCGCCACGTCCGCCATTGCCTCTTCGACGATATCGGGCAGGCGGTCGTAATTGTTGTTGACGGTCTCGCGAATCTGGAAGTAAACGTCGGGATTGGTCGCGGTGCCGCGCATGACAGGATGGTCGGGATTGAGCGCGTTGCGGCGGAATTTTTCTACCGCGTCGAAGTCCAAAATTTTCGCAAGGTCGGCATAGTCAATCATTTCAATTTTTTGAATCTCGTGCGACGTGCGGAAACCGTCAAAGAAATTTATAAACGGAATGCGTCCTTTAATCGCCGCAAGATGAGCGACGGCCGATAAGTCCATGACTTCCTGCACGCTCGATTCGGCGAACATCGCGCAGCCCGTTTGACGCGCCGCCATAACGTCTTGGTGGTCGCCGAAGATTGAAAGCGTCGACGTTGCCAACGCTCTGGCCGACACGTGGAAGACGCCCGGCAACATTTCGCCCGCGATTTTGTACAAGTTCGGAATCATCAGCAAAAAGCCCTGCGACGCCGTGTAAGTCGTCGTCAATGCGCCCGCCTGCAACGAGCCGTGAACCGTGCCGGCCGCGCCGCCTTCCGATTGCATTTCGACTAAGCGAACTTTTTGCCCGAAAATATTTTTGACGCCCTTGGCCGCCATGACGTCGACATCTTCAGCCATAGGCGACGACGGCGTTATCGGATAAATCGCGGCCACGTCCGTGAATGCGTAAGAAATATACGCCGCCGCTTGATTGCCGTCCATCGTCTTCATTTTTCTTGCCATAAGCTTTCAAAGTTCTCCTCTCAAACATTGGAAAATAAATTTTCGCAGGATTATAGCACGCGGCTATAAAAAAGTAAACCGCGCCGCATATGTTGCGAATTGTCGAAAAAAATTTTTCCGTCGAACGCACAAAAAAACCGCGAATTGATTTTTAGTCTGCGGTGTTGTATCATTGGCTAAATTCAATCGGGCGGGTGATTTTTTTGGTTTATTTTTTGAAATTCGGAGCGAGTTGGATTTTGCCGCCGGGAATTTTTATAATCCTGTTGCTTGCGCTCGGCGTCAAACTTTTTAAAATCGACAGGAAACTTTCCGCGGCGGTCTTGGTTTGCACGATAATTTTTTATCTGCTGTGCACGAGCCTGGTCGCCGAACGGCTCATGGGTTGGCTGGAAGAATTGCACACGCCGCCCGCGCAAGTCGAAACTTCGGGCGCGGACGTGATAGTTTTACTCGGCGGCGGCGCGATAAGCCAGGTGCCCGACGTCGACGGCGTTGGAGCTTTGTGCTCTGCACCCGCCAACAGACTTTTGACGGCCGTCAGACTTCAAAAAATGTTGAACGTTCCGATTTTGGTCAGCGGCGGACAAGTCTACAGCGATTCGGGCGCGGAAGCAGAAATTTCCGCCAGAGTTTTAAAATCGCTCGGCGTGCCCGAAGACAAAATCTTAACCGAAACCAAAAGCGTAAACACTACGCAGAACGCCCGCTACTCTTCAAAAATTTTGCGCGACAACGATTTTAAAAAGCCGCTGCTCGTGACGAGTGCCTTCCACATGAACCGAGCAATGATTGCTTTTAATTTAAATCGAATCAAGCCGACAGCTTACCCGACAGATTTCACCGTCGCGCACAATCCGACTTTCCATTACACAAAACTTCGCCCGCAAGCCGAAGCCCTGCTGTTGAACGTGACGGTTATGCAAGAACTTTTGCGGACGTGTGTTACGGAGGTCTTTGGCATATGAAAAAATTTTTTGCTCTCTTCGCGGCGATGATTATTTTGGGCGGCTCGACTTGCGCGGCGGAGGATTTAAAATTTATCGACGCTATGGGCGACACCGGCTATTACTACGACGCCGACAGCGTGAGCAACGATAGCCCCGACGTCTTCCGCGTGCAAATGGCGGTCATCAAGGCGAACTTTAACCGCATGTACACCTACGACGTGCGAATCACGCCCGCGAGCCGCACCTACGAAATTTTGTCGTCGAAAATTCTTTCCTACGACACGCGCGCGATTTTGGAAGTCGACAACTCACGCCGACCGCCGCAAAGATATTCCGACAAGTCCGAGATGGGACAAATGGTCAGGCTGATTCTTTACGGCGATTGACGCGGAAAAATTTTTATTTGAAACGAATCTGCAGATTTAAATCGATAAGAAAATCCCCCCCCCCCGCGTGAATTGTACCGAAATTGTGACGATTTGTGCTGGGCGTTTCGAGGCGCGTGTTGTTGAGCAGATAAGTTTCAAACTCGTCGCGATTGTGGAGGGTGAAGACGGAAAGTTCGCCGCGCTTGTCGACGATGAGATAGCCGCCGTTGGCCTCGTCCAAGCCGTTCCATTTCGTGGCGGGCCGCAAGCCCAACGCAACCGCGCAGAGAAATTTTTTTATCTTGACGCGGTAAAAATTTTCGAGGCCGCGCTTCAACGGGTCGCGCCTTTCAAGTTCGGTTGCAAGTTCAGCGCAATCGGCAATTCGTTCGACGTAAAAAATCTTCAGCATCTCGCCCAAAATTTTTTCCATGTTTGAATCGACCAGGCTCAAGTTGTCCGCGAAAATTTTTTTGCAAACGGAATCAAATTCAAGACGCTCAATCATGCTCAAGCGGTCTTGAATTTTTTTGCGCGTTTCAATCGAATTAATTTTTTCGGCAAGCGCGTCGTCAACGCCGAAAACTTTAAATCTAAAATTCGTCGCTTGCGAGGCGTTGAACAAAGTCGGCGGGCTGCCCAAGTCGGATTTAATCGAGTAGCCGCGAACAAATTTTGCGCCCGTGAACGTGTCATAAATCTCAAGCTCAAGGTCGCTTTTTTTGTTTGCGGGAGCTTTTATTTTTGTCAGGCCGAGCATCTGCAAAATTTTTTCCGCGCCGTGAATCTCAAAAGATATTTTGCCGTCGCCGCCGAGATTTATTCCGAGCAAAATTCTTTTCGCCGCCTCCGCGAATTCGGACGATTTTATTTTCCAAACGCGGTCGCCGTTTTGATAGCGTTCGACGAAATTTTTTTGCAGACGAAATTCCAACTTAAAGCCCGCAACGTCTTCGCGAAAAATTTTCGTCACGGGCAACGAAGATTTTTCCGCGTCGACTTTTCCGTCCGCCAAAATTTTCAGCAACGCGTAAAGTTCGCTCCATTCGCCTCTGTTGTATTTCATTGGTTCAAGCACGCTCCTTATCTCCTGCGCAATCGCCGCGATAACGTCAATCGAAACCGTGTTGCCGAATTGTTTGTAAAGATGAGTGTCGGGAAGAATCAATCGGAAGTCGTCACCGAAACCTTGGAGGCGAGCCCATTCGCGCGGAGTGAGCTTGCGGATATTTTCGTCGTTAATCGCGCCGCGAATGTTCGTCGTGGGTACGGTGGAGTGTTCGCGCTCGTCGACGATTAAATTTCTTTCGCGACCCATGCCGCCGCAAACAAGAGCGTTGGCCACGCCGTCCAAACTTTTTATCTCGTAGCCGAAGCCGTTGCCGGCCGCCTCGTGGCGTCGTCTGTGTTCGCGAAGAGTTTCAAGGTAAACGTTGCTCAAATAATATTTCGCGGGCACGGGCGCGTATTCGAGGATGTCGCCGATAAAAATTTTTTCGTCGGTCGGCGCGGGGAAAGAAAAATTTTCGGGCGCGATGTCTTTTCTGAAACATACGATATAAATTCGCTCACGGTTTTGCGCAAGCCCGAAGTCGCGGCTGTTTAAAACTTTGTAAAAAATTTTGTATCCGATTTGCTCGAAGGCGTTGCAAATAATTTTAAACGTGCGGCCTTTGTCGTGACCGACGAGGCCTTTGACGTTCTCGCAAAAAATAATTTTCGGCTTGTGATAATCGCAAATCCTAACCACGTCCAAGAAAAGAGTTCCGCGGCACGTCCCGTGATAATCGTCGTCGAAGCCGCCGCGCCTGCCCGCAATGCTGAACGCCTGACACGGAAAGCCCGCCAGGCAAATGTCGAACGGCGGAATTTTTTCTGCGGGAATTTCTGTTATGTCGCCGTCAATCGGAACGTCGTCGGGAAAATTTTCGGCGTAGGTCGTGCGCGCGAATTTATCAATCTCGCTGACAAAAACCGTGGCGGCCTCCGAACCGAAGACGCGCTCAAAGCCAAGACGAATCCCACCGATGCCCGCGAACAAATCAATCATCTTGTACATTTGCCCGCCTCCGATTTTTTCTGCGCGACGACCTCGGCGATAACGCGGACGCACTCGTCGACGTCTTTTTTTATTTGCTTGCCGAAAAATCTTAAGACCGTCCAGCCCTCTGCCGCCAAACGTTCGTTGACTTCTTTGTCGCGTGCCATGTTGCGTTCGATTTTCGGAATCCAAAAATCTTGTCGGCTTTTGAAATCGTGCTTGCGATTTTCCCAGTCGAAGCCGTGCCAAAATTCCGAATCGCAGAAGACTGCAATTTTCAAACGCAAAAAAACAACGTCGGGGCAGCCGAAAACTTCGCGAAAATTTTTTCTGTAGCGCAAGCCCGCGTGCCACAGTGCCCGCCGCAATTTCAATTCAATCTGCGAATCTTTGTTGCGGACGTGTTGCATATTTTTTCGCCGCTGCGCGGGTGTAAGTCTGTCCACTTTAATCAACTCCGAAAAAAATTTTTTCCGATTGTACCGGACGCGCGAAGAAATTTCCGGCTAAATTTTTTTGCGCAAGCTTCGTTGCCGGCGCAACGGCACGGAAAATTTCGCAATGATATAATCAGCAAAATTTATCGGAGGAGGCGACGACTTGTGCGGAAAATTTTTTTAATCGTCCTGCTGGTCGGCTTCGTCGGCTACGCGGGCTTCAACCTGGCCGAGAGCGTCACGCCCTACGTTTCGATTGCCGAGGCGCGCGCGACTTCAAACGGCGTGCAAGTCAAAGGCCTGCTCGATAAAAATTTTCAGCCCGTGCAGAGCGGCAACGAATTTAATTTCAGCCTGCAGGACGAGACGACGGGCGAAACCATGCGCGTTAAATTCGACGGCATGAAGCCCGACCAATTCGACGAGGCCTATCACATTGTCGCGGTCGGCAAGTACGAGGCGGCGGACGAAACTTTTCACGCGAAAAAACTTTTAATCAAATGTCCGTCCAAGTACGAAGGGCAAAAACCCCAAGCTTGATTAAGGGGGAATGTTATTGGCGGGAAATTTTCTTTTGGGCGGCGGCTTGGCGGCGGCACTGGCGGCGATGGCAATTTGTTTCGCGCAAAAAATTCCGTCGGCTCGTTTGGTGAAAATCTTTGCGGCAACTTCGGCAGGATTCATCACGGCGGCAAGCTTGCTCCTTTGGCTTTTGATCTTTGAAAACGATTTCAGCGTCGAATACGTCGCAAGTTATTCGTCGACGACGCTCCCGACGATTTATAAAATTTCGGCGTTCTGGGCGGGGCAACAAGGCTCGTT
>CAMJQS010000025.1 GCA_946408105.1 uncultured Selenomonadales bacterium | reverse complement strand
ACGTGATTTACTTCGGCTCGAACTTTTACGGGATTTACGACGCGGCGCAAGGTTACTTCGGCAAGGAGCCCGCCGACCTGACGATTGCCGAATGCGCAATGCTCGCCGGGTTGCCCAACGCGCCGAGTTTGTACTCGCCTTACGTCGACTTCCATTTGGCAAAGCAAAGACAGCTCGTCGTCATAGACGCAATGGAAAAAGCGGGCGTCATCAGCAAGAAGGAAGCGGAGAATGCTCGCATTGAGGAAATTATTTTGGTGCGTTGAAAAAAATTTTTTTCTGTTGTAGACTGCGTGTTAGGGACTAGGGAATAGGGACTAGGGACTAGAAAACCAAAATCCTACTAGTCCTTAGTCCCTTGTCCCCAGTCCCTAAAAATCGACCGAAGGGAGATTTTTCAATGTCGGCAAAAATTTTGTACGGAAAAGAATTCGCGGCGAAGATAAAAGAATCGGCGCGCGCGCAAGTCGAAGAGCTCAAAAAAAATTTCGGAGTGACGCCGGGGCTGACGGTCATCATCGTCGGAGAAAATCCCGCGTCGCAAGTTTACGTCCGCAACAAACACAAAACTTGCGCGGAGCTCGGAATAATTTCTGAAGTCGTCGCGTTGCCCGAAGACACGACCAAGGACGAACTCTTGAAAAAAATCGACGAACTCAACGCCGATAAAAACGTTCACGGAATTTTGGTTCAGTTGCCGTTGCCCGCCGCGATAAAAAATTCGTCGGAAGAAATTTTGAATCGAATCGACCCGCGCAAAGATGTCGACGGCTTCCACCCCGTCAACGTCGGCAAGCTCGTTATCGGAACGCCCGCGCTCGTTCCGTGCACGCCCGCAGGTTGCGTTGAGATGCTCGACTTGGCGGGAATTGAAATCGACGGCAAACGCGCAGTCATCATCGGGCGCAGCAACATCGTCGGCAAACCGCTTTTGCATTTGCTCATGGCTCGTCACGCGACGGTTACGGTTTGTCATACGCACACGAAAAATTTGGCGGAGGTTGCTCGCGAAGGAGAAATTTTGGTGGCGGCGTCGGGCAAGGCGGGTCTCGTCACGGCCGATATGATTCGCCCCGGCGCAACGGTCATCGACGTGGGCATTAATCGAATCGCGCCGAAAAAATTGGTCGGCGACGTGGACTTCGACGCGGCCAAAGAAATTGCGGGCGCGATTACTCCCGTGCCGGGCGGCGTCGGTCTGTTGACGGTCGCCATGCTCATGAAAAACGTCGTCAAAGCCGCGCGTCTTCAGCTTGAGGCTTAAAAAATGTTTATCCTAATCGTCGCCGCAATCCTCGGAGGAATTTTGGCTCTCGCGCTCGTCTCGATTAAATTTCTTTTCAGCGAACACCTCGCCAAAAAATTTTACAAAATTTTCGCGGCGGCCGATTTATTTTTTATCGCGGTGATTGTCGGCGGCTGGCTGATTCGTTCGCTCGTGCCGGGCTGGTTCGTTGCGTTCTTCGGGAACGTCGCGACGGTTTTTTTGACGGCGCAATTAATCTGCGGAGCGTTGGTTATCTGCGCGCTCGTCGTCAGATTTTTTTATCGAAAGTTCCACAAGCCGACGAAGTTCGACCCTGCCCGAAGACGCGCCCTGGCTCACGGCATGATTTATCCGCTGTTGAGTTTGGCGACCGCGCTTTACGGCAACAGGATTGAAAAAAATTATGACGCGGAAAATTTTTACGACGTGCCGATAAAAAATCTTCCGCCCGAACTCGACGGCTTCCGCCTCGCGCAAATTTCCGATTTACATTTGGGCGCGTATTTTTCTTTGGAGCGGCTCGAAAATCTTTTGCAACGAATCGCCGACGCAAAGCCCGACCTCTTGGCGATAACGGGCGACATCTTCGACGACGTGCACATGAACCCCGCCGCGATAAAAATTGTCGACGCCTTCACGGAAAAATTTCGTTGCGGAATTTTTTACATTCACGGCAACCACGAACACTTCCGCGGCATTCAGCAGATTGAACAAATGCTCGCGCAAACAAAAATTCATTGGCTCGTTAATCGCGCGGAGCATGTCACGTCGAAACTTTTTGTCCTCGGCGTCGATTATCCTCGCGGCGCGCCGATTACAAGTTCGAACGACAAGGAGCGCGAAAAAATTTTTGCCGAATCCCGAAAAAATTTCGTCGACGCGGCAATGGAAAATGTTCCCGACGACGCGATAAAAATTTTGTTGGCGCATCATCCCGAATTCATCGACGACGGCGCGGAAAGAAATTTTGCGCTGACTTTGACGGGACACACGCACGGTTCGCAAATCGGGATTTTCGGCGTGCCGCTTTTGCCCGTCTTCAAGTACACGCGCGGCGTCGTGAAAATCGGTGACAGCTTCGGCTACGTTCACGTCGGCAACGGCAGCTGGTTTCCGTTCCGCCTGGGCTGCCCGCCCGAAATCGCTTACTTCACGCTAAAGACAAAATAAAAAAATTTCCCTCCGACTTTCGCCGAAGGGATTTTTTTTGCCAAAAATTTTTTACTCTATCGCAGGGTCTACCACTAAATTTCTAAATTGGCAATTAACCTCGAAGCCGTCATCGACTCTTTTGTAATCGGGGTCTTCTATCACGTAGGCGTCGTAAACTTCTTTGCCCCTGGGAAGGCTTAAAGAAAAATTGCTGAAATGAGTGCTGCCCTCGCGAATAAGTTTGCCGTTCAAATCCGTCGCCTGAAAAGTTATCGTCATCTCTTTCAAAGTTGTGTCGCGGTCGCTGTTATTCGTAATGCTGATATAAAATTCCGTTCTGCCGTCGAGAAGATTAACGTCGTTGATTTTGTAAGCAAAAAGTCCGCTGTCAGATTTCGTTTCCGTGTAGCTTGAGGAATAATTTATGCCGGCAGAAGTGCTCACCTCTATCGAAGATTTGTGCTCAAAGCTCGTGCTTCCTTCAGAGCAGCCGTTGGCAATCAAAGCACCGCTCACGAGACAGCCGACAAGTAAAAGTTTCTTTGCTGAATTCATAAGACAACCTCCCGCGCCGTGAAATTTTATTGCGTTGAAATTTTAATCGGCGAAAATCTTTTTGTCAATAAAATCCTTCCGCCTTTCGCGGGCGGCGTGTGATATAATGGCGCAAAAATTTTTGGAGCTGATGACTTGGAACGATTGCAAAAATTAATCGCGCGGGCGGGCATCTGTTCGCGGCGCGAGGCTGAAAAAATTATTTCGGCGGGGCGCGTGACTGTCGACGGAAAAATTTTTCGCGAGCTCGGCGCGAAGGCTGACCCGACCAAAAATAAAATTCGCGTCGACGGAAAACTTTTGCACTTCGGCGCGGAAAAAATTTATCTGCTGCTCAACAAGCCGCGCGGTTTCGTTTCGACCGTGAAAGACGAGCGCGGACGCAAAACCGTTTTGGATTTGCTCGGCGAAAATTTTTCCGAACGCGTCTGGCCTGTCGGCCGCCTCGATTTGAATTCGGAAGGGCTTTTGATTTTGACGAACGACGGCGACTTGACCAACGCGCTGATTCACCCGCGCTTTGAAGTTTCCAAAACTTATCGCGCAAAAATTTCGGGCGACGTGACGGAAGAAAAACTCGACAAACTTCGTGCGGGCATTGAACTTGACGACGGACTGACCGCGCCCGCAGAAATTTTTTTGCTCGAAAAAAATTTGGTCGAAGTCACGATTCACGAGGGACGCAATCGGCAAGTGCGCAGAATGTTCGCGGCGGTCGGCTTGGACGTGAAGAGACTTCGCCGAATAAAATTTTCTTTCTTGACGCTCGACGGCTTGAAGGTCGGCGCGTTCAGAAAATTAACGGCGGAAGAAATTTCGCGGCTCAAAGGAGAATTGCTTTGAAAAAAATTTTTGTCATCGGCGGCGGCGCGTCCGGAATCATGGCGGCGATTCGTGCGGCGGAGGACGGAGCGCAAGTCACGCTGTTTGAAAAGATGCCGCAAATCGGACGCAAGCTGCGAATCACGGGGAAAGGTCGTTGCAACCTGACGAACGCGGCGGACGTCGACGAAATTGTAAAAAATATTCCCGGCAACGGAAAATTTTTGTACAGCGCGCTGAAAAATTTTTCGTCCGTCGACACCGTGAATTTTTTTGAGAGCCTCGGCGTGAAAACAAAAGTCGAACGCGGCGGCAGAATTTTTCCCGCGAGCGACGACGCAAAAGAAGTTATCGACGCGCTGATGAAACGGCTGATGATTTTGGGCGTCGAAGTCAAAACAAATTCGCCCGTGAAAGAAATTTTAACGGAGAACAAAAAAATCGTCGGCGTTTTTGTCGGCGGAAAAATTTTCAAAGCGGACGCAGTGATTTTGGCGACGGGCGGCGCGAGTTATCCCGCAACGGGTTCGACGGGCGACGGCTTCAAGTTCGCGCGACGACTCGGACACACCGTCACAGAAATTTTGCCCGCGCTTGTGCCGCTCGAAACGGAAGAAGATTTTGTAAAAGATTTGCAGGGGCTGTCGTTGAAAAATGTTCGCGCGAAACTTTTGGCGGACGGGAAAAAAATTTCGGAGCAGTTCGGCGAAATGCTTTTCACTCACTTTGGAGTTTCGGGGCCGATAATTTTAACTTTGAGTCGACATGCCGCAAAACTTTTGGCGGAAAAAAAATTCGTGGAGCTTGAAATAAATTTAAAGCCCGCGCTCACGCCCGAACAACTCGACGCACGCCTTTTGCGTGACTTCGACAAGTTCAAAGGAAAAATTATAAAAAATTCTCTCGCGGAACTTTTGCCCGCGAAATTAATTCCGCCGATACTCGACCTGGCGTATCTGCCGGAAGAAAAGCGCGTGGACGAAATCACTTCAGCGCAGCGGCGGCGGCTCGTCGAAATTTTGCGCGGGTTGCCGTTGACGATAACCAAGACGCGCCCGCTTGAAGAGGCAATCGTGACGGCGGGCGGCGTCGACGTAAAAGAAATCGACCCGCGGACGATGCGTTCAAAGCTCGTGGAAAATTTATTCATCGTCGGAGAGGTTGCGGACGTGGACGGCTTCACGGGCGGATTTAATTTGCAGGCGGCGTGGGCGACGGGCAACGCGGCAGGAAAATTCGCGGCGCAATGTTGACAGAAAATTTTTACTAAGCAGGATTTTTTTTGCCTGTCATAGAAATTTGCGGCATTGGAATTATTTTCTTTCTGTTCAGTGAGGGGGTTGGGGGAATTGATGTTTCTACTTGCGCTGTCGCCGATTTTGTGGCTGGTGATTGCGCTCAGCGTGATAAAAATGCCGGCGTGGAAGGCGTGCTTAATCGCGTTGGCAATTTCGTTGGCGGCGGGCATGGGCGTCTGGAACATGGAAAGCGTTCGGGCGATTGAATCCGTGCTCGAAGGCGTCGCGCTGGCGTGCTGGCCAATTTTGCTCGTCATCGTCGCGGCGATTTTCACTTACAACTTGACGTTGCACACAAAAGCAATGGACACGATTAAAGACATGCTCACGAGCGTCAGCCACGACAAGCGCGTTTTGATTCTGTTAATCGGCTGGGGCTTCGGCGGCTTCCTTGAGGGCATGGCGGGCTTCGGCACGGCCATCGCGGTTCCCGCCGGAATGCTCGCGGGCATCGGCATTAATCCGATTTTATCTGTTTCCGTTTGTCTTATCGCAAATTCCGTTCCGACGGCTTACGGCTCAATCGGAATTCCTCTCGTGACGTTGGCAAATGTTACAAGCTTCGACCCGATTCAGCTTGCGACGTTCACATCATTGCAGCTGGGCGTTTTAAGTTTGCTTTGTCCGTGGCTTATGGTTATCGTGACGGGCGGCGGCATGAAAGGTTTGCGCGGCATGACGATGCTTTGTCTGGGAGCGGGGCTTGCGTTTTTCATTCCCGAACTTGCGCTTTCAATGTTCGTCGGGCCGGAGCTGGCAGTCGTGGCGGGCGCGATTTGCACCATGGGCACGATTGTTTTCATTGCGAAAAAATTTCCCGTCAACGATCCCGAATTCGCAATGAGCGACCAGGCTCACACGAAAATTACAACCGCTCAAGGAATTAACGCCTGCTTGCCGTTCATTCTGATTTTTATTTTCCTGCTGTGTACGAGCAAACTTTTCCCGCCGATAAATTCTTTCCTTATGCAATTTAAAACGGCCGTCCCGATTTACAACGGCGAGGGCGGCGCGCCTTACACGTTCGTTTGGATAAATACGCCAGGCGTTTTGATAATGCTTGCGGCGTTCATCGCGGGCAGAAAACAGGGCGCAAGCTTCGGAGAAATGTTCGGCGTCTTGAAGAAGACAGTCAACGGTTTGAAATTTACAATGGTGACGATTATCGCGGTCATCGCCACGGCAAAAGTCATGGGCTACAGCGGCATGACGGGACAAATCGCGGACACGGCGGTTGCGGCCACGGGCACGGCCTATCCGTTAATCGCGGCGTTCCTCGGCTCGGTCGGCACGTACATCACGGGTTCGGCCACTTCAAGCTGCGTTCTCTTCGGCAAGCTGCAAGTCATCGCAAGCCAGGCTATCGGCGCGAGTGAATCGGCTCAAGCGTGGGTGGCTGCCGCCAATGCAACGGGAGCTTGCGCGGGCAAAATGATTTCTCCTCTGTCAATCGCAATCGGCTCGGCGGCCATCGGCGTCAAAGGCGCGGACTCTCAACTGTTGGCGTTCGCCGTCAAGATTTATATTCCGTTCGTCATCTTCATGGGCGCGGTTGTCTATCTCGGACAAACTTTAATCGGTTAGGTTAAGGATCTACTTTTTCTTTGCACGCCCAAAGAAAAAGTAGCAAAAAGAAAAGGTGCCTCGCGGGGGCGTTACTCCTAATCGTTTAAACGTTGAGCCTTCCCGCAGCCGACTGTTGCCCGCTGAATTCGCGTCACGCTCATTACGCGGGCAGGCCGCCGTCCTTGGCGGCCTCTGAATTTCGCGGCGTTTATCGCAAAATTTTTTACGGCTCAAGCGCGTCCGTTGGATGCAACGTCACGTTGCCGGCCTCAAATTTTCGCAGTGTTTGGAGGAGTTTCATGAAAATTTACACGAAGACAGGCGACAAAGGTTTCACGAGCCTTTACACGGGCGAGCGCGTCGAAAAAAATTCTGTGCGCGTGCAAGTTTACGGCGCGATTGACGAGGCGGACTCGGCGTTGGGAATCGCGCGGGCGTTCGTCGAAGTCGAATCAGTCAGAGAAAAAATTTTCGCCGTCCAAAAACTTTTGCCGAAGTTAATGGCGGACTTCGCGAGCTTGAATCGGGAGCCGACGATAACTTTCGACGACGTAAAAAATTTGGAAGCGGAAATGGACGCGCTGGAAAATTCTTTGCCGCCGCTGAAAGAATTTTTAATCCCCGGCAAAACAAAAGGCGGCGCGTTCCTCGACTTGGCAAGGACAATCACGCGCCGCGCTGAAAGACTTTCTTGCGAGCTGGCAAAGGCGGAAAAAGTTCACGAGGCGGACAAAATTTTTCTAAACCGCCTGTCGGATTTTTGCTTCCTGCTCATGCGCAAGGAAGACTTGAACGCTTAAAAATTTTTTGCACGCTCAATCAATCGAATAATTTGCTTAACCGTCGCGGAAATATTTTCTGCGGCGATATTTTTTTTCATGGCGTCATTCAAAGTCATCGGCGCGCGCAAAATCGCAAAGGAAGCGTCAAGCCCCGCGTCGTCCGAAATGTCCGCGACACTTCCGCCGACACCGACCGTTAAAATTTTCGGGTTGAGTTTTTTGGCGAGCTTGGCCACGCCCGAAGGAGCTTTGCCTTGAGCAGTTTGATAATCGAGGCGGCCTTCACCGGTTATCACGACGTGAGCCGACTTCAAATCTTTTGCAATGTCGAGCGCGTCCAAAACCAAATCGACGCCGGGCAAAAGTTCGCCGCGAAGAAAACTTCTGAACGCAAAACCCAAGCCGCCGGCCGCGCCGTCGCCCGCCGAAGATTTTTTTTCGAGCTTTAAAAATTTTGCGCTGAGTTCGCCGAAATTTTTTATCCAACCGTCCATCGTTTGAACGATTTCGGGCGTCGCGCCTTTTTGCGGACCGTAAACCGCCGAGCACCCGTTCGCGCCCGTAAGAGGATTCGTCACGTCGCAGGCGATTCGGAATTTGCAATCTTTAAGTTCGGGCAAAACGTTCGAGTCGTCAATCGCAGAAATTTTTTCCAGGTCGCGCCCGAAAATTTTTTCCGCGCCGATAAATTTGTAACCGAGAGCCGTCAACATTCCCAGGCCGCAGTCGTTTGTTGCCGAGCCGCCGATGCCGATGACAAAATCGCGGCAGCCGTCGGCAATCGCAATTTTAATCAGTTCGCCCACGCCGTAAGTCGTCGTGTTGAGCGGGTTACGAAATTTTTCGGGGACGAGCGGAAGGCCGGCAGCGTTTGCCATTTCGATGACCGCCAATTTTTTTTCCGAGACTTCACCGAACTCCGCAAAAATTTTCCCGCCGAGCGGGTCGGTGACTTCGACCGATTTTAATTCGCCGCCGAGCCCGTTTATTATCGCGCGACAAGTTCCTTCGCCGCCGTCGGCCAACGGAAAAATTTTCACTTCGGACGCGGGCGATGCCGATAAAATTCCTTCGCGAGCCGCCGCGCCCGCCTCCAAACTCGTCAAGCTTCCTTTCAAGCTGTCAATCGCCACGATTACTTTCATTTTAAAAACCTCCGTCAAAAATCTTGCGGCGATTATATCACGTAACAAAAATTCTTGCGCGGCTTAAAGGAAATTTAAACGGCGCGGGGAATATAAACGCCACGGAGGTTGAAAAGCTGTGGGAAGTTCGGAGCTTGATGAATTCGTTGAGCGCGTCACCGAGCGCACGGATATTTATTCCGTCGTGTCGCGTTACGTGCAGCTCACTCAAAAGAGCGGGCGATATTGGGGGCGTTGTCCCTTCCACAACGAGAAGACCGCTTCCTTCAGCGTCAGTGCCGACAAAGGACTTTTTTATTGCTTCGGGTGCGGCGCGGGCGGCAACGTCTTCAAGTTCCTGTCGCTCATTGAAAACATAACTTATTTTGAGGCCGTCAAACTTCAGGCGGAACGTTTGGGCATTGAACTTCCCCAAAAAAAATCTTCGCCCGAAGAGGAACGCCGACGACGCGAAGAAAAAATTTTGCTGAAGATTAACGAAGTCGCGCAGGATTTTTATCACGAATGTTTAATTAAAACGGCTCGCGGCTCCGTCGGCAGGAAATATCTTGAGGCGCGTGGAATTACGGCAGAAACGATTGAAACTTTCAAGCTGGGTTGCGCGCCCGACGAATGGGAAAATCTTTTCAGGGAACTGATTCGACAAAATTTTTCCGCGCAACAAATCGAATCGGTCGGGCTCATTGTCAAACGCAAAAATTCTTCGGGCTATTACGACAGGTTCCGCGCCCGAATCATGATTCCAATCGCGGATGTCTTCGGGCGCGTCGTCGGCTTCGGCGGACGGGTTCTCGGCTCTGCGGACGAAACGACGCCAAAATATTTGAACACGCCGGAGACCGTTCTTTTCAACAAACGGAAATTGCTTTTCGGTTTGGACAAGTCGAATCGTTCGATAAGTTCGGCGGGCGCGGCTCTCGTCGTCGAAGGCTACATGGATGCGATTTCTCTTTTCAGCGCGGGGATAAAAAATGTCGTCGCGACTCTCGGCACGGCGTTCACGCCCGAACACGCCAAATTGATTCTGCGCTACGCTCAAAAAATTATTTTTTGCTACGACAGCGACGAGGCGGGGCAGCGCGCCACGATTCGGGCGTTGCCGATTGTTCAGGCGGCGGGCGCTCAAGTTTTCGTCATAAGCGTTCCCGACGGCAAGGACCCCGACGAATTCGTCCGCAAGCACGGCGCGGAGGCGTTCGCGGAGCTGATTAAAAATGCGATTCCGCTGGTCGACTACCGAATTAAATACGTCCTGGCAAACACCGAACGCGCCACGACGGACGGAAAGCTCAAAGCCTTGCAAGAAATTTTCCCGGTCATTGAAAAAGTAAGGAGTGAAACCGAGCTCAACGAATACCTTAAAAAAATTGCCGCGGCTCTTGCCCTGGACGAATTAATCCTTCTCAACGCATGGAAAAAATTTTCTTCAAAGAGGGAGCCCGACAAAAATTCTGCAGTTGTCGTCACGCGCGAAAAATCTTCCGCCGAAAAAAATTTCAGGCTCAAAAAAGCGACGGAAGACGTTTTGCGAATGCTTTGGCAAGACGATAATCTTCTCGACTACGTAAGAAAAGTTTTGATGCCGGAAGAAATTTTTTCGCCCGCTCAACAAGAAATAATCGAATGGATTAAAAATTGCGCGGAAAACGGAAAGCGTCCCGACCAAATGAGCGCGGCTGCGGAATTGAGCGAGGCGGCAGGCGCGGAACTTGCGCGGATTTTGCTTGACGGAGAGGGCGCACCGCTCGACGCGGAAATTGCCGCCTTCAACGATTCGGTAAGATTTTTGCGGCGGGTTCTGCTTGAAAAAAAATATCACGAGCTTTTTGCTCAAGCGGAGAAATTCGCTTCAAACGACGAAGCGGCTTACGTCAAGGCAGTCGAAGAGTTGCTTAAAATAAAAAAGGAAATTGACAACCTTAAAAGAAAAGACAAACGCTTTTAGCTTACAGCTAAATTGAAAGGAGGCTGCAATATGACAGGAGAAGATAAAACTGTCGAGTTGAACGAACGGCAGCCTGTCGGGAAACAAAAAAATAATTCCGCACACAAAAAATCTGAATCGGCGGCTGTCGACGCGGCAGAAGACACAATCAAAACTGCCAAAGGTCGTCCGCCAAAAATTGTTTCGGTTTTAACGGAAAAGGCCAAGCAAACCGGCGGGAAGCTGACTTGGAGCGATTTGGAAAGAATCATGCAATCGTTCGGGCTGGAAAACGACACGGACGAAATCGACGAAATCTTGAGTATTTGCGAGCGCGAAGGAATAGAAATAACCAACGAGGATACGCCGCTTGAGGACATGGACGACGGCGTCGACAGCGAGTTGACGCCGGGAGGTACCGCCCTTGAGCAAGATGAAAACCTTGCCGCAGCCGAGACCGCCGAAGTTTCTTCAGACGACGCCGAATCTTCAAAGCCGCCCGCCGAAGTCGACGTGATGCCCGACAGCGTTTCTATTGACGACCCCGTCCGCATGTATTTGAAAGAAATCGGACGCGTGCCGCTCCTCACTGCCGACCAGGAAAAAGAATTGGCCATGCGCATGGAGTCCGACGACAAAGAAGAATCTGCCGACGCGCAAAAAGAACTTGCCGAGGCGAATTTGCGTTTGGTTGTGTCAATCGCCAAAAGATACGCGGGGCGCGGCATGGGCTTTCTTGATTTGATTCAAGAAGGCAACTTGGGCTTGATTAAAGCCGTGGAAAAATTCGACTACCGCAAAGGCTACAAATTTTCGACGTACGCGACGTGGTGGATTCGTCAGGCGATAACGCGGGCGATAGCCGACCAGGCGCGCACAATCCGACTTCCCGTGCACATGGTCGAGACGATTAACAAGCTCACGAGAGTTTCGCGCAACCTGCTGCAGAAAAACGGACGCGAACCGACCGACGAAGAAATTGCCGTGGAAATGGAAGTGGATGTCGCCCGCGTTCGAGAGATTAAAAAAATTTCTCAAGAGCCCGTGTCGTTGGAAACGCCCGTCGGCGAAGAAGACGATTCGCACTTGGGAGACTTCATCGAAGACCACGACGCGCCCGCGCCCGCCGACGCCGCCTCGTTCATGTTGCTCAAAGAACAACTGGAAGATGTTTTGGGAACTTTGACGCAGCGCGAGAAAAATGTTTTGCGGTTGAGGTTCGGGCTGGAAGACGGCAGAGCACGCACGCTTGAGGAAGTCGGAAAAAGTTCCAACGTCACGCGCGAGCGAATTCGTCAAATCGAGGCGAAGGCTTTAAGGAAACTTCGTCACCCTGCCCGCTCAAAAAAGCTCAAAGATTTTCTGGACTGAAAAATTATCGGAGTCGCAAGCGCGGCTTCTTTTTTTTGACAAGGCGGCGCGATAAATTTATAATCAGCGGGAACTTTTGCTTTGCTGAAGAGAGGTGCTCTTGAATTTGAAAAAATTTTTTGCGGCGATAATTTTAATGACGCTGATAATTTTTGCGGCAGAAGCTGCGCCCGAAGGTCGAATGCCCGCCTCGGAACTCACGCGGCTGGAAGAGGCTCCGCGCGGCGAAATCGCTCGGCCGATGCAAGCGTTGACTTCCGAAAATTCGGGGCTCAATCCCGGCTACTCCGTCACGCCGATTCAAAACACACGACCCGTTGCACCCGACGACGTTTTGCCGAACGTGACGGCGACGGCGGCTATCGTTATCGAAGCGTCGACAGGCCACGTCCTCTACGAACGCAACCCCGACCAAAGAATGTTCCCGGCAAGCACGACAAAAATGATGACGCTGATAACCGCGCTGGAAGGCAACAAGCTCGACGAAATTGTTACCGTCGGGGCAGGTGCTTACAACGCGGAAGGTTCGACGCTGTGGCTCGACGTCGGCGAAAAAATTCCGCTCGGCGAATTGCTTTACGGCATGATGTTGGTTTCGGGCAACGACGGCGCGATTGCCATTGCCGAACACTGCGGCGGAAACGTTCCCGACTTCGCCGCGAAGATGACAAAGCGCGCGCACGACCTCGGCGCGGTGAACACGAACTTCACGAACGCGAACGGCCTGCCCGACCCGAATCATTACACCACGGCTCGCGACTTGGCGATTATGGCGGCGCACGGATTTTCTTTGCCGCACTTTGAAGAAATCTGTTCCGCCAAAGAAGTTTCCTTCCCGTGGATTCACGACGACACAAAACTTTTGCGCAACGAAAATCAAATGCTGTGGCTTTATCGCGGCGCGAACGGAATCAAGACGGGCTACACCGATGCGGCGGGGCGTTGCCTTGTCACGGCAGCCAAACAAAACGGCGTTCAATTAATCGCGGTCGTCTTGGACAGCCTCTACATTTGGAACGATTCGATTTTCCTGCTCGATTACGGCTTCAGCCGCGTGTCCAGCGAAACTTTGATTAAGCCGGGCGAAGTCGTGAAAACTTTGCCGATAATTTCCGGGCGGCGCAAGTCCATGCAAGTTAAGACGGCGGGCGAAATTATCATGCCGGTTTTTGAGGGCGACGCGAACGCTTACGAAATTGTTTACGATTTGCCCGACGCGTTGACTGCGCCGATAAAATCGGGCGAGGCGATTGGAAAAATTCGTGTGGTCTTGCCCGACGGAAGAGAGGCGGCCTCGGTCGACGTGGTGACGACTGCCGACGTTGAGCAAAAATCTTTCTTCCGATTAATTTTGGATAAGATAAAAAGTTTCTTCGCGTAAAGGAGAGAATTAACATGAGCGAACGAATTAAATTGGCGGACGAACTTCACCGCAAAGGCTTCAGCTGTTCACAATCGGTGGCGGTTGCTTGCGCGGATTTGGTTGACGTTCCCAAAGAAATTTTATTCAAGGCGACGGAAGGTTTCGGCGCGGGCATGGGCACGGGCGACGGCGTTTGCGGCGCGTTGACGGGCGCACTGTTAATCGCGGGCTTGAAAAACAGCACGGGCAATCTTGCCGCGCCCAAGTCCAAAGCTTCGACGATGAAAATTTCCAAGGCGATGATGAATTCTTTCCGCGAGAAATGCGGCGCGCTGATTTGTCGTGAGCTTAAAGGCGCGGGCACCGGCAAAATGATTTGCTCCTGCCCCGACTGCATTAAACACGGCGTCGAAGTCGTTGAGGAAAATTTGAAGTGATGAAAAAATTTTTATCCGCGATAATTTTTTTTCTGACGTTGACGAACTCGGCGGCGGCAAGTGACGAACTCGACGCAGCGGAAATTCGATTGGCCTGCGCGATTTGTTCTATGGGCGCTTCCTCCGACGACGAAAATTATTTGATGCGTTCCATGCTCAACGAGCGCGGCTGGACGATTGAAAAAATTTCGCGGAAAAATAATCCCGCCGACGCCAAGGCTTACCTCGTGAGCAAAGACGACGTAAAAATTTTGGCGGTCGCGGGCACGGAAAATCTCAAGGACGCGGAAATAAATTTTCGCGTCGGACGAATTCATTTGAACGACGACACGACGCTTGCGCCGAAGGAAAAAAAAATCGGCGACAAAATTTTCGTCCACCGCGGCTTCCGCGATTATGCCGATGTCGTTTTGAGCGACGGGCTTGCCGAACGTTTGAAAAATTCTTTGGAAAAAAATTCGCGCGAAACTCTTTACATAACCGGGCACAGCTTTGGCGGAGCGGTTGCGACGATTGCGGCGATTCGTCTGATTGATTCGGGCGTCGATAAAAATCAACTCAAGGTTATAACTTTCGGCGCGCCGGCTGTCGGCTCTCGTGCTCTGGCGAAAAATTATTCCGACAAACTCGACGTGACACGCGCCGTCACGCGCGGCGACGACCTCAAAAAATCTTTGCGGGCTCTGGGCTACGTTCACTTCGGAAAAATTTTGAAGTACAAGCAAAGCGCAACGAGCGACCACGCCGCCGACAAAATGGCCGTTTACCTCGACTGCGCGATTCGCGATTACCTTTCGGCGGGCGGCACTCTTCGCTACGAGGCGCAAGAAAAAATCGACACGCCGATTTACGTCGCGCCGATTCTTTTGGTCAAAGGCGATTTTCATTCTTCCGACGAGAAAATTATTTTGAACGCCCTGGACGACGACTTGAGAAATAATTTTTCCGCGTTGACGTTTGCGCCCGTTCAAAGCGTGAAGTTCAAAGAAAAAAATTTTTCGGAAGAGGTCTTCGACGAATTTGTTGCCGCGGGAAAAAGTTGCGGCTGCAAGTACGTGCTGATTCGGATTCTTCGCGCGAAAAAAATTCAAGACTCTCCTTCGGGCGAAAAGAAAATCACGCTGGAAGAAATTATTTTGGACGCGAACGGCTTGCCGCTGTCCATGCTCACTTCGGGCGCGACGACCGCCGAGCTGACAATTTTTGAGGCGGCACTAACCGCGCACGAAAATTTAAAAGACGACCTCAAAAATTTTTTCCGCTGAAAATTATTTTTTGATTAAAAATTCATTTCCCCCTTATGGACAAGGAAAAAATTTTCGATTAAAATAGCGAAAAGGTTTTCAGTAATATTTCATAGGGGGAATGTCTCATGAAAAACAAAATAACGGTACACAAGCTAAACGAGAAGCTCCACTTCTACTTAATCTCGAACGGCAAGAGGTACTATCTGTTCACGCAAGAATTTTCCAAAGGTGTCTGGCAATTCTTTAAAAGCGGACGTTCGGAATCGGAACTGCACAAATACAATATGTGGCGAAAAAATCCGCGCCTGGACAAGACGATTGAAAAGCTGCCGATGTACATGCGTTACGTTTTGAAAGAGGACAATGCTGCGTAAAATTTAATCAAGGAGGAAAAAAATTTAGCTCCCAATGACGGGAGCTTTTATTTTGTTTTCAGTTACCAAGGCTGCGGAGTCATTGGAGTGACGACGCCGAAAGTGTAGCCCCAGTCGCGCAGGAAGTGAATGAGTTCGGGCAAGGCTTTGACGGTCTCGGTCTTGTCGCTGTTGGAGTGCATGAGGATAATGACGGAGCGCGGCGGGTTGTCGCCCAAATATTTCAGGACGTTGTTGACTTGTTGAGAGGCGTTTGGCTTGGAAGGCGTGGCGTCCTCGGTCAAGGCGTTCCAATCGTGTTCGACGTAGCCGCAACTGTCAATCATCGACCAATAATCGCCGTTAAACATGCCGACGCCGCCGGGCGCGCGGATTATGAACGGGCGCACGCCGATAACATTTTTAATGGCGTTGTCGGTTTGGATAATCTGTTCCATGAAAGCCCAAGGGCTTGCGTAAAGTTCGTTGTAGCGGTGGTTGTAGCTGTGGTTGCCGATTGCGTGTCCCTCGTTGAAGATTCGCTTTAAAACGTCGGGATAAGTTTCGACCATGTTGCCGCAGACGTAGAAAGTCGCCTTGACGTTTTCGGCTTTGAGGATGTCCAAAATCTGCGGCGTGACTTTATCGTCGGGGCCGTCGTCGAAAGTCAGATAGACAACGGACTTTGCGTCGTAGGGTTGAAGGTCGGGCAAGACGCACGGCAAATTTTTTTCCTGCCGCTCCCACAAAATATATTTATCGTAAACGGGCTTGGTCGGGTCGTCGAGCTGAAGGTTAGACAAATCGTCCGCCGCCAAAATGTAATCTTTATCGGGTTGAGCTTGAGGCGCGCTCTGTTCTTGCGAAGAATTTTCGGGCGTCGCAACTTCGGTCGGAATTTGATTCGCGTCGCTTGAATTTTTTTGTTGAGCGCAACCGATAACGCAAACCGTCAAGACAAGCAAAGCTGACAAAAAAAATTTTCTCATTAATGAAAAGCTCCTTGCAAAAAAATTTTCCATACTATAGCGCAAGTTAGAGTCAGAATCAAGCAAAAAAAATTAGGAACTAGTTTTAGTCTAGTTCCTAACAGCTATCAGCTAACAGCTATCAGCTTATTTGTAATTGAATTGACCGAGAGCCCAAACTTTACCGGAGACTCTTTGGAGAGGTTTGTCGGCCGCGAATTTGAGCACGGGCTTCACGTCCTCTTCAGGATAAACGAGAACGCTGCAAGCCTCTTCGCCGTCCTGCAGGAAGAGTTCGATGACGGACTTGTCGACGAACAAGCGGAAGTTCAGCTCAAGATTCGTGAAGAGTTTGAACTTGCGAATGCCCAAATCGACGTCGGTGTTTTTGCCGTCATTGAACGGGCGAATGCCTTTGCCGCCGAGTTTCATGCCGTTGCGGTCGAGCGTCAAAATTTGTTTGTCGCGGTCGTATTGGATGACGAATTTTTCTTCGTTCCAATTAATGGAGACTTCAGCCTTGCGCGCCGCGCCGAAAGTGATAGTGATTTCGGATTCGGAGCCTTCGGGCAGATTGACGACGGTGCCTTGCGCGTTGGAAACGT
>CAMJQS010000024.1 GCA_946408105.1 uncultured Selenomonadales bacterium | reverse complement strand
AAATTTTTTTCCGTGGCAATGACTTTCGACGCCCGCCCGCTTTTAATCAGCTCAATCGAAAGGTAGCCGTGGTCTGCTCCGATATCGGCGACGCGGCTGCCCGCGCGAACAAAATTCATCACGGCCGCCATCCTCGAATCAATCAATTCAATTCCTCCCCGCGCCAAAGTTTGACGGAAAACTTTGTGTCTGATACAATTTTGTCGAAAAGATTTTTAAGGAGCTGAAACAAATTGGTTGAGCTTCAGTATTTGATTTTTGTTGTGATAATCCTTGCGTTGGTCTTCGACTTCATCAACGGTTTTCACGACACGGCCAACGCGATAGCAACTTCAGTAAGCACACGCGCCCTTAATCCGAATCACGCGACGATTATGGCGGCGTGTTTAAATTTTTTAGGGGCAATGGTTTCCACGGGCGTGGCCAAAACAATCGGCGGCGACATTGTAAGTTTTCCCGGTCTTATCGACGAGAAAGTTATTATCGCGGCTTTGACGGGCGCAATTTTTTGGAACCTGCTGACGTGGTGGCTGGGTCTGCCGTCGAGTTCATCGCATGCTTTAATCGGCGGCTTAATCGGCGCGGTTTTAATTTCCGTCGGCGTGGAAGGTTTGAACTTGTACGGCATAGGAAAAATAATTCTCGCGCTGATACTTTCGCCGGCAATCGCGTTCGTCACGGGCATTGTCATCATGAACATAATCTTCCGCGTGTTTGAAAAATATTCGCCGCACGTCCTCAACGACAAGTTCCGCAAAATGCAAGTCGTCTCTGCGGCGATGATTGCTTTCTCGAACGGCTCGAACGACGCGCAAAAATCCATGGGCATAATCACGCTGGCACTTTTCAGCGGCGGTTTCATTTCCGAGTTTGAAGTTCCGACTTACGTAAAAGTCATGTGCGCTTTGGCAATGGCAATGGGCACGGCCACGGGCGGTTGGCGCATAATAAAAACCGTCGGAGGAAAAATTTTCAAGTTGGAACCTCCGAGCGGTTTTGCGGCGGATTTAAATTCTTCGTCGGTTGTCTTCGGCGCGACGCTTCTTAACTTGCCCGTCTCGACGACTCACGTCGTAAGCGGCTCGATAATGGGCGTCGGCACTGCCAAAAGGATTAACGCTGTTCATTGGAACGTCGCCCGACAAATGGTCAAAGCCTGGGGCATAACGATTCCAATCACGGCGGCAATCGGCGCGTCGGCCTTCTGCCTGGTCGAAGCGATCTTTTGACTAATCGACGGTCTCAAATTTTTGTATCAAAAGTTCTTCGACGAGAGCTAAAATATTTTCGTGAATGTCGGTTGAGCTCCGCGCAAAACTTCCCTCGGCGCAAGGGACAACTTTCCAGCCGAACCGTTGAGCGATTTCTTTGTACGTTTCATAAGTTTTGTTTTGGAAGGCGGCGTCGGCCTCGTGGATGTCTTCGCGGCCTCGTTCGCGTCGAAGGATGGCACAAATTTTCGGCGGCATGTCCAAAAAAATTGTCATGTCGGGTCGCGGCAATTTAAATCGTTCGTATTCCAAATCGTCCAGCCACGAATAAAATTTTGTGCGCTCGGTTTTCTTTTTGAACTTCGCCGCCTGATAGGCCATGTTCGAGCCTACGTAACGGTCGCTCAAGACGAGCCCGCCGCCCTCGTAAAAATCTTTCCACTCAAAAAAACTTGCGAACCTGTCCACGGCGTAGAAGGTCGCCGCCGCGTACGGGTTGACGGCCTCCGCGTTTCCTCCGAAATCTCCGCGCAGATACATGTTTATAAGTGCGGAGGATTCGGATTGATAATTGGGGAAGCTTATGCGCCTCACATTGCCTTCCAAATCGCGCAAGCGTTCATAAAGTTTTTTCGTCTGCGTCGCCTTGCCGGAGCCGTCCGAACCTTCGATAACGACCAACTTGCCCATAAACCGTGCACCTCCCGTGAAATTTTTTGCGGTAAAAGTGACTGTATAAATTTGACAAGCCGAAAAATTTTCCTGCAAAAAAGAACCGCCCGACTTTTCGAGCGGCTCTTTTCGGTCAAAATATTTTTTACAGCGGCTGTTTGCAAAAATCTATGAACGCCTGCGCCGCCTTCGAGACGTATTTTTCTTTTTTCCACGCCAGGCCGATGTCTACGAAAATCGGCTCGTAAAACGGAATTGATTTTATGTCTTCCGAGTGCGAGCAGATAAAATCCAACAGAAAAGCTATTCCGACTTTATGCGCCACGAGACCTTTTATCGTGACGATTTGGCTTGATTCGAGAACCGTGCGCGGCGAAATTTTCAGGGAGGACAATTTGCTTTGAACGACTTCGCGCAAGTAGGCTCCTTCCTTCATCATGATTAAATCGGATTCGGAAATGTCTTTCGGCGTGATTTTATTTTTTTTCGCCAGCGGACTTTCTTGCGCCACGCAAACCATCAGTTGGTTGCGGCTCATCTTCAAAACGTTTAAATTCTGTGTAGATTCGGGGATGATTATGATTCCGAAGTCGAGCTCGTCGCTCTCCAGTTTTTCGCGGATTGAAAGCGAGCCTTCCTCGTAAAGCAGCACGTCAAGATTCGGGTGAAGCCGACGGAAGCCGGAAAAAACTTTCGGGAAAAGATACGCGCCCATCATCGGCGGGATTCCGATTTTTATCGTGCCCTTTTGCAGCTGTTTGTAATCGTTGACTTCCAAAATCGCGTCGTCGATATTCCTAAGCGCGAGTTCGATTCGCTTCAGGAAAACTTTTCCCTCCGGCGTCAAGGTTAATTGTTTTTGACTCCTGTCGAAGAGCTGAACGCCCAGCTCGGCCTCAAGTTTTTTTATCGCGACGGTTATGTTCGGTTGCGAAACTCTAAGCCTTTGCGCGGCGCGGGTGATGTTCTTCAAGCGGCTTGCCATTTGAAAATACTCAAGTTGTCTCAGCTCCATGCCTATCACTTCCTTTGTTCGAGTGAAGTTAATTATAATTGCGATTTATATTCTACACCGTTAAAATTTTGCTTGCAACGAAAATTTTTCGGAGGGACAAATGTGATTGAAGTTTTTAACGCGGAAAAAATTTTCGACTCGGTGAGGGCGGTCGACAAAATAAGTTTCACGATTGAGCGCGGCGAAGTCTTCGGCTTGCTCGGCAAAAACGGCGCGGGCAAAACTACAACGATAAAAATGTTGACGTTGCAACTGAAGCCGACGGCGGGCGAAATTTTTTTCGAGGGACGACCGACTCAAGGCAACGAAATTTTTATCAAAGAATTAATCGGGCTCGTGCCGCAACATTTGAACTTCGACCAGGATTTGACGGTTGAAGAAAATTTGGAGCTGCACGCGCGACTTCATCATTTAAAAAAAATCGAACGCCGCGAAAAAATTTCCGAGCTGTTAAAATTCGTCGAGCTGGAAAAAGTTCGGCGGGCGTTCATCAGAGAATTGTCGGGCGGCATGAAGCGTCGACTTTTAATCATTCGCGCGCTGATTCATCGTCCGCAAATTTTATTTCTCGACGAACCGACCGTCGCCCTCGACCCGCAAGTCCGCAGAAAAATTTGGGAGCTGATAAAAATTTTGAAGGCGCGAGGAATCACAATCGTTTTGACGACGCATTACATCGAAGAGGCGCAGGCACTTTGCGACCGCGTGGCAATTTTAAATCGCGGAAGACTTGCGGCACTCGACACGACAGAAAATTTATGCGCGGGAAAAACTTTGGAGGAAAAATTTATCGAACTCACGGTTTGATGAGCATGTCGACGATTTTTTTCAGCGTGTCGACTTCGCCGACGTTGCCGGGAAAAATTATGTAACTCATGCCGGGGAATTTGCTTTCCGCGCCGATTTTCCAGACGGGAACGCCAGCCGCCACTTGCCCCAAGACGAGCGCGCGCTTGACGCCCAAACCTTTCGTGCCGACGTCCGCGGAAGTTATGCCGCCCTTCGCGATTAAAAATTTCGGGCGAACGTTCAATCGATTTACAATGCTCGTGAGCGCGTCGGAAATTTTCACGGAGGCCGCAAGATTTTTTTCCGCGTCGCCCAAGTCCAAAACTTTTCGGCTCGTGTAAATCGCCGTGGTCAGCCCTCGCGAAATATTTTCTTCCGCCCGCCGAATAATTTTTTCGACCGCGCTTAAATCTGAAACGTCAAACTCAATGAACGCGACCGACGAAATATTTTTCAGCGCGTCGAGTTGTGCGGAAGTTTTCTTCACGTGAGAGCCGACGATTATCAAGCCGCCGTTGCGATTGTTCGCGTCGACGAGTTCAGCGCGTGTCAAAAAATTTTTGTCTTCCACGCCGCCGATAATTTTCGTGAAGGACGCCGCCGTTCGGAAAAGAAAATTTTTCTTCGACTTGAGCAAGGCCAGACAAAAAATTTCCACGTCGACATAATCAATCGCGTTGACAATAATTTTGTTGAAGTCGTGAACTTTTTCCAGCCGCGCAGAAATTTTTTCGACGTCGCCGCCGCGAAGTTCCTCAAGGCTTATGCACGTGACGGAATTTTTTTCAAAGGCGCCGCCCGTTTTCTCCTCGACGTAGGCCGCAAGATTTGAATTTTTGTAGCCGAAAGTTTTGTCGCGGGCAAATTCGGTTTCGGCCGCCGGCACGAGAAAATTTTTTTCCTGCACGTAATGAACGTCGTCGATTGTGAAACGCCCGCCCTCTTTGAAAAACGGAATCAAAACTTCGCCGTCGATTTTTTTTCCGCAGGCCGTCAAAGTTTCGTAAAGCGTTTGCGTCTCAAGCGGATAGTGGCCGCGGAGCGTCGAATCGGAGCGACTGACAATCAAAAAATCTTTGCCGAAAATTTTTCCCGCCGCGAAAATTTTTTCGGCGATTTTTTTATGTTCGGCGCGAGTCTTTTCTTTCGAGAAGGCGCGCGAGTTCGTCAAGATAAAGAACATGGAATTTGTTTCTGCGAAGCCCGCCGCGATTGCTTCGTCCGTCCAGTCCGTGTAAACCGAAATGCCGTTGACGGTTTGGACGCCGGTCGGGTCGTCGTCGAGCACGACAATTTTTTTGTCGAAATTTTTCAAAGCCGCGTCGAGTTCGTCGTGGAAAAATTTTTCGTCGACGCGCGGGATTTTCGCGAACTGTTCGCTTTTCAAAACTTCAGCCATTGCTCAAGCCTCCTTAAAAATTTTTCGGTGCAGAAATTTCGCGGGAAAATTTTTCTTTCCTTCGCCGCGAAAAACATTTATAATGAAAAAAATTTTCGGACGGTGAGGTTTTGGCAATGAAAAAAATTTTAATCGTCGACGATCAAATTGTGCCGTTGATGATAACCGAAAACATGCTGGCGAGACAATATGAAACTTTTATTGCGCAATCGGCGCAGGAGGCAATGGAAATTTATCGCAAGGAAATGCCCGACATGGTGCTTTCCGATTTCCGAATGCCGGGCATGACGGGCTACGAAATGCAAATCGCCTTGCAAAACGAATTCCATAGAGAAATACCGTTCATGTTTATGACGGCGGACGAAGACAAGGAAGTTGAGAGCAAAGGGCTTGACAATGGCGCGATGGATTTAATTCACAAACCATTTGAGCCAAAAATCCTCCTGCGGCGCGTCTCCAACATTTTAAAAACCGTCGGCGAGATTCAAGACTTGAAAAAAACTTCGTCAACAGACAAACTCACGGGGCTTTTCAACAAAGGCTCGGCGGAAGAGGAGCTTACAAAAGTTTGCAAGAAGTCTCACGGCTCGTTGATGATGATTGACTTGGACAGCTTCAAGCTCGTAAACGACATTCACGGACACGCCATGGGCGACAAAATTTTAATCGCGTTCGCGGACATTTTGCGGGCGGCGATGCGTTCGACGGATTTTATCGGGCGCATGGGCGGCGACGAGTTCGTTGCTTTTTGTCACGGCGTCAACGAGGAAGGCGCCATTGCCTCCAAGTCTCAATTCATTAACGAAAAAATTACCGAGGCCGCAAAAAAATTGATGGGCGAAGACATGAACATTCCTTTGGGCGCGTCAATCGGTTGCGTGCTCGTTCCGCAGGCCGGCACTGATTTTGTCGAACTGTACAAGAAGGCGGACAAAGCTCTTTACATCGTCAAGCAAAACGGCAAGCACGGTTACAACATTTTCAGCGAAGACGCCCCCGAAGAAAACGTCGAGACGGTCGTAACGTTGGCGCAAATCGAAATGATTTTGGCCGAACGCAACAAAGAGCCGGGCGCATACATTTTGCCGTTTGAAAGTTTCCGCAACATTTACAGATTTCTCAAGCGAACGCGCGCGGGCTACGGCAAAACGATTTGCATTGTTCTGCTCGCGCTCAAGAGGACGGGCGACGGCGAAAAAATTCCTCTCAAGGCGGCGGGCGAAAAATTTATCGAATGCCTCCACAAAACTTTGCGGCGCGGCGATGTCATTTCGCAGAACGGCTCCAATCAATTTCTCGTCCTGCTCACTAACACCGACGGCCACCACGACGTCACCCGCGCGATTAGCCGCGTCATTGAAAATTGGGGCAAGCTCCCCGAAAGCAAAAGTTTTTATTTTACGCAAGAATGGGCAGTCCTCGACGCTTAATCAAAAAAAAACGGCGGTGAACTCTCAAGAGCTCATCGCCAAATTTTTTTGCGCAAATTTTATTTAACGAGTTTGGTGCCGCTGATTTTGTACGTCGCAGAATTTATGTTAAACGTTCCGTCCGCGCTCACTCCGCTGAAAATAACTTTGCCGCCGCCTTTGATTGCAAGCGTCAAATCTGAGCCGCTGAATGTTGCCTTGGCAAATGTGCCGCCCTCGCTGCCGTCGTTGTTTAAAATTTTTAACATGTCTTCCGCCGTGTAATCAAAAATTTTGTCGGTGCCTTCGTTGACTGTGCAGATAAAAACGTCTTTGCCTGCGCCGCCGTAGAGCGTATCGGAACCCGCGCCGCCCCAAAGTGAATCAATTGCCTTTGCCGCCGCTGACATAGACGTTGTCGGCGTAGTTGGTTATTGTGTTGTTGCCGTCGTAGCCGTAAATAATTTTTCCCGCGTCTTTTCTTTGATTTAAGCCGGTTCCGTTTTCTAAATTGTCGTGGCCGTTCGTGCCTTTAAGGGCGTCGCCGGAAGGAACGATTGGTGCATTTGCCGTCAGTGAATTTCCAATAAAACATGCCGTAATTTTCGTAAGTACCGCCGCTTGGTTCACCGCTCGCCCAATTTTTGTAACTGATTTTTTCCCCGTTAACCCAAGTCCATGTGCCTTCTTTTGCCGCGTCCGAAAATCCGAAGTATGCCGAATCATAACCTTTACTCTTCATGTAGCTGAAAAGTTTTGTATTCTCGGCCACGTTGTTGATAACCGCCAAGTGTCCGCCGCGTGCTTCGCAATAAGTTTTTGCCTCTTGCCAAGTGCTTGCGACGCCGGAATAAATGTAATAGCTGTGCCCGTTGTAAGTATAAGCGTTGGAAGGGATATTTAATTTGCCGTCGAGAGTGCCGTCGATGTTGAGAGTTTTACCTTTTGCGCCTTTGAGCGTGACAGAGCCTTTACCGACAGTGAGGATAACGTCGGAGCCGCTCGTCTTTTTGGTGTATTTTGCACCCGTGATTTTGAGCGTGTCTTTCGAGCCGAGATTATAAATTACGTCGTTGCCGTCGCCCGCGTTTATCGAAAGGTAGTTGCCGTACTCGTTGCTGTTATAGTAATTTTTTTTTGTCAAATCGTCCGTCAAAATTTAAAAAAATCCCGCCGAGTTTTTCGACGGGGAAAATTTTTGTCAAAAATATTTTTCTATAATCTCGTCGAGGCAAATCGCTTCGGAATAAAAATTTCCTTGGACGTTCGTCACGGGGAAAGTTTTAATCTCTTCGCGAATGGCGGCATCCTCCACGCCCTTTATGCAAACTTTCGTGCCGAGTTCGGACGCCAGCTCCGACAGGTGCCGAACGATTTGCAAATTGCCCGCGTCGTTTATGTGGGTGATGTAGTCGCGCTCAAGCTTGATGAAATTCGGGGAAAGGTCGCGCAGAAAATCAATCGAGGCAACGCCGCTGCCGAAGTCGTCAATCAAGCAGAGAATTTTTTTGCGCTTAAGGGCACGGACGATTCGCCGCAAAATATCCGGCTCAATCAGTCGACA
Source organism: uncultured Selenomonadales bacterium (assembly GCA_946408105.1). Taxonomy (GTDB): domain Bacteria; phylum Bacillota; class Negativicutes; order Selenomonadales; family Selenomonadaceae; genus Quinella. Next base: position 9,842 of record CAMJQS010000024.1, on the reverse strand, counting down.
GCTTTGCGTAAGTTCGAAGCAAAGATTTTTCAGCGGGAAGCCGACGAAGTTTGAAATTTTATCAATCTCTTCAAAAAGGAAGTCGTCGACGATTTGCGCGGGCGAAATGTTCACGTTCAACATCAAGTCGGGCTTTCGCTCCAAAAGTTTCAAGCCGTCTTCCATGGCGCGGCGAAGAATCCAATAGCCCAGCTCCTCGAAAAGAAAATCGCGCTCAAGGACGGGAACATAAGCCGACGGCGGAACGTCGCCCCAACGGTCGCTGTGCCAACAGAGTAAAGCTTCAATGGCAGTCAAATTTTCTGTGGCGGCGTTGAAGACGGGCTGATAGCGCAGAGAAAAATTTTTGCAGTCCATTAAAATATCGTCGCGAACCTCGGCGATAAGCTCCAACGATTCGTGGGTGTTCATGCCGATTGCTCCGTTGTAGTTGATGAGCTTGCCGTTGTGATAAAATTTCGACTCGTTGTAAACAAAATTCAACGCGGCGTGAATTGTCCGTTCGTCGTAGGTGCCGCCGCCGAATTGAATCATGCCGCCGTTAATCGACAGAACTTGGCGGACGTTTTCAACGGGCAGACCCGCCAGAGCCGCGCGACGAAGTTTTTCGTACTTGACGGCGACTTCTTCGGGCGAAAGAGTTTCTGACAGGAAAGCAAACTTCGCGCCCTCCATGCGATAAACGGTTCCCTCTTGCCCGACGACCTCTTGAAGGAGCCAGGCGGCCTGTTGCAAAACGCTATTGCCGAAAGCGTAGCCGTGCTCCTCGTTTATGCTGTTCATGCGATTGATGCCGCAAAGGACGACGACGCAATTTCTTTTGAGTTCGCCCGCCGCAATCAAATCGCGGAAGAAGCCGTATTGATTTCTTAAAAGCGTGACGGGGTCGGTTACGGCGGAAATGCCTTCGTTAATCATAATGCCGCCGATAATTTCGGGCTTGCCGTCCGCGCCGAAAACAGTTGCGCCGACGTAGCGAACGACAGCATACGAGCCGTCTTTGAGCCGCGTGCGATAAGTCAAATCGTAGCCGCGGGTTTTGCCCTCAAGCAGAGCGTTCATCGTGCGCGTGTATTGAAGTTTGTCTTCGGGGTGAATGTAATTTTTCCACTCGTTATAGCCGTCGGGAATGTATTCGTCGGGCAAGCCGAACAGTTCGACGGCGGCGGGGCTGAAGCGGGTAACGTTCGCCTTCACGTCGTAGGCCGCAACGTAATTTCCGCGCCCGACAATCGTGAAGACGTTAAAAAGATTGTCCAAAAAATTTTTGTATTCAGAGTTCGTCATGGGGTATCAGCTCCGATTTTATTTGCTCATCAGATATTCTTCTGCCAATCCAAAAAATTCGACCAATTTGTCGACATCTTTGGCCGTAAAATTTCGCATGCCGCGCATTTTTGCAGAAACGGATGCAGTTGATAAACCGAGAAATTTTGCAAGCGAGGCATATGTAAGTTGACGTTCGTCCATCGCCGTTAAAAGATTTTTAAATATATTCCCTTTACGTTTTGCCGCACTGATTTTTGCACATGACTTTAAAGGAAGTGTATGACCTTTCTGCGACACCGACATTTTAGCTCGTGTTTCTTCGCCGGGACGTTTTCCTGCATGTGCCGCTGACATTTTAGCTCGTGTCTCTTCGTTGGGGCGTCTGTTCTTACTTGCCAAACCAATTTTTCTTCGTGACTCTTCGGAAACCTCATGTCCCGTACTTGCCGCTGCAAGTTTTGCGCGCGTTTCATCAGAGCAACCGAAAATTCCGTCGCCGCCGTCCGTCAAGTTGTAACCGTTGGGAACTTTTGAATTGAACGCGGCAATCCAAAAAATTTCGCGTTTGTTAAGTTGTTCAAGCGAAGTGCACTCCTCGACAATCTCAACGGTGAAATTTTTCCACCCGTACTTTTGAATCGCTTTGTCGATGAATTGTTTGCCGCGTTTGTGTTGTCCGATTCGTTGATTAAAATTTATTGTTTGTCCGACGTAGTTTTTGCCGTCGATTAGATTTGTAATTTTGTAAATGACGCCGTACATGATTCGTTAAACCTCGACAGGGGGAACTTTTGCGCGAATCACAATCATCACGACGGCAAGACAAGCCAGCGAAATTCCCAGACCGAGCCAGCCGTTTTCCGTGACGCCGCTGACAATGTAGCCGACGACGCAGCAAGCGGAAACAGTCAAGACGTAAGGCACTTGCGTTGAAACGTGTTCTATGTGGTTACAATTTGCGCCCGCCGAAGCAAGAATCGTCGTATCGGAAATGGGGGACGCGTGGTCGCCGCCGACAGAGCCCGCCAAAATCGCCGCAATGCAGATGACCAAAAGATGAGCCGACTGCTCCGCGGGAAGACTAACCAGCACGGACAAAGCAATCGGAATCAAAATGCCGAACGTGCCCCAGCTCGTGCCGGTAGCGAAAGCCAAGCCCATACTAACGAGGAAGAAAATTACGGGCAGGAACATTGCAAGCGATGCGTTCTCTTGAACGATGCCGCCGACGTAGCCGCCCAAATTCAAATAGCTGTCCGAGCAAATACCCGAAAGCGTCCACGCGAGGCACAGAATAAAAATCGCGGGAACCATAGCGCGAAAGCCTTGCGAGTAGCATTCGCAATATTCGTTGAAGTTGACAACTTTGCGCGGCAGATACAGCAGGGAAATAAAAATCAACGCGATGAACGAACCGAGAGCCAAAGCCTTGGAGGCGTCGCAGTCCGCGAAGGCGTCGGAAATTGTTTTGCCCTCGTGGATGCCGCCCGTGTACAGCATGCCGTAAATGCAGACGGAAATCAAAACAATCAGCGGCAAAATCAAATCGACGATTTTTCCTTGACCGCCCGTGCTCTGTTCGCCGCTTACGGTGTCTTTGTATTCTTCGGGAATTTCAAAGTGCTCGTTATTTTTTTTAACGACCGCGCCCATCGTCGCGTAGTCTCGACCGGTGACGACGATAAACGCCATGAAAATCATCGTGAGGATTGCGTAGAGGTTGAAAGGAATCGTCTGCAGGAAGAGTACGAAGCCGTCGACGAGCGAACCTTCGGGCAGGGAAGAGCCGACCGCCGCCGCCCAACTCGAAACCGGCGCGATAATGCAGACGGGAGCCGCCGTGGAGTCGATGACGTAAGCGAGCTTGGCGCGGCAGATTTTAAATTTGTCCGTGACGGGGCGCATAATCGTTCCGACCGTCAGGCAATTAAAATAGTCGTCGATAAAAATCAAAACGCCGAGGAAAGCCGTCAAGCCGAGCGCGCTGCGTTTGCCGCTGATGACGGAGCGAGCCCATTCGCCGTAAGCGCGCGTGGCACCCGATTTGCTGATTATCGCGACCAAAATTCCGAGGATAACGAGGAAAACCAAAATGTTCACGTTGCCGCCGACTTTGCTTTCCATGATGTCAAAAAAAGTAATAATCGATTGCAGAAAGTTGCCGCCCGTGAAGAGCATTGCGCCCGCGAAAATTCCGACTATCAACGACGTGTAAACTTCCTTCGTCCAAAGCGCGAGGATTATCGTGATAATCGGCGGTAGCATTGACAACGCAGAATTCTCCATTAACAAAAACCTCCCATAAGCGTAAACTTTAAAGCGCAGAGATTATAGCAGAATTTTTTTCGGCTGTACAATCGCTTTTCGTTTTTGTATTATCTAATCTACTTTCTTTTGCGTGTTTGATCTTACTTTCTTTTGCTGCGCCCAAAAGAAAGTAAGCAAAGAAAAGGGCGGGACACTAACCATGGCTCCAACGTTACGACTTCCCGCAGCCGACTGTTGCCCGCTGAGAAGACATCACGTCTTCTGCGCGGGCAGGCCGTCATCCGTGACGGCCTCAAAGTTCGCGGCGTATTGGAGAAAATTTTTATGAATTCATTTTTAATCGGCTTACAATTTCTCACGAGAATTTTTGTCGTTAAGCAAAGCGTGTGGACGGAAAAAAATTTCGGCGAGTCGGTAAAATTTTTCCCGGCGGTCGGCGCGGTGCTCGGAATAATTTCCGCGCTCGTCGTCGCCGCGATAAATTTTTTTAATCTGCCGCTGCTGACGGGCGCGGTCGGTTTTGCGTCGCTGATAATTTTGACGGGCGGCATTCACTGCGACGGGCTCATGGATTCGGCGGACGGTTTGTTTTCTGGTCGCGAGCGCGAAAAAATTTTGGAGATAATGAAAGATTCGCGGGCGGGTTCGTTCGGCGTGGTGAGTTTGGTTTTGGTCGCGGCGTTGGAGGTTTCGACTTTGGCGGAGCTTGCAAAATTTTCGACGGCTCAACTTTGCGCGGCGATTTTTTCTGCGCCGATAATCGCGCGGCTGATGATGGTCGTGACAATCGGCGCGTTCCCTTACGCGCGCTCTTCGGGCATGGGCAAAGCCTTCGCACAGTTCACGACGCGGCGCACGATAATTTTTGCGGCGGCCGAAACGATTTTGCTTTTGCTCCCGTTGATTTTTTTTGACGAAAAATTTTTTCTCTGCGCGGCGGCGGCAAGTTTGGTTGCGTTAATCGTGACGTGGAAATTTGCTTCGTTCGCGACGGAAAAAATCGGAGGCGTGACGGGCGACATTTACGGGGCAGTGACGACGCTGGCTGAAATGTTCGTGCTTATAACTTTTTTGTTGGGCGGAAAAATTTTATGACAATCACGGTAAAAATGCGCGGCACGTGCGGCGAACTTGCTCAAGGATTTTTTCGCGGCGAACCGATTTTGATTACTTGCCCGATTGAAAAATTTTCGACGGCCGTTGTCTCCGACGAATTCGCGCTCGTCGACGGGCTCGGCTCGAAGTCAAAAAAAATTCTCGGCAACGTTTTAAAAATTTTCGGCGCGCAAAATTTTAAATTCGGCGTGCGATTGACTTCAGAGCTTCCTCGCGGCAAGGGCATGGCGTCCTCCTCGGCGGACATGGCGGCGGTCGCTCAAGCAGTCGCTTTATCGGCCGGGAAAAAATTTTCGCCGGAAGAGCTCGGAAAACTTTGCGCGCAAATCGAACCGACTGACGGAATTTTTTTTGCGGGCGTCGTCGCGATGAATCCTTTGACGGGGCGGCTCGTGAAAAAAATTCGTGCGCGGGAAAAATTTCAAATCGCGGTCTTCGATTACGGCGGCGAAGTCGACACGCTCAAGTTTAATCGCCGAAGTGATTTTGTCTTCCCGAAGCTCGACGACGAAATTAATTTTGCGCTCGTAAAAAATTCTGCGCTCGCCAACCAAAAAATTTTATTCAAACGCGGCCTCGAAGAGCTGATGAACTTCGCAAAAAATTTGGGCGCGGTCGCAGTCAACGTGGCGCATTCGGGCACGGTCGCGGGAATTTTTTTTCATGCGGAAGATTCGCGCGTCGACGAAAAAATTTCCGCCGTCCGAAAAAATTTTCCCTTTCTGAAATTCGTGACGTTGACGCGGCTCGCCGTTTAAATGCTATAATGAAAAAAATTTTTGGAGGTGACGGCATGAAGAAAATTTTTTTTGCAGGAATTATCGCGGCAAGTTTTTTGCTCGGCGGTTGCAGCGAAGAAGTTGCCGTTCAAAAGCCGCCGCTCGTCAAAGTTCAAAAAATTTCGTCCGTCAACGCCGCGTCGGAGGAAAATTATTCGGGCGTCGTGCGCGGCCGCTACGAAACGAATTTGTCTTTCCAAGTCGGCGGGAAAATTATTTCTCGCGAAGTGCAGACGGGCTCGCGCGTTCGTGCCGGAGAAGTTTTGATGACGCTCGACCCGAAAGATATTGTCGAACAATCCAGAAGTTCGGAGGCTCAAGTTGCCTCGACGCTCGCTCAACTCAAACTTGCCAAGGCGAACCTCGACAGATATTCCGAACTCTTCAAGGCCGAAGCGATTGCTGCCGCCGTCCTCGACCAATACAAAACTCAATTCGACGCCGCGCAAGCCGCCTACGACGCCGCCGTTGCTCAAGCTCAACAAACTCAAAACGCGCTCGACTACACGACGCTGACCGCCAACGCCGACGGCGTTATATCGAACGTCAACGCGGAAGTCGGGCAAGTCGTTGCGGCGGGGCAAAATGTTTTGACGCTCGTGCAGACGAATGAGTTTGAAGTTTCCTGCGACGTTCCCGAAAATAAAATTTCCAACGTGCAAATCGGTCAAAGCGTCACGATAAATTTTTGGGCGACGGGCGACGTTGTGAGCGGAACCGTCCGCGAAATTTCTCCGATGGCCGATTCGGCGTCACGAACTTTTGCCGTTAAAATTTCTTTGCCCGAAGTTTCAAACATTCAGCTCGGCATGACCGCGAACGTTTCCATGAGCGAAAATTTTTCGAGCGCGATTGTTTTGCCGTTGAGTGCGATTTATCAGACGGGCGACGCCGCTCAAGTGTGGCTCGTCGATGGCGGGAAAGTTTCGCTGAAAAAAATCGAAGTCGTTGCCTTTGAAAATAATTCCGTTCAAGTTCACGGGCTCAAGGCGGGCGATGTGGTCGTCGTGGCGGGCGTCAACAAACTGCGCGACGGACAAGAAGTCAGGACGGGTGATTGACATGAAAAATTTAACCGAACTGTCTTTGAACAATCGCGCGCTCGTTTGGTATTTTATCGTCGTGGCGTTCGTCGGAGGAATTTTTTCTTACTTCAACCTCGGCCGCATGGAAGACCCAAAATTTGTCGTGCGCCAGATGATTGTCGCGGCTTATTGGCCGGGCGCGACCGCCGACGAAATGCAGGAGCAAGTCACCGACAAGCTCGAAAAAAAATTGCAGGACATCCCGAACCTCGACAACCTGCGCAGTGAAACCCGACCCGGCGAAACGGTGATTTACGTTGAGCTCAACGAAAACCCTTTGACTGAAGAGATTCGTCCGACGTGGCGCGACGTGCGAAATTTTTGCAACGACATAAAAAATAATTTGCCCGAAGGAGTTATGGGGCCGTTCTTCAACGACACTTACGACGAAGTTTTCGGCTCGATTTACGCGCTCACGGGCGACGGCTTCACTTACGAGGAGCTGCGCAAAAACGCTGAAGAAATTCGCCGCCTGCTGTTGGGTGTCGACGACGTAAAAAAAATTGAACTCATCGGCGTGCAAAGCGAAATCGTTTACGTTGAGATTGAGCAGGCAAAACTTTCCGCGCTCGGAATCAGCCCGCAAATTATTTCAAACACGTTGGCCGCGCAAAATTCGATGACGCCCGCAGGCATGATTGAAACTTCAAGCGACAATGTTTATTTGCGCGTGACGGGAATTTTCGACGACGTGGACGCGATAAAAAATTTGCCGATAAACGCGGACGGAAAAATTTTTCGGCTCGCGGATATTGCCAAAATTGAGCGGCGATTCGTCGACCCGCCCGAACCGAAAATGTTTTTTAACGGCAAGCCCGCGATCGGAATTGCAATCGCCATGGAAGACGGCGGAAATATTTTGAAGCTCGGAGAAAACCTCGACCGCATGACGGAAAAAATTCAAGCGGAGCTGCCGCTTGGTTTGGAACTTAATCAAGTGTCCGACCAGCCCGAAGTCGTCGAAAAATCTATCGGCGAATTCGTCGAGACTTTACTTTTGGCAATCGCGATAGTTTTGGCCGTGAGCTTTGCAAGTTTGGGTTTGCGGACGGGCTTGGTCGTCGCGGGTTGCATTCCGTTGGTTTTGGCGAGCACGTTTTGTTTTATGTATGCGCTCGGAATTGACTTGCACAAAGTTTCGCTCGGCTCGCTGATAATCGCGCTGGGTTTGCTCGTCGACGACGCGATAATCGCCGTGGAAATGATGAGCGTCCAACTTGAGCGCGGGCTGTCCAGATTCGACGCGGCCTGTCATGCGTTCAACGTGACGGCAAAACCGATGCTCACGGGCACGCTGATAACTTGCGCGGGCTTTATCCCCGTTGCGTTTTCCAAGGGCATTGCCGGAGAATTTTGCCGCGACATGTTTTGGGTCGTTTCAATCGCGCTGCTTTTGAGCTGGATAGTTTCGGTCATGGTCGCGCCGCTGTTCGGCTATTACATCATCAAGGTTGAAAAAAAATCCGACGACGAACTTTATCAAAACAAATTCTATAAAATTTTTCGCCGCGTCCTGGAAATTTTTTTGGACAACAAAATTTTGGTTTTGAGCGGGACAATCGGCGCGCTCGCGGCTACAATTTTCGCGTCCGAATTTGTTCAGCAAGAATTTTTCCCGCCGTCGATTCGCCCCGAAATTTTAATTGAGTTCAGGCTGCCCGAAGGTTCGTCACTTGCCGCCACGCAGACCGAAGCCGACCGCTTTGCAAAATTTTTGAGCACAGAACGAGACAACTTGAAAAATTTCGCTTACTACATCGGGAAAGACACGCCGCGTTTCGTGTTGACGATTGCGCCCAAGACCGACGCCGCCAACGTTGCAAAATTTATCGTGACGGCCAAGGACGACAACCGCGACGATTTGATTAAAAAAATTCGTCACGAGTTGGCAGAAAATTTTCCGCTCGTCCGCCCGAACATAAAATTGATTCAAACGGGGCCGCCCGCCGATTATCCGATTATGTTGCGCGTGAGCGGAATTGAAATTGAAAAAGTTCACGCGCTGGCAGAAGAAGTTTTCGCCCGCGTCGCTCAAGATTCAAACGCCGTCGACATCAACCTCGACTGGAACGAGAAATCAAAAGTCGTGCGCGTCGAACTCGACCAAAATAAATTGCGCGCGCTGGGCGTCTCAAGTCAAGCGGTTAAGTCGACGCTCTACACGGAAATCACCGGCGCGAAGGTCGCAGAATTTTACACGGGCGACAGGACGATTGACATTGATTTGAGATTGGCGGCGGCCGACAGGAATAATCTTGCCGCGCTGAAAAATTTGCCGATTTATTTGGGCGCGGCCGGCTACGTTCCGCTCGAACAGATTGCAAAAATTTCTTACGACGCGGAATACGGATTAATCAAGCGGCGCGACTTGAAACCGACAATCACCGTGCAAGCGAACATTTTGTCGGGTACGGCCAACGACGCGACGATTAAAGCTTTGGCGGCGACGGAAGACTTGCAAAAAAATTTGCCTCTCGGCTGCAAAATCGAAGCGGGCGGCGACATGGAGCAAAGCAACAAAGCGACGAAGCAACTTGCCGCAACTTTGCCGTTGGTTTTCTTCATCATCATAACGCTGTTAATGTTCCAGCTGAACGACGCGAAGGCCATGCTTTTAACTTTGTTGACTGCGCCGCTCGGATTAATCGGAGTGGTTTTCGCGCTGATAATTTTTTCAAAGCCGCTGGGATTCGTGGCACAGCTCGGAGTTATCGCGTTGAGCGGAATGATAATTCGCAACTCGGTAATTTTAATCGACCAAATTCAACAGCACTTGAAGGCGGGCGAAAAACTTCACGACGCGATAATCGATTCGGCGATTTTGCGTTTTCGTCCGATAATGTTGACGGCGGCGGCGGCTGTCCTCGGAATGTTGCCGCTAATGGTCAGCGTCTTTTGGGGGCCGATGGCAGTTGCAATCGCGGGCGGGCTTTTGGTCGCCACGGTTTTGACGCTGTTGGTTTTGCCCGTCATGTACGCGGCGGCTTACTTCAAATCGGAATGATTGACGATGAAAAATTTTTTTGCTAAAGTTGTAACGAACTCGATTTTGAAACGTATAAGCTGCAGAAAAAATTTTGGAGGCTGATAAAAATGGCGAAAGAAATTTTGAAGGACGAAATCCTCAAAGACGAAGAACTCGACAACGTGACGGGCGGCACTTTCGCGGAAAGCTACGGCGACGCTCAAGCATTTGAAAAACTCGGCGTGAAAATTTTCAAAAATGATATTGCCGGCGTTCCTCTTCTCGACCATGAAGGCTTCGTGAACCTGCGCAACGCCTTCAATAAATACGGCGTCACAATCAAAGACGACGGCAGCATTG
>CAMJQS010000023.1 GCA_946408105.1 uncultured Selenomonadales bacterium | reverse complement strand
AGATGGACGGCTCGGACGATTTGTCGTAAATGTATTCGCCGCTGTCGGCGCAGACCTCAAGAACTTTTCCCTGCTGAACGATTATCATGCACTGGCCGTCGTTGACCGCGATTTTCGAGCCGTTGGTTATGATGTTGTCGTCGCCGTCGTTGGAGCTCCAGCTGTGGCTTTTGCGTCGGTGGCCTTTGGCAACCAAAATTTCGGGCGATAAACTGTCGCAGTAAAAAAATTCTTTCCACTGGTCGCCGAGCACGCCGCTCGCCGAAGCCAATGCCGCTTGAATCAAACCCATAAAAAAATCTCCTTTCAGTCGATTTTTAGCTGTCAGCTGTCAGCTTATAGCTTTTAGCAAAATTCTAACAGCCAAAAATTTTTTCTGATTATATCATGCTTTCGCGAAAGGATAAAAGATATGCTGAAAGATTTTTTGCCGCCGCACATTTTCCGAATCGAGGGGCAGCCCGCGTACTTCGACCCCGTACGAAAAAAATATGTTCTCGTCACGCCGCGCGAAACCGTCCGTCAACGCGTCGTCCCGTATCTGATTCAAGAATTGGACGTGCCGCAAAAGATGATTCGTATCGGCGAAAAACTTTCACACTACGGATTAAATTTTCGTCACCGCGCCGACATCGTTATCGAACACTTCGACGCGGCGGAAAATATTTCGAAGCCGCTGGCCGTCGTCGAGTGCAAAGCGTTGGAAACTCCGCTCAACGAGGCGGCCTTCAATGAAACTTTCGATTACGCGGAAAAGCTCGGCTGCGCCTATTGCATTCTCACCAACGCCGAAGAAATTTTTTGCTTCTACCTCGACGCGCAAGATTATGTTGAGCTTGAAAGCGTTCCGACTTATCACGAGATGATTAAAGCACGTCGGCGAAGTGAGGCCGCAACTTTTTAAAACACCACGCGCCGATAAACATCACTGCCGCCGTCAACGCCCAATAATACACCGTCAAGTATGCGTGCTCCCAAAACCATTCGTGATAGATGAAACTTTGCCGATAACCTTCCACGACGTAATAGGCCGGGTTCAACTTCATAACGAATTGAAATTGTTCGGGCAACATTTTTATGTTCCAAAAAATCGGCGTGCCCCAAAAGCCGAACTGCAACATCATCGCGACGAACTGTCTTAAGTCGCGCAGAAAAACCGTCAGCGAACTCGTCAGCCAACTCAAACCCAGCGACAGACAAATCATCGCGAAGAAGTAATAAATTATTTGCAGATTGTAAATCGTTGGCGGGTAGCCGTAAAGCGCGAACATGGCGAACAACACTCCGACAAAAAAAATGTGCACGACCAGCGCGGAAATAATTTTTACAATCGGCAAAAGCTCCACGCGGAAGACAATTTTTTTCACGAGGAAAGAACTTTCGATGACGGAGTTCGCCGCGCTTTGAATGCTCTCGTTCAAAAAAAACCACGGGAACATTCCGCAAACCAGCCACAAGATAAACGGGAAGTTGTCGACGGGTATGGACTTGAAGCCGACTTGGAAGACGAACCAAAAAATTAAAACGGTGATTGACGGCTGAATGAACGCCCACAAAATTCCCAGGTACGAGCCGAGGTATCGTTCGCGGAAGTCGCGGCGCGTCATTTGCCAAAGAAGTTTTCGGTTGACGAAGATGTCGCGAATCAGGCCGAGCAGATTGTAAAATTTTTTCATGGTCACCTTTCATTTCGTGCAGACGAAGCCCGCAAAAGATTCGACGTGAGAAACTTCGGCGCGGGCAAATCGTTCGCGCAATTTTTTTTGCAAACTTTCGAGCGTCTCGTAAGGCGGACAAAAAAATCCGCGCGGCTCACAAAATTTTTCGACGAAAATATCTGTCCGACGATTTTCGCCTTTGACGTACATGCAGCCGCAAAAAATTCCGCCGCTCCTCAACACGCGATAAGTTTCAGCCCACGCCGCGTCCTTGTTTGAAAAAGCGTGAAAGCCGTTAATCGACAAGAGCGCGTCGAAAAAATTTTCCGCGAACGGCAAAGCGGCAACGTCACTTTGAAAAAATTTCACGCCGAGCAAATTCATTTCAGCCGCGCGAGCCTTCGACGCGTCGAGCATTTTTTCCGAGTAGTCGACGCAAAAAATTTCCGCGCCGCCAAAATTTTTATAGACGGGCAAAGACAAAACGCCGGTACCGACAGGAACTTCGAGGAGCCGCCCGCAAAAATTTTTCGGGAGACCCGCGAACGCCTGCGCCAAAAATTTTTGATAAGCCGCCGCGTCCAAGCCCCAAAAAAATTTCAGCGCAAGTTGTGACGGCAAATCGGCGGCGGTCATCATGCGGTCGTAAAATTTTGCCAAGTCGCCGATGATTTTGTAAGCGTCAAAACTTTTCTCCATGGTCGGGCACCGTCGTCAAGAGCGCGTCGCAGCTGCCGCGAATTTTCCACGAGCCCGCGCCCGCCGTCAAAAAAAACGAATCGCCCTTGCGATAAAAAATTTCTTCGTCGCCGCAAAAAATTTTTCCTTCGCCGCCGAGAATCAGCACGCTCAAAAAAGTTTTCTCGTCGACGACGCCGTGAGCCTCCGACAAAATTTTTCCGTCGAGGTTGAGCTTGTCGACGACAAAATAATCACACGCTGTAAGATGCGGATAACTTTCGCCGCGCAAAGTCGCGGGATTTAAATTCGTCACGTCGAGGGCTTGAGCAATGTGAAGCGGGCGGCCGCGTCCGTAATCGAAAATTCTGTAGCTGACGTTGGAGCTTTGCTGAATTTCGGCGAGCAAAACTCCTTTGCCGACAGCGTGAATCGTTCCGGCCGGAATAAAAATCACGTCGCCGCGGCGGACGGGCACGGCGTCGAGGACTTCGACGAGCGAATTATTTTTTATGCGGGCGGAAAATTCTTCGCGGGAAATTTTTTCTTTGAAGCCGCAGTAAACGAAAGAATTTTTTTCGGCGTCGAGGATATACCACATTTCATTTTTGCCGAGCTGCCCTTCGTGAATCAAAGCGTAATCGTCGGGCGGGTGGACTTGCACGGAAAGATTTTCGCGCGCGTCGATGAACTTTATCAAAATCGGAAACTCTTTAAAGCGTCGGCAATTTGTTCCCAAAATTTTTTCGCCGTGACGAGTGATATAATCCGTCAAAGTTTCGCCGCTTTCGAGTGTCGACGCGCCGTCGCCGTGACAAGACAGCATCCACGCTTCCGCCAAAATTTTTTTGTCGCAGTCAATGCCGAACTCTTCCTTGAGCCGCCGCCCGCCCCAAAGATAATCTTTGCACGCGGGCTTGAGTTTTAAAATCGCCACAAAAAATTTTCACCTCCGATTAAATTGTTCCTGAACTATAACACAAAAAAGACCGCTTTACAAACGAATTGCAAGCGGCCGAAAATTTTATCGCCGTGATTTATTTTTTGCTTGCGGCTTGAGCAAACGTGACGCCTTTAAAAAGTTTGTTTGGATTGTCGGCGTCTTCTAAAAGATCGTAAGATTTTACCTCGTAACCGATAACCGAATCGACGATAATTGAATCAAGGCTGTTGTCCCATTCGCAGATGAAATTCTGTGTGACCTTAAAATCACCATCATTCCATTCGCCGTCTGGATATGCCCATGCATAAAACATTCCATAATTTTCATAGGTTCCGCCGTTGGGTTCGCCGCTCGCAAAATTTTTATAACTGACTTTCTCGCTGGTTGCCCAAGTCCACGTTCCTTCTTTAGACGCGTCGGAAAGTCCGAAGTAAGCCTCCATATAATTTTTGCTCCGAACATAATTGAAGAGAGCAGAGTTTTCTTTAGCATTGTTGATAACAGCAAGATGACCGCCGCGAGCTTCACAATAAGCTTTTGCCTCGTTCCAAGTGTTTGCGACATTGGAATAGATGTAGTAGCTGTGTCCGTTGTAATTAAAGGCGTCCGAAGGAACATTCAAGCTGACTTGAGAAACAAGTTTGTCGTTGCGATATTTTTTTGTCACATTGTTGTAAGCGTCGACGACGGTAATTTCTTTGTTCTTGGCGTTTTGAAGTTTGATTGAGCCTTTGCCGATTTTCAACGTGACGTCCTTGCCGCTGAGCGTGACGGAATCGATTGAGCCGCTCGAAAGATAAATTTCGTCTTTGGCGGTGAAGTCCGCGATAACGTCCTTGCCGTCGCCGTTGGCGTAGAAGAAAGTATCCGAACCTTTGCCGCCCGTCAAAGTGTCATTACCTTTTCCGCCGTAGAGAATGTCGTTGCTGGCGTTGCCAAAAATTTTATCGTTGCCGCCGTTGCCGTAAAGCACATCTTTTCCTGCGCCGCCGTAAATGACGTTATCGTTGGCGTTGCCGTTTATGGTGACGGATTTTGTAAAAGTGTCGGCGTAAATATTTTTCACGGAGCTTTTGTAGTCTGAAGTTTTAAAATCGTTCGTGCAGTTTGCGGGGAGAGTGACCGCCGTACTTTTTGCGTTGTAGACGAGACCGAGCGCGGGCGACGGCAAAGTTTCAAGATTGACCGCCACGCCCAAAGCCGACAAAGACTTTTGAATTTTTTTTGCCGTGCTCGTGAAAGAGTCCGCCAAAAATTTTGCGTTGGCGGCACTGTAACTTTTGGAATTGACTTCTGTCACGAGATGATTATAAGAGTTGTTCAAATCTTCGTACTGCGTCAGCGCGGCGGAAATTTTTTTGTTCTTGACACTCTGAACGATTTGGCCGATTTCGGAAGTTTTATATTCCTTCGCAACTTTTTTGAACGCCGCATTGCCGAAAATTTTTTTGTAGACGCTGTCAGAGCCGTTATTGAAAATCGCGCCAAGAAGTCTCGCGCCTTCTTCTTTAAGTAAATCGAGAATTATTTTTCGTGCATTTGTTACGCTCTTGCCCAAGTTATAAAGCGAAAGGCAATATTGAGCCATTGCATTTTTTCCGGTGCTTTCGTCTTTCCAGTTGAGCCACAAATTTTTCTTGCCCTGAATTACGTTGATGAAACTGCCGCTTACGCCGAGATGACTTCCCGCGAATTTAACCGTGTAAGTGACGGTCTTGCCGTTTTCTTTGACAGGAACTTTTATATCGTCGATTTTGCTGAGCAACTTGCCGATTTGTGTCGCGACTTGTTTAATGCATTTGCCTTCGTTCGCGGAATATGTTGTAAAGATTGATTTGATTTTTGCGTTGGCGTTGAGAGTCTCCGCGATTTTTTTGTAAACTTCATCGGGTATTTTCGTAAGCGTCCCCGCAGGTTTTGCAAAACTTTCTTTGACTGCCGCGAGATTTAAAGTTGCATTGCCGGCGTCTTGTTTTTCGATTGCCGCGCCGATTTTTTTGCCGAGAGCATCGCCGAGCGCGTCCAAATTTTTCTTCGCCGCCTGCAAAAGTTTTTTGTTGTCCTCCGCCATAAAGATTCCCCCTTAGAAAAAATTTTTAGAAACGCCTCCGACGCAAGGCTTTGGGCTTGTCCAAAATTTCGTTGAAGACGAACGCATTTAAAACCGTTGACGGCGTTAAGTTCAAATCAAGTTCGTTTGTCTCTTGCGCTTCGTGAACTTCTTGCGCGGAAATTTTTTTCGGGCGCGGCGGATTTTTTTGTCGAACTTCAGCTTGCGTTGGACTTTCGATAAAAATCGGAACTTCTTCGCCGGGGAAGTTCGGGTCGTTCGGCAGCGTCGGGATTTCAAAATCGGGCGAATCGTTTTTTTGCGGCGGGAGCCGTCTTTTTTTGCGCTTGGCCAAGTTGTCTATGACCGTGATTGCCAGCCATATTAAAAAAATTGTTGCCAGTTCCATAAAATCACCCCGTTTGAATTATACACAAAAAAAAGAGCCCCGCAAGTTGCGACGCTCCGAAAAAATTTTTCTGCGCGAAAATTTACAAGCCGCTTATCTTCGAAACAATCAACCGCGAATCTCTGACACCGACAATTCTAACCGTGGCACCTTTTTCAATGAATTTGTCATACGCCGTTGCTCTGACGTGTTCACCTTTAGCGGCAATAATTCCGGTAGGCTTCAAGTCAGTCATGGCTGTGCCGATTGCGCCGAGAAATTTGTTTTTGTCTTCATAAGGCGGAAGGTCAAACTCAATATTGTCGTTTTTGTTTTCGCGAAGGCCGGTTTCGTTTACTCTCTTGATTGGGAAAATCCAAACGTCGCGCATGTTACCGTTTTCATCAGTAGTATTTATGACGATGGTCTCACTGCCGTACAGAGGAGCCTCCGCCAAATCGACGCGGCCTTGATAAGTGAATTCTCCTTGGCGGAAAACTTCAAAGAGGTAACAGGCGTAGTAATCTTGATTCATGAGTCGTTTGTTTTGTTTTGTCGGCGGGTTTGGTTGATTTCCAACATTTCCCATGCCCGTGTAATAAAATATGCCGTTTATCCATTTGTCGTCGAAGGGATTAAAACCGGGATTTAACATCTTCATGGCATGGTTGGAAATGAGCACAAGGACGTGGTAAGTACGGGTATAACGCATGCCGCCCATATTTGCACAGAAGAAAATTTTATTACTTAGCGTGTCGTTGCTGATGACTTGTCCGATTTGCGGCAACTTTGCCTCTAACTCTTTTAGTGGTATGGCCATTGCATTTTCCTCCGAAAAAAATTTTTTACTTTTGTGCGGCGGGAATATGTTTTCTGCTCTTGCCGACTTCGCTGACGGCCTTGCGCATTTCCGTATCGGATTGAACGTTCATCATGTTGTAATAATCCATGACGCCGAGGTTGCCGGCTTTGAAGGCTTCGGCCATTGCGTGTGGAACTTCTGCTTGAGCTTCGACGACTTTGGCTTCCATTTCCTGCGTGTAAGCTTTCATTTCCTGTTCTTTGGCGACGGCCATCGCGCGACGCTCTTCGGCCTTTGCTTGAGCGATTCGCTTGTCGGCCTCTGCCTGGTCTGTTTGAAGTTGTGCGCCGATATTTCTGCCAACATCGACGTCTGCAATGTCAATCGACAAAATTTCAAAGGCAGTGCCCGCGTCGAGGCCTTTGCCCAAAACTGTTTTTGAAATGTCGTCGGGGCTTTCCAAAACGTCCGTGTGCATTTCGGAGCTGCCGACCGTGGTGACGATGCCTTCGCCGACGCGTGCAATGATTGTGGGTTCGCCCGCGCCGCCGACCAATCTGTCGATGTTCGCGCGAACCGTGACGCGTGCTTTGATTTTTAATTCGATACCGTTTTTCGCCACGGCAGAAACGACGGGCGTCTCGATGACTTTCGGATTGACGCTCATTTGAACGGCTTCCAAAACGTCGCGCCCGGCAAGGTCAATGGCCGCCGAACGTTCGAACGGCAAAACGATTTGCGCACGCTGCGAGGCAATTAAAGCGTCAACAACTTTGTCGACGTTGCCGCCCGCCAGGTAGTGAGCCTCCAGTTGGTTGACGTTGACATCGAGTCCCGCCTTGTTTGCTTTTATCAAAGGCATAACGATTTTTGCGGGAGGCACGCGGCGCATTCTCATTCCTATCAGCGTGAAAATCCCGACGTGAACGTCAGCTGCCAACGCCGAAATCCACAGCCCGATTGGCACGAAGTGCAAGAAAATCGCCGCAATCATTATCGCAAAAAAAATTAAAACGCCTGAACCGAGTAAAGCATCCATGAGTTAAAACCCCCTTGTTGTCAGTTTGGAGTTGGGAATTAAATTTGACGGACGAGCACGCGGGAACCGTCCACGTTGATGACTTTAACAATGTCGCCCGCCTTGACGAAGGAACCTTCCGTCACCACGTCGAGCGGTTCGCCTTCAACCGTGATTGTTCCTGCCGGTCGCAAGTCCGTCACACACACGCCGATTGCGCCGAGAAATTTGCTCTTGTCGATGACGCTTGTGTAGCCGTCGCGATTTTGTTGGCGTTCGTCAAGGACAAGTTCGTCGAGCATTCCCGCGTTCTTTTTGGAACTGCGCGAGCCCAGATACAGCACGATAAAAATTCCGAGCACGGCAACTCCTATCATCGCGCCGTAAGTCAGCAGCACGATAGCAGAATTTGTGCCGCCAAAAATTTGAACCTCCGACATTTCATCACCCCCGTTTTAGCTGTTGGCTGTTAGCTGTTAGAAATTTTAATCACTGTCGCTCAACGACACTGCGCCGCCCGTCGAATCTTCCGAGGCGTCTTGATAAGGCAAGGCCTCCCGATTTTTTGAGAAACGCTCTTTGAACTGTGCGATTTCCTTTCTGAACAGCGGAATAAATTTTTCAATGCGCTTGGCGGCCTCTTCCGTAAGCTCCGGCAGCCGCGTCAAAAGTTCCCGATACCACTCCAGCCGCTCCATGTAATGTTGGCTCATCAGTCGTTCGCGTTTGACGTAAGCATAGGCCGACTCCGCCACCATGCGCCGCAGGTTTCTGTTCTTGACCAGCAGATTTAATTTCGTGACAAACTCTCTGTCGTCGCGATAAATAAATCCCGTGCGCCCTTCCTCGATTGTTTTTGAGTAGACGACCGGCGAAGCCAACACGACTGCTCCGCCCGCCGCGCATTCGATAAATTTTAAATCGGACTTGGAACGATTAAATTCTGTGTCGCGCAGAGGCAACAGCGCGATGTCCGACGTGCGAATCGCCTCTTCGTAAACGTCGTAGGAAACGAATTGTCCTTCGTGTTTTTTTACGTCGCCGATAAAAGTTTTGTTTTCGGACTCCAGCGCGTCGAACAAATTTTTCCGCGCCAAAATTTTGAACGCAACTTTATCGCCATATTGTTTGGCGAATCTGTTAAGAATCGGAAGCAGCTCGATAAAATCTCCGTCGCGGTTGAGTGCGCCGAAAAAAATTGTGACGGGCTTTCTCTGTTTGAATTCGTCATCAAAATCTCTCGGCGGAAGCAGTCGGCGCAGATGATTTGCAAAAACCGTGACGTGCGGATTATATTGGCTCAAGTAGTCCGCTAAGTACGGCGTCGACGTTTGAATCGCGTGCACCGCGCGAAAATTTATCCACGCCGTCTTTTTGTAATCGTCTTCCCAAAGCATGGGGTGGTCGTCCATTTCCGAAATGAAAAGTATTTCTTTCCGGCGCAAGACTTTAAAAAAATCCAAGCCGACGGCGAACGACGGAAAACACATGCGCTGATTTATGAAAACTCTATTCTCGAATTGCTCGCGGTCGAACAGACGATACGACTTGCCGACTTTCGACGACACGATAAAAACATTCGGCTCCGTCATAAAAAACGCGTTGGGCATGTGGACGCGGCTCGGCGCGCAGACCGTCGCCTCTCCGATTAAAGTTTGAATCATCGTTTTTTTCGGCGGCTCGGTGCGGCAGGCCGTGATGATATAAACGAAAACCGCAAGCTCCGTATTGGCAAGGTCGGCGATTTTTCTGCTGACTTTGGTTCTGCGGCTCGCGTTCAACGAACGCAAAACCGTCAAGCCCGCGTCTTCCACGGCGTCGCTCAATTCGTCGCGCGTGAGTGTCACTTTAAATTTCAGCGGCTTGCCCTCCAGAATCGCGGCGATATTGTCCGCGTGCCCCATGTTGTTCAGCGTGAAAATCAGCGTGCCGTTGAGTTTGAGGCGGGCGGAAATTTTTTTTATCAGCGCGACAAGTTCATCGGTTTCAAGCTTGCCGATAAGCGGGCTTTGAACCAAAATTGTATCGAAGAGCCCTTTAACGTCGGTCATGTCTTTGACGACCGTGTACTTGCATTCGGGCTGAATTTCCAAAAATTTTTTCTCCGTCGTCTCGAAGTCTTCGCCCGTGTCGCCGGTAATTTCCAAAACCGTCTTTGACCGCGCCGGAATAAAAGTTTCATAAGTCATCGCGTCATCCTCAGCGAACCAGACGATACATTAAATCTTCCTGCGCCTTCATGCACTTCATCAACTCGAAACGTTCAAGGATTGTTTCACGAGCCGCCGCGCCCAATTTCTTTGCGCGTTCGGGGTCGTCGAGAAGCTCTTCAATCTTTCTGGCAATGTGATAGGGCGAGCGGAATTCGGCAAGCAAACCGTTTACGCCGTCTTCCATGACTTCTTGCACGGGCGGAGTTTTTGAACAGACCATCGGGCAAGCAAAACTCATCGCCTCCAGGCAAGACCAACTCAAAACGAACGGACGAGTTAAATAAATGTGACAGCTGGACGCGCGCAAAATTTTTTGATAATCGCCGCGGTTCCTCAAGCCGACGAAATGCACGCGGTCGGTCGGGTAGCCGCCCTTCTTTTCCTCTTCTTTAAGATAAGTTGTGTCCTTGAGCTGCGCGCCGTAACAAATTCTGTCCTTGCCGACAACAACGACGTGAGTTTTCGGGCGGTGAGCCAGCACGTGACGAATCGCGTCCATGAAGTACGGGAAGCCGCGATAAATTTCAAAGCCGCGAGCAACGTAAGTGATAATTTCCGTTCCTTCGGGCAAGTTAAGTTTGATGTCGTCGAGCACGAGGCCGGGACGTTTTCCGCTTGGGTCGGGCGAACAAAATCTGGTATCAATTCCCTCGTGAATGATGTTGAGCTTGGGCTTGTATTCTTCGGGGAACTGCGAATATTGCCACTTGGTCGGACAAATGCCCGCGTCGCAAAGTTCCAAATTCATCAAGTGATGAGCGTTGCGCGTGCGAATGGAAATGCGGCTGCCGATTTGCGGAATTTCATCCGGCCACCAATAACAGTCGCTGTCTTCAACGAGATAATACCACTCGAAGTAACCCATAATCGGAACTTTCGGGTACATGTCTTTGCAATAAAGAGTTGAGCCCCAGCCCGTGTGCCCGATTATCACGTCGGGTCTGACGTTCTTTTCTTTGGCGAGCCACTCCATTGCCCGAAGGACTGCCTGCCCTTCGACGACGGCCTCCGCCGCAGGACGCAACGGTCCGCAAGTTTTAATCCACTTGTCCGATTCTTCACTCGGCTTCGGGTAAAGAGCAAGCGTCACGCCTCTAAGTTGCGCGTTGATTGAATTTTCTTTGGAAAGGAAGAAAACTTGGTTTTCGGGATTGCTTGCCAAGTAGGGCGCAAGGTTCAAATATTGCGCGGGGAACGACGGGTGCAAGATAAAAATGTTCACGATAAAAATCCTCCTTAAGGAAATGGAAATAAGCCTCAACCCATCTGTGCTTGATGAAGTTTGGCGTAAACGCCGTTGCGTTTCATAAGTTCGTCGTGCGAGCCCGCCTCGATTATGCGCCCTTTGTCGATAACGATAATTGCGTCGCAGTCACGGACGGTCGACAGGCGATGAGCAATCATCAACATGGTGCGCCCGCGAGAAATCGGCTCAATGTTGCTCATGATTATATTTTCGGATTCGTAGTCAAGCGCGGAAGTTGCCTCGTCGAAAATCAAAATGCGCGGGTCGGAAATCAGTGCGCGGGCAATGGCGATGCGTTGACGCTGACCGCCGCTCAAAAGGCCGCCGCCTTCGCCGACGAAAGTTTCATAACCGTGCGCAAGTTGGCTGACGAATTCATCCGCGCCCGCAAGTTTTGCTGCGTGTACAACGTCTTCGTGCGTGGCGTTCGGGCAGGCGATTCGGATATTTTCTTCGACCGTGCCGCTGAAAAGTTTACTGTCCTGCAAGACGACGCCGATTTGTCTTCTCAACCACGCGGGCTCAACCTGCGCAATGTCCACGCCGTCAATCAGAATGCGTCCCGTTTCGGGCAGATAAAGTCGTTGAATAAGTTTCGTAAGCGTCGACTTGCCCGAACCCGAACGCCCGACGATTCCGACTTTCATGCCGGCGGGAATTCTGATGTTGATGTTGTCCAGAACTTTTCCGCCCTCGGCCGAATAACTGAACGCCAATTTTTCCAGCGCGATATCGCCGCGCAAACTCGGCAGTGTCGTGCGCGAAGGATTGAACGTCGGCTCGATGTCTTCGTCCATGATGTCCGCGAGCCTTTCCATTGAAACGCGAATTTGTTGGAACTGTTGCCACTGATTGATAAGGCGCATAATCGGCGCGATTAATTGACCCGCAATCATTTGGAACGCAATTAATTCGCCTACGCTTATGTCGCCCTCCATGACGTAGTAAGCACCAATCCACAAGATGACGAGGTTGAACATGCTGAAGAAAAACGAGGCGATTGAGTTTGCGACGTTTGCCACGTTGACGACGTTGAGGTTGGATTTGACGAGACGGGCGAGCATTTCTTCGTAGCGGCGAATGAAATTGTTTTCGACGCTGGAGGCTTTGACCGTACGAATGCCCGTTATCGTTTCAATCAGGAAGGAGCGATTTTCACTGGCAATCAAAAATCTGTCGTTAATCAGGCGTTTGAAAATCGGTGCAACGATTAAATTCAACAGCACGAACAGCGGAATCATAATCAGCACGACGATACTCAAGATTCGGCTGTAATAGAGGAACATGACGGCAAAATAAACTACCGCGAAGACGATATCGAGGAGGATTGTTATACTGTTGCCCGTCAAGAAAGAGCGCAAAGTTTCAAGTTCGCCGACACGCGAAACGACGTCGCCGACTTGCCATTTTTGGAAGTAGCTGACGGGAAGTGCTGTGACATTTTTAAACAGGCGCGAACTCAAAGCCACGTCCATTTTGCTGGTTATGTTCGCGAAAAGATATGTGCGCAACGCCGTTATCCAGCTTTGAAAGATCGTGCAGGTAAGCATGCCCAAAACCAGGATGTCGAGCGCGTCCGCCGCCCTGTGCACCAAAACTTTGTCGATGATGTTTTGTACAAAGAAAGGCGACGCCAAACCCAAAACTTGCAGAATCAGCGAAAGGAACAAAACAGTTCGCAAGAAGGGAAGGTATTTCGACACGACGGGAATGAACCATTTGAAACCGAATTTGCTTTTTTTCCTGTCGAGTTCAAAGCGGCGCGTGAAAAGAATTGCATCGCCAGTCCAGTCCATCAAAAGTTTGTAACGGTCGACTTTGACGGGCTGTTGAGAAAAGGCAGGATCCATTACGTAAATATTTCCCTCGCGGATTGTCGTGATGACGACGCTCCTGCCCGAATGCAACTTGATTAAAACGGGATAAACGAGCTTGTCCAAATCTGCTTCTTTCAAGCCTTCGTATTTTCGCGCCTTCAATTTCAGCTCACGGGCGGCGCGAACAATCGTAGTAAAATCGACGGCTCCTTCCTCCAAGACGTAAGCGCGCTCAAGCTGACGATATTCGGCGGGAATGTTGTAATATTTCGCAATGGCAATGAGGCAGGCAAGCCCCGTGTCAATTCCGTTGACGACGCCGCCGTCTTGAGAAGTTTTAACATTGGTATCGAGGCCGCCGGGTTTTGCTTGGTCGGCTGGAACTTTTTTAAGCGGAATTTTGCCGATAGCCTGTCCGCCCGATTTTTGCGGCGACTGTCCTTGAGAGGGAACCAAATTTTTATCGTCGGGTGTTTGATTTTTGTTTTCCGCCATAAATCAACGCTCCCTTAAAGCTTCGGACGTGTAGCGGCGGAACGGGTCGAGGAAGAAGTCAATAATTCTTTTCTCCTTGATTTTAATTTCCGCGCTGACGTTCATGCCGATTTCGAGTTTGGCAGGTTGTCCGTAAACGTTAATGTCGTTGCTCGTCGGGTCGAGGAGGAGTTTAAATTTTTTGTCGCGTTGTTGGTCGTTGGGTTCGTTCACGGCGTCCGCGCTGATTTCCATAACTTCCGCTTTGTACATGCCGAATTTTTGGAAGTTAAAAGTTTCGACTTTGACTTCCGCCTCTTGCCCGACTTTGATAAAGCCGATGTCTTTGTTGTCCGCGTAAACTTCAAACTCCAGCTTAACTTCTTCGGGGACAATCTGCATTAAAGGTTGCGCGTCGGTGACGATGCCGCCGAGCGTGTGAATGTCCAAGTTGTAGACGCGGCCGCTTATCGGCGCGTAAATCGTGGCCATGCGCGAATCTTCGTCCGCCTTTTTAATCGATTCGGTGACGGTATAATATTCTTTCTTCGCCTCGACGAGCGCGGTCATAATGTCTTTGTGATAAGAGGCGTCGACGTTGGCAAGGTTTTGTTGAGCTTCGGCGATTTCCGCGCGAATGCTGTTGAGTTCGTCGAGTTGCGACTGGGCGTTTTTGGCGTATTCAATCGTCTTGCTCTGCTGTTCGAGAAGTTGGAATTCGGAAATTGCGTTTTGCTCGCTCAAGTCGATAAGGCGCGCTTCCTTTTCCTGTTCGATAGCCAAAACTTCCGCGTATTTTTCGTAGGACGCTTGAGTAGCCTGGAGCCTTGCAACTTTCTGGTCGATGACGTCAACGCGGCTTTGTCTTTGCGTGCGATAATCGGACGTGCGGCTTTGATAAAGAGCCATTTCCGCCGCAAGGTCGTGCGGCTCAAGGTCGGGGTCTTCTTCCGGCGTGAAAGGCTGTTGCGTAAGTTCGGCCGTCAAGCGTTGGATGTCGAGCTTGTAATAAGCCGCGCGTTTTTTCAGGCTGTCGTAATCTGCCGTGGTGGTCGTCGGGTCGAGGACAACGAGCACGTCGCCTTCTTTAACGAGCTGGCCTTCCGTGACGTTAATTTCTTTGACGATTCCTTTATTTTTAACTTGAACGGTTTTGACTTGCCCGGAAGGAATGACTTTACCCGCCGCGACTGCAACCTCGTTGATGTGCCCCAAAAATGACCACGCCAACGCGACGACAACCATTATTAAAATCGTCCACATGACGAAGCGTCCCGTCGGCGAAGGCGGCGTTTCCGTAACTTCCAATATCGCCGGCAAGAATTCTGTTTCCTTCTCCTTTTCTTCTCCGTGAAGAAGCCATCTTAAAAATCTCTTCATGTTTTCTACCCTCTGCTTTCTTGCTGGTCGTAAAGATAACGGTAGAGGCCGCCGAGCGCAAGCAACTGTTCGTGGGTGCCGCTCTCGACAATCTCGCCTTTGTCGATGACAATAATTTTGTCGCAACGACGCACCGCGCTCAATCTGTGAGCAATGATAAGCATTGTTCGATGTGCACCGATTGCGCCCATGTTGTTAAAGATAATTCTTTCGGATTCGTAGTCAAGCGCGGAAGTTGCCTCGTCGAAAATCAAAATCGGCGGGTTGGCAAGGAGCGCACGGGCAATGGCCACGCGCTGACGTTGACCGCCGGAAAGAGAATCGCCGCGTTCGCCGACTTTGGTGTCGTAGCCTTCTTTAAGTTCCAAAATAAAATCGTGAGCACCCGCGAGCCGCGCCGCGCGAATAATTTCATCCATTGTTGCAGTCGGGCGGCTTACGGCGATGTTGTCGCGCACGCTGGAGTTGAAAAGATAATTTTCCTGCATGACGACGCCGATTTGTCCGCGCAACCAACCGAGATTTGCTTGGCGGGTGTCGATGCCGCCAATGGTTATGTGTCCTTCTTCGGGAATGTAGAGGTTTTGCACCAGGTTTGTCAAAGTTGATTTGCCCGAACCGCTGCGCCCGACGATTCCGATTTTTTGTCCCGGCAAGACCGTCAGATTTATATTTTTCAAGACAAGCGGCAAGTCCACTCGATATCGGAAAGAGACATTTGAAATTTCAATCGCGCCGTCGACCCGATTTTCGCCGCGTTTGCCCATTTCATGAACAACCGGTTCCATGGGCGTGTTCAAAATATCTCCGACAAGATTGAGCGCGATTTTGACCATGATAATTTCCCACCACATCATCAAAAGCGTCGTCAAAGGAGTTGTTGCCTGCCTGGAAATCATTTGGAACGCGATTAATTGACCGAGAGTAAATTCGCCTCTCATGACCATGTTGCCGCCGTACCAGAGAATTGCCATTGACACCAACGAATCAGTCAAGCCTCTGTAAGTGCTGATAGTCAACTGGAATTTCACCAATTCAAAAGTTTTGCGGACATAACGGGCGATTAGGTTTTCCCATTTGTTAACGAACTGCGGCTCAACCGCCAAGGCCTTAACCGTTTCGACGTTGGAAATTGATTCGACCATGAAAGATTGATTCGCGGCTCTCGAACGCCACAAGCCTTTAAGTTTTTCTCTTAAAATCGGCAGTGCCCAAAGTTGAACCAGATAAAGCGGAAGAATTGTAAGTGCAATTAAAGTCAGCGGCACCGAATACCACAGCATGAACGCAATGAACACTGTCGAAAAGAAAACGTCAAGTACTGTCGTCAAGCCGGGCCCCGTCAAAAAGTTGCGGACTTTTTCCAGCGATTCGACGCGCAGGAGCGTTTCGCCGACGCGTCGTCTTTCGTAGTAGGGAAGCGGCAAAGCAATCAGATGACGAAACAGGCGCGTGCCCA
Organism: uncultured Selenomonadales bacterium; assembly: GCA_946408105.1. Classification (GTDB taxonomy): domain Bacteria; phylum Bacillota; class Negativicutes; order Selenomonadales; family Selenomonadaceae; genus Quinella. Next base: position 1,911 of record CAMJQS010000023.1, on the reverse strand, counting down.
AAATTGCGTCGAGTTTGTTTGTCGTGTGGTTCAGGATGTAAGTTTTGAGCGCGGTAAGGAGCGATTGCATTGCGAAAAAAATAACCATGCTCACGCCGATAACCGTAAGTGTTGCATATCCCGCGTTGCCGATAACTTTATCGATTATAACCTGCGTGATGAGCGGGAAAACGATTGCCATTAGCTGTATGAAGAACGTGGAAATAACCACTTCGAACAGCGGCTTTTTGTAGCGTTTTACAACTTCCAAAAACCAGTCGACGTTGTATCTTTTTTTGAAATAAGCCCAGCTGAATGAGGCCGAAAAAATCATCAGCTCGTTCGACCAGCTCTCCAAAAATTCTTTTATCGGAATGGCTTTCGGTTTGCTTTCGCGCGGGTCAATCGCCAAGACAACTTCTTCGTTCATGCTGCCGACTGCAATATAAGCTCCGTCGTTCATTTTGGCGATGACGGGATATTCAATCTCGCGCATTTCGTCCAAAGTCGGGCGAATAACCGTAGCGTCAATGTTGTACTTTTTCGCCAGCTTTTCTAGTTTGCTCCATTCCAACTGCTTGTCCGTTTCGGGGTTCTTATCGTAAATTTTTTGCAAATCCTTCACGCCGAAGTGTTGCAAAATTTTTATGATGGAAACTATCCCCGTCCTGTCCTTGGGCGGCGACGAAGATTTATTTTCGGGCATGTTGCATACGAGTCTCCCTTCAGTTTTGTTGATTGATTATCGGTTACGATTGTTAAACACAGCTTAGAAAATTTTCGTTTCACGAAAAAAAACCGCCGTCATCCCGCAGGGAAGACAGCGGCCTTTTTTATTTGTCTGCCAAGGATTAACGATACTTCCGTTTGCGAGCCGCCTCCGATTTTTTCTTGCGGCGGACGCTGGGCTTTTCATAATGTTCACGCTTGCGAACTTCGGCGAGCGTGCCCGCCTTTTGACAGGTACGCTTAAAGCGGCGGAGAGCACTGTCTATGGATTCGTTTTTCCCAACTTTGACTTCATTGGCCATTCAATATCCCTCCCTCCGCTTGATACTGGAAAAGTTGATTGCCCGCGTATTCTAACACGCAACCTTTTTAAAGTCAATGCGGAATGCTCAATGCGCAATGCGTAATTCAAATTCCTAATTGAAGTCAGCCGTCGAATTCGAGCAAGCCGTAAGCTCCGGCAGTGCGCTTGTAGACCACGCAAATTTGTTCGGTCTGCGCGTCGCGGAAGACGAAGAAGTTGTGGTTGAGCAAATTCATCTGCATGATGGCTTCTTGCACGTCCATGGGTTTAACGACGAAGTGTTTTGTTTTGACGACGGGGGATTCGTCTTCGTGTTCGACTTGAAGTTTGGATTCGGCAAACGCCTCCGACCTCATGCCGCCGTTGCGGAAACGCCGTTCGAGTTTCGTCTTTTGCTTGTGGATTTGCCGTTCGAGTTTCTCAACGACCAAATCAATCGACGTGTACATATCCAAGTTGGATTCTTGCCCGCGCAAGATAAGCCCGCCGCGAACTTCTGCCGTGACCTCGACAATTTGCCTGTCCTTTTCGACCGAAAGCAGCACGGAAATTTCTTCCATGTTGTCGAAGTATTTGGCGATTTTGCCCACGCGCTTTTCGACGTACTCGCGCAACGGTTGAGTGATTTCGATGTTCTTTCCTCTTATGTTGAATGTTACCATGACTTAACAGCTCCTTCCGCTCTTGCCGAATGTGTTTAAAGGAGTATTCGGCGCGGCGGCGATAAATCCTTTAAGAAAAAATTTTTTCGTTGCGTGTATGTGTTCTACTTTTCTTTTGCGTGTCCAAAGACGGAAAGGGCGGTCGACGAGTCGGGCTCGTTTCTTCGATTCGGATTGAAAATATTTTTTAGGTTAAGGATCTACTTTTTCTTTGCGCGTCCAAAGAAAAAGTAGCAA
>CAMJQS010000022.1 GCA_946408105.1 uncultured Selenomonadales bacterium | reverse complement strand
CGCCGAACAAATGATACAACGCAAGCAGGCTGTGAGTTTTGCCGCCGCCGAATGATGTCTTCAGCTGGACGACGGGTTCGCCCGCGCCCAGTGCCAATCGTTTGAGCGTCTCGACCAAAAGAATTTTTAAGCCGCCCGTCAAATATGTCCGCGAAAAAAATTCCGTCGGGTTGACGTACTCGCTGCTGCCCTCGCCGCGAACGACCTGCCCCAAGTCCGCCGCGAATTCCGCTTGCCTGTAAAGTCCGCGCGCAACGTCGGGGTGCGGCTCCATTACGTCGCGCCAAGATTTTAACGCGCCGACCGTCGGCAAAGAAATTTTCGGCGGCTCAATTATTTTTTTCGGCTGAAGTCGCGCGTTCCACATCGCCCGCAATTTTTCCGTCGCCTCGTCGTCGAACGCTTCGCTGATTAATGCCATTGTGTCCAGCGCGCGAATCGTCGTCGCCTCATCGAACGCTTCGGGCTCGTGCGCCCAAACGTTGCGCGTGTTCCGCAGCTCTTCCGTGTAGCTCAAATAATTTCGCGGCAAGTCCGCAGAAAAAATTTCCCGCCAATGAATTTTTATCAACAGCAAACAAAGCGAAACGTCCAACGAATCCGTCAGCGTCTCGTAAGTTCCTTCGCGCGGCAAAAATCTTTTCTGGTCTTCGTAAAGCACGTCCAGCACGCCGAGCCGCCACCAATTTTCCGCGCCGAAATATCGCGCCAATTTTTTTTGCACGAACGCCGCAAGCATCGGCCGCAAAACAAAATTCATCGCGCTGCCGATTTCCGAATGATTTTTTTCGTTCATCGCTTCCACCTCCGTAAAAAATTTTCTTCGACGCAAAATAAAAAATCCCGCTTTTTGCGGGATAAAATTTTTTCAAAGCAAAGTTCCTTGAACGGGTTTTGGTTGCTTGAAAGTTGTGCTCGCTTCCAAAATTTCTTGCCACTCGACGACCAAATCATTGTAGCCCGTCGCTTCCTTCGACCAATTTTTTTTCTCGCAGATGTCGTACAATCGATACGCCAAATTTTTCAGCGATTCGTTGTTGCCGTCGAACTCCGACATCAACTCGCCCGCCTTCGCAATTCCAATTTTCTTGAAGGCGTACACCAAGCTTTGAACCCAAAGCCACGCGCAATTCGCCTCGACCAAAATTTTCAGCCACGCTTCGTTCAAATTTTTTTCGATGAGCACGGGCATTTCGTCGCGGTCTCTCAAGCGAACTCGTCCACGCGAAGAAATGACTGCGCCCGAATCCTCCAGCCCGCCGACAGAAATATTTTTTGCTCGCGCCAAAACATCTGCCTCGCCGAAAGGAATTTCGTTGAAGCCGCTCTGCGTGAAAATGTCCACGCAAAATTGGCTGGCCGCGTCCAAGCGTCCCGTCTGTGTCCCGAAAAATTCTGCAAGTTCCGCGTTGATGATTTTCAAAGCGTCGCGCACCGTCAGCTCGTCGCCCGCCATGTCCGTGATTTTTTCGTAGCGCGAATAAACGCTGATGCCCGGCCCGATTGCCGCTTGAGCCATGTCAACCGGCGCGATTGTCGCCTGCTGCATTTTTGCCAGCGCGATTTTTAATTCCGACTTGAGCGCGCGGATGAATTCTCTTTTGTCGAAGAATTTATTTTCGGGCGGGCGTTTCCTGCAGGCCAACACCACCGACGACGCCAACGCGTTTGAATCATTGTCGCGCATTCGTCCCGGGCGTTCCGTTCTCATCGGCCAAGTCGCCGTGATTTGAAAGCCCGCGCGAATCAACGACGTGAGCATTGTTTCCCAGCCCGTCGACGCCGAGCCGCCGATTTCTTTTTCCTGTTGCTTGAAGGCGTAATAAATCGTCACGGGAAAATTTTCGTGAGCAACTTCAAAAATATTTTTCAAGGCCAGAAACATTCCGTCTTCAAAAAATTTTTTCGCGGCGGTCTTGTCGTTTTCAAAGCGGGCAGGCTCCGCGATAAGCTCGGAAGTTTTTTCAAACGTCATGCGCCCGAAAAGTTGCGGATAAATATTTTTCAGCGGGCGGCGCATCCACACGTAAAAAAATTCCGACAGGTTCGCGTAGCCGATATTGTCGTAATAGGGCGGGTCGCTCGACACCATGACGGGCGGCAACGAAAATTTTTCCAGCGCGCTGTGCCGAAAAACTTCGCCGATTTTTTTTGCGGGTAATTCTTTGACGCTTTTATAAATCCAATCAAGCATGTTGTCGAAGCAGCCGCTTGAGTTTGAAAACGGATTCGCCTCCGCAAAATCCCAATTCATGGAAATTCCTTGTCGACCAAAAATTTGAGCAACGCCGTCGCGCGTAACGTCCCAATGGCTCATTGAATTTCCGAACATTGCCAATCGGTCAATTAAAAAAGCAAAGTACACGGAGAGAGCGTCGGCATAAATTTTTTCGCCGCCGTCCGAGATGATTTGCTTTTTGATTTCGGAAATTAAATCGCTGAACGTCATGAGCGCGGTCAGCTGTCTGTTCGTGAAAAGTTGGTGCCATTCGGTTATGCCGTATTCTTGCACGCGGAAGCCCAAAGCTTTGTCGGGCAGTTCGCCGTTCGGGAAATCTTCGGGCGCGTCGACTGCCGCAATGTTTTCGTGGTCTTCGTCGGGCGCAAGATAAATTCTGCCGTTCAAACCTCCGGCGACAATGGCCATGAGTTGCGCGCCCAATCGGCCGGCCTTGCCCTCGTTGCGGACGTGAGCCGGCGGAACCGTCGAGCCGCAAAACAGACAGCGCGCGCCGTTTCGATTGACGGTGCCTTCGGGGGCGTCGTCGCCTTCGCGAATTTCAAAACGAATTTTATCGCCGTCGACAATCGGTTCGACGAAAACTTTTTGCTTTGTCGACAGCTTGAACGAATGCACGAGCGGCAAACGATGACGGCACGCGGGATTGGAGCAAGTGACGGTGCGCGCCCACAGCCAGGCAATGACCGTTTTGCCGTCGGCCTTCGGATAAATTTTTTCGAGCCGTTCAAACGCGAGCCGCTTCAAAATTTTTCCGTAATAAAGAATATCGTCGGCCAAACCTTGTGCGCCGCGCCACGTGCTGATTAAATTTTTGTCGGGATTGACGGGCGGACGATTTTTAAATTGCGCGGGCAACTCAATCATCGCTTTGTTAATCATGACGGCCACGGGGTTGAGGTCGGCGGCGAACGCTTTCAAGCCGAGACGTTGAGCCTCAAGCGGAATTGTTCCGCCGCCCGCGAACGGGTCGAACACCGCGGGCAAATCTTCGCCGACAGATTTTTTTATTTCGTCGAGAGCGCGCTCAAAAATTTTTTCGTCGCCACTGCTCTCCCACTGCACGAGCTTTTCCATTAATTTAAAAAGTCTTTCGCGTTCGGCCTGCTGAGCTTCGGCCGTCGGAAATTTTTCTGCGTGTTCGGAAGGATCATCAATCAACGACGCAAACAAAACTGCCCGCGCCGTTGCCGTCGGTTTACGAGACCACCAAAGATGAAGCGTCGAGGGGTGTCCGTGCCGAATTGATTTTTCACGCGCCGACGCTTTGTTTATCACGTCGAGCGGCAGTGCCACTTCGATTAATTTTTTCATCTCAATCACCCGCCAAAATATTTCGTTCGAGCAAAATTTTTCCCTGCCCGACGAGCGAAGAAATTTCGTAGTTGACGCTGACTGCGTGGAAGTCGGGCGGCCGCGTGAAAGGCTCCTTGATGTAGACGACGCGCGCCGCGTTGCCGTCGACGATGACGACCGCGAGGATAAAATTTTCTTGCGCGTTCAAAGCGGTTGTGATTTCGTTTTTGGTCACGGTTATGGTTGCGGCTCCGCGTGCCCGCCCTTTGACTTCGATAAAACGCAAGCGGCCGTTCGCCTCGGCGGATTCGATATCGTAGCCGCAGTTGTCGCTGCTCACGTCGGCGGGTTCGTTGCCAAGTTCGCGTTCGATTTTCATTACGGCGGCCATCGCGATTTTTTCTACGCGTGAACGGGCTTGAGCGTCGGGCGAAAAATTCTTTGCGAACGATTCGAGATAACCGCACGGGACAATCAACGCGGCACCAATGACGACGGGCGCGGCCGCAGAAATTTTCCGCTCCAAAGAAATTTCCGCAAGCCGTTGTTTCAGTCGCGCTTCGAATTCGTCGGCGTGTTGTCTTGCGGCTTCGGCGTTGAGTTTGTCCTTCGCGCTCAATTCGTTGGCTCGGTCGTCCCAATAACTGATTTCACTGCGCAGCCGCGTTTTGACTTCGCGTTCGAGTTTGTCGAGATAAGATTTTTTTTGCGCGGAAATTTTTTGACGTTGCGGCTCGATGAAATTTTCAATCGCGAATTCGACGGCAAGCTTTTCAAAATTTTTATCAAGTCGTTGCGCGTTTTTAATTTCCGTCAAAATTTTTTGTCGCTCGTCACTCGTCGGCGAACGATAATCCATGTACGGCACAAAATTTTTCGGCAAGGCTCGTCCGTCCTCCGAAATTTCCACGAAGTGCACGCGCCTTGAGAGAATTTGCGGGCGCGCGTCAGAAATTTTTTCCTCGACGCAGAAGAGCACACGCAAAAATTTTTCGTCGTTGTCGTCGTCGATAAAGATTGCTCCTTGCCGCAAAACTTCTCCGAACTTTTTTAAAAGCCGCGTCGTCACCGCCGACAAGAGAGGATGCCCCGCCGCCAAAAGTTCGCCGCCGTTGCATTTGTCTTTGTCGAAAGAAATTCGCTTGTAAGTTCTTTGGACGCCTTCGCCGCGAAGTTCGGCGGGCACCCGCGTAATTTCGTAACGGCCGTTGCCGCGCTTGAAAATTTGTCCGCCCAATTTCTCGAACGCCGCAAGAAAAAATTTTTCGACAAAGTACGGCTGAAGTTTATGAAGCTCGCCGCGCGTCATGGTTCGGCTGATGTCCAAAACTTTGTCGACGCCGAGGACGTCTTCCGTCAAAGCGCGTTCGCGAAAAATTTTTTTCAACTTCGCCGCGTCGAAACTTTTATCAACCACGCTGTCGAGCCGCCGAATAATTTTCGGGTCGTCGCCCGCGCGCACGGCCTCAATCAACAGTTCACGCAGCGGCTTATTGTCGAAAGAAATTTTGCCGAGGATGTCAAAAACTTTTCCGCCGAGAGCTTCGCGCTCCTCCTCCAATTTTTTCAAGAGCCGATGATAAACTTGCCCTTCGCGCGTCTCGCTCGCGACCAAGTTCCACAGATGACAAATTTTTTTCTGCCCGATTCGATGAATGCGCCCGAAGCGTTGCTCCAAGCGATTCGGATTCCACGGCAAGTCGTAGTTAATCATCAAGTGCGCGTTCTGCAAGTTGATTCCTTCGCCGGCGGCGTCCGTCGCCAAGAGCACGAAAATATTTTTGTCCGCTTTGAATTTTTCTTGAACTTTGCGGCGTTCCTCGTGAGAAAGTCCGCCGTGAATTGCGACGACGGAATCATTGCGCCCGAACAGCGAAGAAATTTTTTGCTGAAGATAATCGAGTGTGTCGTGGTGTTCGGTGAAGACGATTAATTTTTCGCCGCGCGAAATTTTTTCGTTGTCTTGAAGGAGCTCGGAAAGTTCGCGCCATTTTCTGTCCTCGCCGCCGCGGAAAATTTTTTTTGCGGCCTCGGTCAGTCGTTGCAGAGTTTTAATTTCGTTGAGCAGTTCGGCGCGTGTTCGAGAGGCGGTCGCGCGCGTTGCCAATTCGTCTTCTTTAATTTCAAATTCGCCGCTCGGAAAATCTTCATGCTCATCAAATTCTTCCGCGTCAAAAATTTTTTCGTCATCGCCCGCGAAATTTTTTTCGGACAAAATTTTTTGAAGGCGTTCGGTTCTGCGCTCCAAAGATTTATAAATTGCTTGCGGCGAAGATGCCAAGCGTCTCTGCAAAATCGTCATGGCAAAACCGACCGAAGTTTTCTTGCTGCCGCTCAGTCGTTCCGCCCGATTGAAGCCGTCTGAAACGTAATCCGTCACGCGCCGATAAAGTTCAATTTCATTTGCCGACAAAGAATAGTTGACGGTGTAAGCGATTCGTTCGGGGAAAAGCGGCTTGCCCTCGAACGTCAACAAATCCTCTTTGACGAGCCGACGCATGACATCCGAAACGTCGAGAGAAGTTTTAATTCGCTTGACTCCCTCGAAGCGGTCGCGGTCGATAAGCGACATGAAAAGATAAAAATCTTTTTCCTTGCCGTTGTGTGGCGTGGCTGTCAGCAAAAGAAAATGCCGCGTGATTTTTCCGAGCAGTTGACCGAGCCGAAAACGTTTCGTGTAATTAATTTTGTTGCCGGAAATCGTGGCGGACATCTTGTGAGCCTCATCGCAAACGATTAAATCCCAAGCCGTGCAGCTCAATTTTTCTTGAAAATTTTTATTCCGCGCCAAAACGTCCATGCCGACGATGCACTGATTCGCCTCCGAAAAAATGTTGCCGACTTGCCCAAGCTTTTCGTTCGTTAAAATTTCAAAGCGCAGATGAAATTTTTGCCGCAGCTCTTCTTGCCATTGCTCGACGAGCGTTCCGGGGCAAACGATTAAACAACGCTTTACGTCGCCGCGAATCATCAGTTCTTTAATCAGCAGACCCGCCATAATTGTTTTGCCCGCGCCGGGGTCGTCCGCCAAAACGAAACGCAACGGATGCCGGCACAAAATTGTTTCATACACCGCTGAAATTTGGTGCGGCAAAGGCTCTATCAGCGAAGAATTTACGGCGGGAAAAAGTTCAAAAAGATAAGCCGCGCTTATTCTGTACGCCTCCAAGACCAGCCTGAAGTCGTCCGAGTTCGAATTAAATTTTCCTGCTCCCAAGTCATTCAAGTTCAAGTGCAAGCTCTCCTTTTGAAAATCATTTAAGCTTTGTGCATTTTACCATAAAATTTTTCCGTCGGGCGTCAAGTTCGTTTTAAAATTTCATGACAGACGGAAATTTATTTGTTATACTCTCTCGACACGAAAAATTTTTTTTGATATTCAATGCTTAGGATGACATGCCATGCAAAATTTTACTGAAGACGCTGCAAAAAAAGTTCTTGAGATTATAAAAGAACATTTTCAAAACGGAATACGCGATGACTTTATCGACACAAACAAAGTTCGGAAGATTTATTCAACAAATTATTCGGGCGAAAATGTCTCGCGGGATTTTGTTATCGAAATCATTCGTGCAAACGGAATCGAGGACGGCGGACGATTTTATTTTATCTCCGACGACAACGCAGAAAATATTCGCCGCCTCCTCAACGAAATTTTAAGCACGCATTCAATCGCCTACTACACAAAAATTCATGAGAGACACTCAAAATTTTTTTCTGCCTTGCGGATTTTTTCGCCCGACGTCTTGAAAAAAATTTTACAGACCGTCGGCGGGCATTTTTATTTCGATGAATTTTGTTTGGCGAAGAGAACGACGCGCCTTGATTACATGATTGCAAAAATTTTTATGGCGGCAGAAAATTCTTTGTCGCTTGACGACTTGCAAGAGAAGTTGCCTTACGTGCCGCCCGAAAAAATTTTGGCGGTGCTCTCCGAAACAAAAAAATATTTGTCGACGAGCGCGGGCAAATTTATTCCCGTTTCCAAAATTCAATTCGACACCGACGAGATTAACGACGCTAAGCGGCAAATTTCTTTCCACATCGAAAAAGACGGCTGTGCCCTGCCCGAAGATTACAGCTTGGATTCAAACTTCGCGCTCAATCCCGAGCTTGCCGAAAAAACTTTGCGCAATATTATCTGTGAAAAATTTTTCGCCGAAGACTTTACTCGGCGCGGCAAAAAACTTTTTAAGAAAACTGTTGACGGCAGAAAAAAATCTTCGGGTATCGTTGAACGCATCAGAGAATTTATCGCCGACAAAAACGAAGTGGCCGTCAAAGATATTTTCGCCTTGGACGAAACTTTGAACGATATACCCTCTGTGGTGTTTTATGCCGCGTATGAAACGATGATTCGCGTCGATAAAAATTTTTTCGTCAAAGATGAGCTGATAAATTTTGACGTTGACGAAATCGACAACGCATTAAAAATTTTCGTCAAAGGAAAAATTATTTCTCTGCGCGCCGTCACGAGCTTCACGGGCTTTCCTTCGGTCGCGGGCTATTCATGGAATTTATTTCTTCTGGAAAGTTTTTTAAGGAAATTCAGCCGACAATATTTTTTCCACAACCCCGCGCCCAACAGCGCGAACGTCGGCGCGATTTATCCCAAGTCGATGAAGTTTGAAGATTATCTCGACGTTCAAGCGGCGGTCGTTGTCCAAGAAAAAATTCCGCTCGAAAAATCTGCCGTCGAAAATTTTTTGATAGACAAAGGCTACAGAGCGAGACGCATTGGCAAAGTTAATGAACGAATTATCGCGCGGGCGCAAAAAATGATTGATGAGAGGCGTTAAAATGCACGTTTACACTTTCGACGAAGAAACCGGCGGACTGTTGCTGACGGACACCGAAGCGCAAATGTCCAAGGAGCCGCGTCCCGTTTACGCCGAAGAGATGAATATTTTGGGTTTCGACAGCCGGTGGCATTACGAAAATCAAAATGACGTGCCGTATCTTTGGGCGGAGGCCGGCAACTATTTTTATCGCGGGAAAAAAATTGCCGTCGTCAAGGGCGGCTCTCTTTATGAAAAGCCCGCGCTTGAGTTCGTCGAAGATGACGGCTTGCCGCAAGGTGAAACGCTTCTGCCCGTCGATTTAAAAAGGATGTCCGAGAAAAATTTTGAGCTTATGGAGAATTTGCGACAGGCGACCATAAAGCGCATTTACAATTATTGGCGGCGTTATCAAAATCGGCTGGATTGTTTTCACGTGGCGTTCAGCGGCGGCAAAGATTCCGTTGTCCTGCTCGATTTGGTTAAGCACACACTGCCAAAGGCGTCTTTTATTGTCGTCTTCGGCGATACTCACATGGAATTTCCCGACACGTACAAAATCGTCGACGAAGTGGAAAAGCAATGCAAAGCTGAAGGTATCGGCTTTTATCGCGCCGCCTCGAAGATGTTGCCCGATGAAACTTGGAAACTTTTCGGCCCGCCGTCAAGAAACCTGCGCTGGTGTTGCAGCGTCCATAAAGCCGCGCCGCAAACTTTAAAGATTCGCGAAATTTTAAACAAGCCTGATTTTGTCGGAGCAGATTTCGTCGGCGTCCGTGCTCAAGAGAGCGTCAAGCGTTCGGGCTACGACGTGGAAAACGTCGGCATGAAACAGCGCGGGCAACTTTCTCACAACTCGATTTTGGAATGGAGCTCGGCAGAAATTTGGTTGTATATCTTCATGTACGGCCTGCCCATTAACGAAACCTACAAGAAAGGAAATTCCCGCGCCGGTTGTCTGCTTTGCCCGATGACGAACGGCAGAGCGGATTTTTTTCGCAATTACGCTTACCCCGACGAGTTGAAAAAATTTACGAACTATATAAGTGCGAACGTCGCCGACGAAAATATTGATTCTTATATAACCAACGGCGGCTGGGTAAATCGGAAAACCGGCAGAGATTTAAAAAATCCCGTGACCGATTACCGCGAAGAAATTTTCGGCAATTATTTTTACATCACCGTCACGGCTCCCAAAACCGACTGGCGCGAATGGATTAAAACTCTCGGCGAAGTTCCTTTTCCCTACGAAGTTCACGAGGCCGAAGATAAAAGCGTCGTCGCGAAAGTCAAAGCCGTCTACGACAAAACGCCCGCCATGAAAATTTTTAAGTCGGTCTTTCACAAGGCAGCGGCATGTGTCGGTTGCGGCGTCTGCGAATCAAATTGCAGACACGGCGCAATTTCTTTCAAAGACGGCTTGCATATCGACGAAAAAAAATGCGTCCATTGTCTTCAGTGCCATAACATTGAAATGGGGTGCATAAGATATAATTCAGCAAGATTTTTTATAAGTGAGGGTTACGTCATGAAAAGTATCAACAATTTGGGTGACCACGCACCTTTGACGAGTTGGCTAAAGAATTTTTTTGCCGAACCCGAAAAATTTTTTGAAGACAATCAACTCGGCAAGAATCAACTTGTATACTTCAAACGTTTTTTATTTGACGCTGAACTTGCGGACAGGAAAAGTAAAAACGCCACCGAATTTACCGAACTCGTCAAGAAAATCGGTTGGGACACGGCGACGGCTTGGGGCTTGATTCTCGTCAATCTCGTTTACAACAATCCGCAAATGCGCTGGTATGTAGAAAATTTTTCCGTTGGTGAAAGGATTTCTCGCAAAGTTGTCGAAGAACGCCTGCAAGCAGTCGAAGTTTCTGCTAAAGATTCAAAGTCAATCGTCAAAGCGTTTGGGCGGCTGTGTGAAACTCCGCTCGGCACGGAATTAAATTTCGGGACGACGACAAGCGACGGAAAAAATCTTTCGATGCTGAAGCGCACCAAAGCAAAGATTGACGACGGGCGAGTTATCCTCTATGCGCTGTACAAATTCGCGGAGGCAAGTGACGGCTGGTATCAATTCAACTTATCGCGGCTGATGAGCGATTCGGATTCTGCGGGCGTCAGTCCGTCAAAACTTTTCGGGCTTGAGCGCGAAGAAATGCAACAGTTTTTGAACGGGCTGTCGGCAAATTATCCCGACTTCATCAGCGTGACGTTCACGCACGACCTTGAAAAAATTTCGCTCGTGGCGGAAAAAACTTCGCAGGACGTTTTGAATTTGTTTAATCGTTGAGGAGGGAGTGAAGGCGTTGACATATGAACCAACCAAATATTTTGAGTACTTCGTTATAGATGAGGGCTATTATCCCGAAATCAACGAAAGCTCCATTAAAGACCCGAAAAACAAATGGCAATACACTTTCCCGCACAAAGATATTGTCGCGCTGTTGAAGTTGACGGAACGGGCGTTGTCGCGGACGGATAAGAAAAGTCTTTGGCTTGAAGGCTCCTACGGAACGGGCAAATCGCGTATACTCTGGATGATGCAAAATCTTTTGTCCTGTCCTGAAGAAGACTTCGACGCCTATTTTAATGAGTACGACAACTTGCGCGACGAAATCGATTTGCGCGAACGCCTCCGCGCCATTCGCAACGGCAAAGTCATCACGGCCGCCCGCTACGCCACCGGCGAAATCACTTCCACGCAAAAATTAATCTTCGCGGTCTTCGAGAGTTTGACCGCCGCGCTCAAAAAGAACGGTTGCAAATTCGACGGCGCAAAAACTCTTCGCGGGAAAATCGCAAATTGGCTGGAAACCGACAAAGCTAATCTGGAAATGTTCCGCGCCAAAATTCAAAAGCCCGAATACAGAATGAGCGCGACTTTGGCGGGCAGGTCGGCAGAAGAAATTGTAGAACGGCTGAAAAATCCCAATGCGACGGTATCACAGCTTGTCGAAGAAATTTTGAAACTCGGCGAGCGCGAAGGTATCCGCGCATTTGATATCGATATGAGAGAGTTGACCGAATGGATTGCCGAAGTCATTGCCGAAAATGACTTGAAGGCGATTGTTTTATTTTGGGACGAATTCTCCAAGTTCTTCGGCAACAACCGTAATAACCTCGACGAATTTCAGCGGCTGGCGGAGCTGTCGAATATCGCGCCGTTTTATTTAATCATTGCAACGCACGAATCACAAAGTTTAACCGGCGAAGGCGACCAGGCCTTCCGCATTGTCAGCGACAGATTCAATCACATGAACATTACCATGCCCGACAACATTGCGCTTGAGCTCGTCGGGCACGCACTGAAAGTCAAAGACGTTGCCAAAAATGAATGGGAACATATTTCCGCCGCGCTGAGGGAACGAACTGCCGAACCGCGAAAAGTCGTCATGGATTACGTTAAACTTCGCGACGAAAAAATTTTGACGGACATTTTGCCGATTCACCCGATAACCGTGATTCTGCTGAAAAATCTTGCGTCATACTTCGCCTCCAATCAGCGGAGTATTTTTAATTTTATAAAGAACAGCGACCCGAATATCAAAGCGTTCCAAGATTTTATCGCGACGAAAAGTCCCGAAGACGGCGACCTTTTGACGATAAATTATCTGTGGAATTTTTTTTATGAGAGCGGCACGGACGAACACGGCGGCAACGTCGGGCGCATGAATTTAAAACCGTCAATTCGCGCAATTCTCGACTCCTATACGATTAATAAAGACAAGTTGAGCCTCGACGAACAGACCGTCTTGAAAACGATTTTGCTTTTCCAGGCGATTGACCAAGAATCGGGCGGCAACGTTGAAATTTTTCGACCGACAGAAAAAAATTTGGAGCTGGCGTTTACCGGCGTCGCCGACATGGAAAACGGACGCGCCGTCACTATCGCCAACGATTTGTTGCGCAAGGAAATTTTATTCAAGAAACCGAGCAGGCCGGGCGAAGCTGATACTTTCGCGGCAATGGCATTGGGCGGCGACTTCGCGGAAATTGAACGGCTGAAAAAATCTGTCGCCGACAACGTGAGGACTGCCGAGCTTGTCGAAAGTGCCCGCTTGCTTGAAACGATAACTCTTACGGCATCGCAAAAATTCCGCTACGTTTTGCACGCCGTGACCGCCGATAACTTCACGCTGACGATAAATCGAATCACGAACGAAAAAGAAAATTATCAAATCAAAGCGGTCGTCTGTTTTGCCCGCAACGAGGACGAGCAGAATAAAATTTACAATCTCATCGGCGGCGCGCTCCGCAACGAACGTTATCACAGGCTTTTTTTTATTGACGCCTCGTCGAATTTGATAAGCCGCGAAGTTTTTACGCGCTGGGTTGAAAACTCTGCCAACGAAAAATATTGGCGCAACAAAGAACCTTCCCTCGCCGACAAAATGAAAAACAACGCCGCCGATTGTCTCAAGGAGTGGTACAACTCTTTTGCGAACGGCTCTTTTGTCTGCTACCCCGCGACGAAAAACGACAGCGACGAGCGCAGAGGAATTTCTTGCCAAAGCGCGGACAAAATCACCGACGAACTTAAAGAGAACGTGCGCCGCCTCTACCCTTATTCCTTCGACAACGCCAACATAACCGACACGCTTTTTTTGTCTACGAATCTGCGAAAACTTTCTGAAGCCGGAATAAAGCAGGAAGAATTTTCCATGCTCAAAGCGAATTCGATAAAAATTGTTTTGCGCGACGCGTGGCAGATGTCCGAAAAATATTGGGAAGTTTATCCCAACGCGAGCATTTCGCGCTTGAAAATAGAACTCGACGCGCTGATTAAAGACGAGATTGAAAAAAATTCGAGTGTCTCCTTTGACGATATTTTTGCGTTTTTGCTTGAGCGCGGATTCATGCCGCTGAATATTTATGCGTACCTCACGGGTTTTCTGCTGAAAGAATATGCCGACGACCCGTACCGATTCAGCGCGAGTATCGACGGCAATTTGGGCGGCACGATGAGCGTTGCGAAGTTGGCGGAATGTATCGGCGAAAGCATCAAGCAAGCACAGACTCCCGTCAGAAATTATCGCCCGAAATATCTTGAAATCATGTCGCCGAATCAGCGGCAGTTCATGTTGTTTGCGTCGGAAATTTTTGGCGTGGCGGAAGATATTTCCGTTGAGCAGAGCGCGCAAAAACTTCGCTTGAAACTAAAAAATTTGGGCTATCCTCTTTGGTGCTTCGTCGACGCGGCGGAAAACGATTACAAAAATTTTTTGCAGCTGTTGACTGAAATTGCCAACTCAAAACAAGCGGTGAGCGTCTCGGCGTTGGCGGAGCGTGCGGGACTTTTTTTGTCGAACAAGCCTGCCGTCTTCCACGACTTGAAAATTTTTTTGACGGAGCAAAAGGGGCGCGAAATTTTTACCGCCTTCCTGCAAACTTTTGAGGACGGAATAATTTTTGACTTGGCGCAGAAAATCGGAATAGAAAATCCAGTTGCGCAATGTCAGCGGCGAATCACTTCGGGCGACGGCATTTGGCTGCACGATAAAGAGACCGCAACGGACGATTTGAAAAAATTGATTGTCGATTGGAAGATTGTCGCTGAAAGTCAAACGTTCGGCATTGACGGAAAATCGCTTGGTGCTTGCGTAAAAAATTGGGCGGACTATTGCCGATTCAATTTGAAAATTCCCGCCGACGTGATGGGCGATTATTATCCGAAGATAAAAAATTTCTTCGCGCTCCTGAAAGAATTATCCGAACGCGGCGAGATTCCGCAAAGCAAACGGGATTTTTTTTTATGCCTTCTTATCGACGACGCCGAAATTATTCGCGACGCGCTTTCCGAGCCGCTAAAAATTTTGCGCGACAAATATTCTTATCAGCTGACCGGCTTGAACGACGAGGAAATTAACGAATTGCACAGCTGTCTGCCGAACAGTTCGTTCACCGATTCGCCCGGTCGCTATCACAAAAATGTTGATGACTTCGCGAAGAGGATAAAAAGCAAGCAGCTGAAAAATAAGCTCGTGGATCTGTGGCGCGAAATGGTCGGAAATAATTCGCCGCGTGAATGGTCGAAGGTTCATCGCACGCCGATTTTGGCAATGGTGCCGCAAGCCGAGCAAGACTCCGTAAAAAAAATTTTCCGTACGCTCATGGCAAATTCTCCCGACGCCAAAGACGTGAACGACGCGATTGATTATCTTGAAAAACGCCCGTCATATTTCGCCGCGCTCCATGACGAACGACAAATCGAAGAGGCTTTCCGCAAGACGATTATCGACGAAGATTATCGCGTTTTGTTTGACGACAACGACGAAGTTCGCAACGAGCTGGAGTTGAAATTTCGCGGCGACGCTTACGAGTGGTACAATAATTTTCGTGTGAAAGAAATCGTTAAAAAATTTTCCGAGAACAAATATTTCAGCGGCGGAGCTTACGACAAATTAATTGCGAAAGTTATGCGCATGTCCAACGAAGACGCGAAAAATCTTTTGATTGAATTGCTGAATAAAAATTTTGAAGTCGGCTTGAAACTTTTAAGGGAGTCATGAGCGTGGAAATTTTGAGTGTGGAGGACGCCGCAAAAAAAATTCGCATTTACTTAAGCCGTGACACTTTGCGCCCGTACTTTGTCATTTCGGACGGCGCGGCGGAATTCAAAAAATTTTTTGGCGACTTCGAGCAAATTTATATCTCGGACTTTTGCGAGGGCGATTTTTTTGTTGATACGGATTTGCTCATCGACAAACTGAACGCGCTGACACGTGACGCGTTTTTCTTCGGCTTGGGCGAGTACATTTTTTTCACGGGGCAAGAAAATATTTTGCGGACGTTGCAGGACAAAAATTTTAATCGGAAAGTTATCTTCGTCTGTCGAGGCGTTGCCAATTTGTTGGAGAGTCTCGCCGACGAAGATTTTAAATTTCGCACGAATCAGATTTGCCGCGTCGAGGGCACGAAAAATTTTTCTGTCGTGAAATATACTCCCGCGATAAATTTTCCGACTGACGCCAAAAATTTTTCCGAACTGTTGAAGCTGACGGAGCGCGGAAAAAATTTTGTGAGCGTGCAGACAAATTTGCCGCTCGTGAACGTCAAGGAGATAAAAAATTTTTACGACGCGATAAAAAATCGGGAGCCGCACTTCAACATTTCGCCCGACGCGCTGAACGATTCGCAGTGGCAAGAATATTTCTTCGACGAAAACTGCGACGGGTATCCGCCCGAACATTGGAGGACTTTCGCGGCAGGTTTCAAGAAAAAAATTTCCAATCCGTATTTGCGATTCGTCTTTGCCGATTCCGCGAACTTCGAGGCGTATCGAAAAAATTTGTTCCTTGCGCTGCTCGCCGTGGACGACGAAAAAATTTTTGAGGAATTTTATTCGCTGCGGAAAGCGGCCGTCAAAAATATTTCGTCGTCGTATCTTACGGAATATCTTGAGCGGCTGAAAAATTTTCCCGACGCCGTGAAATATCTGACGGACAACACCGCCGAGGAGCGGCGCGCGATGATTGAAACCGTTCAGGGCAAAGAAAAAATTCCCGACGCCTTCAAGAAAAATTATCCTGCGATGAACGATTACTTGGCGGACTTCGATTTTGGCGACGCGGAGATTACAACTTACTTTCGGCGATACAAAAAAATTAAGCTGTGCAACGTCAACGACGAAGATTTTAAAAATCACGTTCGGGAGCTTGCGCTGACCAGACCTTACAACCGTTTCGAGACGCGAAAAAAATTTTTGGAAGACGCGGACAAAAATTCAAAGCTCTATTGGTTGGACGCGCTCGGCGTGGAGTTTTTGAGTTACATAAAGGCGCGGGCGATTCAACTTGAACTTTCTGCGGCGATTAAAATTGCGCGTGCCGAATTGCCGACGCTCACTTCGCAGAACAAAAATTTTTACGACGAATGGCGCGGCGACAAGTTCGATAAAAATTCCGCGCTTGATGAGCTGAAGCATTCGCCCGAAAAATTTGGTGCGCCGACTTACATTGACGACGAGCTTAAAATTATTGACGGTGTGCTTGCGGAAATAAAAAATTCTCTGACAAATCATCACGCCGAAAAAATTATTCTGACTTCAGACCACGGAGCGAGCCGCCTTGCCGTCATGTTCGGCCACGAAAATAAATTCAAGATGAATTCCGACGGCGAACACGGCGGACGTTGTTGCCCGATAAACGCGCTTGATGAAAAGCCGCCTTGCGCGACGGAGGAAAACGGTTGGTGGGTTTTGGCGAATTACGACAGGTTTGCGGGCGGGCGATTGGCTTCTGTGGAAGTTCACGGCGGCGCGACGCTCGAAGAAATTTTGGTGCCCGTGATTGAATTCACTTTGCAAGGCGCGAACGTCGAAGTTAAAATTTCGCCGACGATAAAGACGGACGAAGCTTTTGATTTCCTTTTGGATTGACGAGGGCGAACAATGGAAGACAGATTAAAAAAAATTTTTTCCGACATGGTCGTTTACAAAGATTTGAAGAACAGCAATTTTTTCAGCGCGTTGAGTTTGCCGTCGTTCATGCGCGATTGGCTCTTGCGACGATTCGAAGACACCGACGGGAAATTTGACGCGGACGAACTTGCCGATTTCGTGCGGCGATTTATTCCGAAAAAAGACGACTGGAAGGCGATTAAAAGTCGCATCGTCATGGACAACGAGCATGTTAAGTTGCTGGCGAAAATTTCTGTTGAAATCGACGTGGCGAGCGGCGCGGCGTCGTTTTCTCTGCCAGACTTCGGGCTTTCGTCAAAGGAAACCATGATTGACGAAAATGTTTGGTACCTTTACAAAGACGAACTGATTGGCGGGCGCGAGGTCTGGGGCATGATTCAGTTGGGCTATCGTCCGCCCGATTATGATGCGCGGCCGAAAATCCCCGGCAAAATTCGTCTGCTGAAGTTTAAAAATTTTTGCCCGTACAAAATCGACTTGGAATTTTATAAAGACGCGCGGAAAAATTTTTCGTTCGACGAGTGGCTGGAAATTTTGTTGGGCGCGATTGATTACAACGCGACGGGCTACGAGCACGAGGAAGAAAAATTAACCATGCTCACGCGGTTGTTGCCTTTCGTCGAGAAGCGATTAAATTTGATTGAACTTGCGCCGAAGGGAACGGGCAAATCTTACGTCTTCGGGCAAATCAGTCGGTTCGGTTGGTTATCGAGCGGCGGAATCATGAGCCGAGCCAAAATGTTTTACGACATGCAGAAACGCCAAGAAGGTCTCGTCGCCTACAATGACTTCGTGACGCTGGACGAGGTGCAGACGATTTCTTTCAAGGACACGGACGAGATGCGCGCCGCCATGAAAGGTTTTTTGGAGAACGGCGTTTACACGGTCGGCAATCATTCCAACACTGCCGACGCGGGAGTTGTCTTGAGCGGCAATATTGCAAAGGCGACAATGGATATGGACGGCGCGGCGAATATGTTCGACGAACTGCCGACGGTCTTTCACGAGTCCGCGCTGATTGAACGCTTTCACGGATTCATTAAGGGCTGGAATATTCCGCGCATGAACGACGACATGAAAATTTGCGGCTGGGCTTTGAACTCCGAATATTTTTGTTCAATCCTCCACGAGTTGCGCGAAGACGTGAGCTATCGGGCGATTGTCGACAAGCTGATTAAAGTTCCCGACAGAGCCGACACGCGAGACACCGCCGCGATTAAACGAATTGCAACGGCGTATTTGAAATTATTTTTCCCGAACGTCCGCCGCGCCGAAGAGGTCGACAAAAAATTTTTCGGCCGCTACTGTCTGGAGCGTGCTTGTCAAATGCGTTCGACGATTCGTCAACAACTTGCCCTGCTCGACACCGAGTACGCCGGCAAAAATATTCCGAGCTTCGAGGTAATTTAATTGGCTAAGAAAAATTTCAGTTGCATTGCTTGCGGCAAACACCCTCTGACCAAAAACGAAATCGGCATAACAAAAAAACTCTTGGGCGCGAAGTCCAAGAATTTTTATTGCATTGAATGCCTGGCGAATTTTTTGGAAGTCAAGCCGCAGGACATTTTGGACAAGATTGAGGATTTTAAAAATGACGGCTGCAAACTCTTTGAATAAAATCATTTACGCAGACAACGCCGCGACGACCAAACTTGACGACGACGCGCTGGCTTTGATGTTCGACCTGCAGAAAAATTTTTTTGCGAATCCTTCGTCGGCTTACAAGCTCTCGCGTCCGCTGAAAAAAATTTTGCGGGAGTCGCGGGAAAAAATCGCC
>CAMJQS010000021.1 GCA_946408105.1 uncultured Selenomonadales bacterium | reverse complement strand
CCGAGCCTGCGAGCGTGTCGTTGCCTGCATCGCCCAAAAGATAATCGTCGCCCGAGAAGCCGTTGAGAAAATCATTGTCGTCGCCGCCGTAGACGGTGTCATTACCTGCGCCGCCGTAAACGGTGTCGAAACCTCTGCCGCCCTGGACGATGTCGTTACCGTCGTCGCCGTTCAAGCTGTCGTTGCCGTCGCCACCGTTCAAGCTGTCGTTGCCTTCGAAGCCGCTGATTATATCGTTACCTGCGCCGCCGTAAAGTTTATCGTTTCCTGCGTTGCCAAAGATTGAATCATTGCCGGCCGCGCCGACGAGATAATCTTTTCCCTTGCCGCCGACGATTGAATTTGCCAACGCGTTGCCCGTGATTTTTGTTCCTTTGGAAATGTTCGAGGCGTCGACAGTTTTTATCGCCGAATCGATTGTCAAAGGAAATTTCGTCGAGTCGGTCACGATTAAAAGCGTCGAATCATTTTTTGTTTTGATGATGTTGGCGGACGACAAAGACGCCGCGCCTTGCAAAGTTATCTTGCCGCCGTCGACCGTGACGATGATATTGTTGCCGCTCTTTACGGAAGAAAAATTTTCGCTGACTTGGAGCGTTGAGGTTGCGTCGAAGCCCGCGATTGAATCGTTGCCGTCGCCAGAATCGTAAACGAACAAAACATTTGAGCCGCTACTTTTAATCGTGTCGTTGCCCTTGCCGCCCGAAATCGTCGCGTTGTTTCCGTTGACTGAAATGTTGTCGTCGTCATTGCTGCCGTTGAACAAAATATTTCCGACGGAGCCGCTCCAACCTGCGCCGACGCCCGCCGCCCACTCACTCGAAGCAACGACGGTGCCGCCCGTGATTGAAATGTTTCCGATTGAGCCGTTTGAACCCGAACCGATGCCCGCGCCCATGCTCGTCGAAGTGGTTATCGAACCGTTTTTGATTATGATATTCGCCGTGCTGTCTCCGTAAGAGTTGTAACCGATGCCCGAACCTTGAGTGCCTGCCGTCAAGTTCAGCGCGCCGCTGCCGTCGACAATGAGCCCGCTGCCGACACCCACGACCGCCGCCCATGTGTCGGAAGTTTTCAAAGTGTTTGTGCCCGCGAGTGTCAGCTTGTTGTTTGTGCCCGCGCCGAAAGTTATCACGCCGCCCGTGTCGTTCGTCACATTCAAATTTTTTATCGTTAAGTTTGTGTTCTCATTGAAAGCCACGATTTGAACGCCGCTTAAGTTGCCCGCGCTCGTCGCGTCGATTGTCACGGCGTCGCTCGTGTTGATTCTTATCTTGCCCGAAAAATTTTTCGCGATGGTGTAAGTGCCGCCGCGTCTGATTGAAGTGTTGCCTTCGGCAAGGACAGTGTTGACGGTCGCCGTCTCCTCTTCGGGCAAAGTGCCGCGCGTGGCAGTTATCGTCGTCGTTAAAATTTTCGCAGTGCTCAACGTGTCGGACGAAATTAAATCGCCGCCGAACATTTGCACCCAATGGTATTTATATTCTGATGTTGAATCGTAAACGTAACCCGCGCCGAGTTTCGTGAAGTCGGAGTTCAAAATATTTGCGCGGTGTCCCGTCGAGTTCATCCAAGCCGTCATGACTTCTTCGGGCGAAGTCTGTCCGACGGCAATATTTTCTCCCATGCTCCAATAAGATTTTTCCACGGCCGTAAAGCAACTCGTTCCGTCGGGGCGTGTGTGCGAATAAGTTTCCACAAGCTCTTGAGCACGAATCGACGCGCCGTCTTCCAAGCCCTGCGAAAGAGTCAGTGCCTCCAAATTTTGTTGTTCGCGCTCCTCGTTCGTGATTCTCAAAATGTCCCAAATATATTCGTGCGCCTCGCCCTCGTAGTAATCGCCGGCGTCGCTTGAGCCTTTCAGCGTGAGTTTGAAATAACCGCTGTCATCTGTCCAAACAACATTCCCGTCGCTTATGGTGTAGCTAAGTTGCGGAGCGGCGGAGCCGTCGAAGGTCACAAGAATTTTGTCGTTGGTCGGGTCGATGTCTTCAATCACTGCGGAAATTTTTTTCGACGCGGAATAATTCAGCTCGAAGGTGTCCTTGCCCTTGCCGCCTGAAAGTGTGCCGTTGCCGCCTGTCATTCGCAAAACGTCATTGCCGCTGCCGCCGATTAATCGCATTTCGGTTTTGTTGTCGCTGATAAGCGTGTCGTTGCCCGCCAAGCCGTAAATCTGCGTTCTGTCTTCATACGCAACAAGTTTATCTTTTGTCGTTTTGCCGACGATCACATCAGCCATGAAAATCATCTCCTCTCGAAAACGAAAATGACTTGTTCCCGACAAACGCTCCTCGGAAACAAGCCATTAACAGATAAGATGTTCGCAGTTCAACGCTTAGAGTTTCTTAACGTTGGCCGCCTGCGGACCGCGCTCCCCCTCGATGATGTCGAAGGAAACTTCCTGTCCCTCGTCGAGAGTTTTGTAGCCGTCACTTTGGATGGCCGAGAAATGAACGAAGACATCGTCGCCCTCTTCGCGAGCGATGAATCCGTAACCTTTTTCTGCGCTAAACCACTTTACCTTACCAACTGCCATGTTTAAATACCTCCAATAAGTTTATCGCTCTTCGTGCGCAAGCTGATTCATTATAGACGCCCGAAATTTTTCTGTCAACCAATAAAATTAACATAGGACGAATGACATTTATGTTGCACGAGAGCGGCGAAAATTATTTTTTGTTTTTGACGTTCGATAAGACGCTGTGAATTTTGTCGGCGGCGGAAGGTTGAGCGGCAGATTTTGTTGCGCCCGCCTGCGGCCGAATGTTCGACAAAATGCTGTTTATGGCGGCGGAAGAATTCGACTGC
Source organism: uncultured Selenomonadales bacterium (assembly GCA_946408105.1). Classification (GTDB taxonomy): domain Bacteria; phylum Bacillota; class Negativicutes; order Selenomonadales; family Selenomonadaceae; genus Quinella. Next base: position 16,125 of record CAMJQS010000021.1, on the reverse strand, counting down.
GGCTTGGGCGTCTCCTGTTGCGTCGGAGCGGTTGCCGGCTCGTCTTTGGCGTGCGCGCTCAAGATGTTGTGAATCAAATCGGACGTTGATTGCGGCGCGGCCTGTGCAGGAGCTTCCGTCGACTGTCCGAGGACGGCCTGTTCTTTTTTGTCGTACAAAATATTTCCGTTAAAAGTTTGTCCGCCGATTGTCAGCGCGTCCGTGTACTGCCACATGCGCCCTTTGAAGTTGTCTTCCGAATTCCACTGCGCCGACCAAATTTCACAGCCCAAAGATTGCCAGTCGATAAAATCTTCCAGCCAAGAGAGCTGCGCGAAAATTCCGCAGTTGAGCGGCTTCATTGCGTCAAGGAAGGCTTTGCAAATGGCGGTGACGTTGCGGCGGCTGAAGTCGAAGGCGTGGCGTTCTTTGTATTTGTCGCCGTCGGCCATGTTCAACCAAACGGGCAACTCCAAGAGGACGCCCGCCCGTTCGATAATACCTTTGCAGAAGTTCGCCTCTTGAATCGCGTCGGCGGGAGTCAAAGCGTAGGAATAATGATAAGCCCCGCAAATGAGCCCGGCTTTGTGCGCCGCCTCGACGTTGTGTTGAAAGTTTTCGTCGAAGTTCGACTTACCGTAGCCCGTACGACAAACGGCAAAATCAATGCCCGCCGCCTTCAAAGCCTGCCAATCGACATTTTCGTTAAAGATGGAAACATCCACTCCGCGCATGACAAATCCTCCTGTCAATCAAAAAATTTTTCTAACTTTATCAAGAAAATTTCCCCGCGTCAACAATCAAAAAAGAACCCGCCGACCGAAATCGACGAGTTCCTTTTTAGTATCGAACAACATGCGTCCCGTGCGGACGCGCTTAAGTTTACTGGAGCAAGCTGAGGACTGCCGAGCTGTTCTGGTTTGCTTGAGCCAACATGGCCTGAGCCGCCTGCAAGAGGACGTTGCTCTTGGTGTAGTTGGTCATTTCCTTCGCCATATCAGCATCGCGAATCGTCGACTCTGCCGCCTGGACGTTTTCACTGGAAGTCGTGAGGTTGGTGCTGGTGTATTCGAGACGAGCTTCAATCGCGCCGATTGTCGTCTGCTGGTCAAGAGCTTTGGTCAGCGCGTTTTCAATGACGTTGATTGCCGCGTTGGCGTGTTCTTTGGTGTAGACGTCGATTCTCTGGCCGTCGGAGCCTTTAAGGCCGAGTGCCTGCGAACGCATATCGCTCATGCCGACTTTGATTGCCACGTTTGCTTCCGAGCCGATGTGGAAGTTCAACGATTTGTCGCCGGTCATGTTTTCTGCGCGTTGATACTGTTTGAACTGGTCGAGAGCCGCGTTAGCCGCCTTCTTGACGTTGCCGTCCTGGTCGAGGATGCTGATTGTCAAGCCGGCGATTTGGCCGTTCACGCCCGATTCTGTTGCAGCAACCGACAAACCTGCCGTCTTGTCCGGCGTGTAAACAGCTTTGTCGAACTTGTCGTTGGCATCTCTGGCGTGCTGCGCATAATTCCAAGCAGTTTTTTCAATTGACGTAGTAACAGGAGCTTCGGTGGCAGCATTTTTCCTGTCGACGGTGAAACCCACAGCTGTACTGGTAAGAGCACCAAAGCCGGCAGTAGATTGCGCGCTGTCGTACGAGCTGTAGTAGGTGACTGTAATTGTAGATGTTGTGGCATCAGTGGTAGTTATAGCCGTGTTCGTCAAATTAAGAGACGTGACTTCAGAGAAGAATTCTTTTCCTTCAGACAAAGTCTGAATGGCACCCGTGTCATCGGTCTTCTGCAGGTCGCCGATAATCGTAGTGCCGACTGTGAGGTTGTTCAACAGATTGGACAAGTTGTTTGTTCCGACACTGCCGCTTGTCGTGTGGATGACGCCGTTTTGCACCCAAGAGATTTGATATTTGTCGGTCGACTGGATGCTGAGCGAATCGCCCGCGCGGTTGTTCAGTTCGGTCAACGCACTGGTGATGTCGGTGTTCGTGTCCAGGCTCTGGTTGAGCAGGATGGTCTTGGACGTGGTGCTTGCGTTGTTCTTCGAGCCGTCGATGAGGTACTTGCCGTTGAACTGGACAAGAGCGTTGTCGTCGATTTGGTCGATGAACTGGTTGATTTCTTTTTGAATCGTCTGGCGGTCTTCGTCGGTGTTGGAGTCGTTGGCCGCGTTGATTGCCTTTTCTTTGAGCGCGCGGAGGATTTCGACGGTGTTGCCGACTGCGCCTTCCGCGGTCTTCATCAAGCTGGAGTCGTTCTGGGTGTTCTGGTTAGCTTGGTCGAGCGAACGGATACGAACGCGCATACGCTCGGAGATTGCGTAACCCGAAGCGTCGTCCTGCGCACTGTTGATTTTCATGCCGCTGGAAACTTTCTGCAAGCTTTTCTGCAGCGCGCTGGTGTTTTGATTGAGAGTGTTGAGAGTGCGGACGGCACTCATGTTGTTCTTTACTACCATTGCCATAGCAATTTCCTCCTTGATCTTTCCTAGAAAAAATTTTCCTTAGTCGACGGTTTCCTTTCCGCCGCCAAACAAACGAGACTTGCTGCCGTCCCGACCGTCGTCGGGCACCGCGTCTCGCACGCGTAACGAGTCGCCGCAGTCGTTCCGTTCATTTTCTTAATAACTTTATCGTCAATTACTTGTAAAACGTTAAGAACTTCGGAAAAAAATTTTTCTCCCTTGCGGCGTATTGTATCAAGAAAATTTTTTCGCGTCAACAGAATCAAGCGGCGCGGGCAAAAATTTTTCAACGTTACGACTCGGTTCCGGCCGATTGATGATTTTTATTTTGTCGGATAAACTTTCTCTTTGCTCGCCCAAAGAGAAAGTTACAAAGAGAAAGGGCGCCTCGCGGGGGCGTTGCTCGTAATCGTTCAAACGTTTCAACCATCCGCAGCCGACTGTTGCCCGCTGTGAAGACATCACGTCTTCTGCGCGGGCGAGGCCGCCGTCCATGGCGGCCTCAAATACGCGGCATGTGCAAAATTTTTCAGTTCTTCTTTTGCGTGTAGAATTTTTCTGCAGTGTTGCCTCCGAGGGTCGCGCGCTTTTCCGTTTCCCCTTCGGGTGTGGTTATGGCATAGGTTGTTTCCGGAACGTTGGATTCCGTCCCTTCGATAAAACATTTTCCCGACGGCGGCTTGAGGTCGGCGGCTCCGCGAAGGTAGGGCTTTAAATCGTTGGCAATGTCGGAAGGGTCGCTTCCCTTTTCCAATTGATAAATTGCAATGGCGGTGTCGATTGTCGTCAGGTCTGATTGAATTTTGGCGGTGTTGGCGGCTGTCGTGACGGAGGTGAAACGCGGCACGGCGATTGACGCGAGGATACCGATGACCATGACCATTAAAATTACTTCCAGCGTCGCAAAGCCTCGTTGATTCATTGTCGTCATCTCCTTTAAAAAATTTTTTACGATTTTAAAACAAAAATTCTTCGCGGGCAAGTTTCTGTTGTCAATTCGGTTCGTTTGGTTTATGATTAAAAAAATTTATCGCGCGGGAGGATTTACATGGACGAAAAAATTTTGAACTGGGTAACGCTTGCGGAAAAATTTTCGGCGGGCGGCGACCCGAAATCCATGCGCACCGTCGCGCGCGAAATTTTCGACGTCGACAAAAATTCTGCGGACGGTTTGGCGATTATGGCGGAGTCGTCGCTGTACCTGGGAAAAATCGACGAGGCGGAATCTTTCGCGGGATACGCGCTGTCCGTCGAGCCGAATCATTTGCGCGGGCGATTGGTGGCGGCCGGCGTCGCCGCAAAAAATTTTAAGCTGCGCGCTCAACTGAAACTTTTCGACGCGGTGATAAACGACGCGCACGCCCGATTAAAAAATTTGCGCGACGAGCTCAACGACTTCAACAGAAAATTTTCTTTGAAACGAATCGAAAAAACTTCGGCCGACGAAGCCGCGCAAAAAATTTTGGAGAAAAAATTTTTCGTCACGCAATCGATTTTGTTCAAAGCTTTGTGCTGGAGCTCGAACGGATTTTATTTGGCGGACGAACCCGCGCGGGCGGCGGCGTGTCTGCTGGAGGCGAGCACCTTAACCGACAGGAACGAGCAGGCGGCCGAACTTTACTCCAAACATCTTTTCCTGAAAAATTATCGCGACGTGCCCCCGGCGCAAGCAAAAGATTCGGCACGGGCGTACAATTCGTTTTTCGCGCGGGTCGTGCCGTTCACTCACGAGCGAAAAATTTTCGACGCCGATAAAAAAATTCACGTCGGCTACATTTCGCCCGACTTCCGCGAACATGCTTTGGCAAATTTTTTGTCGCCGCTGTTTAAAAATTTTGACGCGGAAAATTTTTCCGTGACGTGCTACTCGACGGGCAAAAAAGATTTCGTCACGGAAAAGATTAAACGTTTCAACGTCGGCTGGCGCGATTTAATCGGCAAGGAACCTGCGGAGGCGGCGCGGCTCATCGACGCGGACGACGTTGACATTTTGGTTGACTTGTCGGGTCATTCGCAAGACAGCTGCCTGCCGATTCTGGCGCACAAGCCCGCGCCCGTTCAAATTTGCGCGCTCGGATACACTGCGTCGACGGGGCTCGGCGCGGTTGATTATTTTTTGTCCGATAAAATTTGTTCGCCCGAAAGAAATTCTTTGGACACGTTCACGGAAAAAATTTTGCGACTCGACACGTGCTGCTTCTGTTATGCGCCCGGTTTGATTCGCGAAATGCCCGCCCAAGAACTTCGTGCGCCCGTCTTGAAAAATAATTTCGTGACGTTCGGCAGCTTCAATAATTTTACAAAAGTCAGCGACGATGTTTTATACATGTGGCGGGCGATTCTCGACGGCGTGCCCCGCTCACGATTGATTCTTAAAGGAAAAATTTTCAGCCTCGACGACGGAAAAGCACTCGTCAAAGAAAAATTCCGCAAGATGAGTTTTCCTCTCGACCGCGTGGAGTTTCGACCGTACAGCCCCGACTACCTCGAACAATACAAAGATGTGGACATTGCGCTGGACACGTTTCCTTACACGGGCGGCACGACGACTTGCGAGGCTTTGTATATGGGCGTGCCCGTCATAACTTTTCGCGGGAAGACGCACGGCGCACGGCTCGGCGCGTCGATTTTAAATTCTGCCGACATCAAGGAACTGATTGCCGCCAGCCCGATGGATTACGTGAGGAAAGCGATTCAGCTCAGCCGCCGCAAAGAATTAATCGCCGCGTACCACGTCGGCCTTCGCGAACACGTAAAAATTTCCGCGCTCATGGACGGACAAAAATATCTTGGCGAACTGGAAAAAATTTATCGGGAAGTTTGGAAAAATTTTTGTCGCTCGGCTTCGCAAAGAAAAATTTTCAACTTTTAGCAGAGGAGGTTTTTCATGGCTTTAAATAAAAATTCTGTCGAACTGCTCGCGCCGGCCGGGCAATGGGAGTCACTCGTCGCGGCGATTGAGGCGGGCGCGGACGCCGTTTACCTCGGCGGCAAGGCTTTCAACATGCGCGTGCACAGGAGCGATTTTAATTTCGATGACGCGCAACTTAAAGCGGCGATTGAATTTGCTCACGCGCGCGGCGTAAAAATTTATGTCACGCTGAACAATTTAATCAGCGCGGAAGAACTTTTGCCGCTCGAAAAATTTTTGCACTACCTCAACGACATTCAGCCCGATTCAATTTTGGTTCAAGACTTGGCGGTTATAAATCTCGTCCGCAAGCTCGGAATAAAAATTCCAATGCACGCCTCGGTGATGATGAACACGCACAATTTCCGCACCGTCGAACTGCTGAAAAAATTTGGAATAACGCGCGTGGTTGTCGGCCGCGAATTGACTTTGACGGAAGTTTCACTGCTAAAAGAACGCACGGGCATTGAAGTCGAATATTTTATGCACGGCGACATGTGCTTTGCGGAGTCGGGGCAATGCATTCATTCGGGCGTTGTCTTCGGGCAGAGCGGCAACCGCGGACGCTGCATGAAACCTTGCCGCTGGATTTACAAACTTATCGACGAAGAGACCGGCGCGACGCTCAACGATTGGTCGTACAAGCTCGCGCTCAACGATATGTGCATGTTCAGAAACATTCCCGATTTGATTCAAGCGGGCGTCGTGAGTTTCAAGATTGAAGGACGCATGAGGCCGCCCGAATTTGTCCGCCGTTTGGTTTCGACTTATCGCCGCGAAATTGATTCTTATCTTGCCGACCCGACAGGTTACGCCGTCGACGAGGCGCGTTGGAAAAATCTTTATGACAATCGCGTCCGAGACTTCACGACGACTTTTGCTTTCGGTGCGCCGACGATTAAAGACATCGGCACGACGGGCGAACGCGAGCCGAAAATTTTTTCCCGCGCGGTTGTCGAGCCTTCCTTCGACGACGAATCAGTTAAAGAAATTTTTTCTTCCGAATGCGCGATTAAATCTTCCGCCAAACCAAAATTGTCCGCGCGAGTGTCGACGCTTGAAAGTGCACAGGCGGCAGTCGAGGCGGGCGCAGATTTAATTTACGTCGGCGGAGAAGTTTTCAAGCCGCTCAAACCGTGGACGCTTGCCAAATTAAAAAAAGCCGTCGAGTTCACTCACGCGGCGGGCAAGAAAATTATTTTGGCGACGCCGCGAACATCGAAGGACAAAGATTTATCGGAGCAGGCAGAAATTTTTTCGCGGGCGATAAATTTTGACGGCGTGCTCGTCGGGAACTTGGGCGCGTTGACTTTGATAAAAACTTTGACGGACGCACCGATTTTCGCGGACGTTTCGTTCAGCGTGTTCAATCCCGCGGCGGCAGAATTTTTGCAGAGCCTCGGAGCAGTTCAAGCGACGGCTTCCCTTGAATTGAGTTTCGCGCAAGTTAGGAGCGTAGTTGAAAATTCTTCCTTGCCGATAGAAGTCATCGTTCACGGCGCGATTGAGTCAATGATTTGCGACCACGACATCGCCAAACTTTATCTGCCCGACTACGACGAATTCGCCACGCCCGACAAGTTGAATCATCATTACGCGCTTGTCGACGAAGCGGGCGAAGTTCACAAGTTGCGCGTCGACCAATTCAAACGTTGGCATATTTTTTTCGGCAAGGAGCTTTGTCTTTTGCCTTACGTCGAAAAATTTTTGGGCGCGGCGTCTTTGAGGATTGAGGCGCAAAATTATTCGTCCGCCGTCACCGCTCAAGTCGTCAAACTTTATCGCGCGGCCTTGGACGGGAAAAATCTGACAGCTGACAGCTATAAGTTATCAGCTAAATTCGGCGCAGGCGTCTATCGTTTCAAGCAAAGCAAAAATTCTGTCAGCGGCTAGAGTTGCGAAACTTGAGGCCGCCAAGGACGGCGGCCGCCGGCATTATTGAGCGTGACGCGAAATTTGCCGGCACATTCGCTTGCGGGTTGCCTACACGTTCAAAACACTTACGAGCAACGCCCCCGCGAGGCGTCCTTTCTTTTTGCTACTTTCTCTTTGGACGCGCAAAGAGAAAGTAGATCCTTAACGTAAAAAATATTTCTACGCTCAATCAAAGGAGGAAACTTTCCATGAAAAAATTTTTGGCGGCTCTTTTGTGCCTCGGAGTCTTCGGCGTTCCTTTGGCGGCGGACGCGGCTCCCGTCGTCTTCGACCCGATGAATTCTCCAACCCCGAAGGTTATGCCCGAACAACTCGAACTCGAAAAAAAATGGGACAAAGTTTTTCCACGAAATTACAAAGTCAAACACCACAAAACAACCTTCGTCAATCGTTACGGAATCACGTTGGCGGCCGACGTGTACGAGCCGCAAAATTTTTCGGGAAAGTTGCCGGCCATCGCGGTTGCAGGACCTTTCGGCGCGGTCAAGGAACAATCGAGCGGTCTTTACGCTCAAGAGCTGGCGGCGCGCGGATTTTTTACGATTGCCTTTGACCCGTCGTTCACGGGCGAGAGCGGAGGCATCCCGCGCTTCGTTGCCTCACCCGACATCAACACCGAAGATTTTTGCGCGGCCGTCGACTTCCTTTCCTCTCAACCGAACGTCGACGCTCAACGAATCGGCATAATCGGCATTTGCGGCTGGGGCGGCTTCGCACTCAACGCGGCGGCGATTGACACTCGAATCAAGGCGACCGTCACGACGACGATGTACGACATGAGCCGCGTCACTGCCAACGGTTACTTCGACAAAGAAAAAGACGCGGCGACCATTGCCCGCGAACGTCAGGCAATGCGCGTTAAACTCAACGAGCAACGAACCGCCGATTATCGCAGCGGAGAATATGCGCGGGCGGGCGGCGTCCCCGACGACGTCTCGCAAATGCCGCAGTTCGTCAGAGATTATTACGCCTACTACAAAACCAAACGCGGCTTCCACAAACGTTCGCTCAACTCCAACGCCGGCTGGAACGCGACGAGCGCGCTGTCTTTTATGAACATGCCGCTCCTTTGCTACAGCAGCGAAATCGAATCGCCCGTGCTGATTATCCACGGCGAAAAAGCTCACTCCAGATATTTTTCCGAGGACGCGTTTAAAAAATTGACGGGCACGAACAAAGAGCTGATGATTATTCCCGGCGCGAATCATATCGACCTTTACGACAACATGAAAGCCATTCCGTTCGACAAGATTGAAAAATTTTTCAAGAGCAATCTTTAATACGCTCTTCACGAAAAAAAAAAAGCCGTCACGAATTGTGGCGGCAAAATTTTTTTACACGCAGAAATTTTTTCGTGCGCAACTTTTAAAAAGTTGACGAACGGCTGACGCGATTAGCCGACGAAAAATTTTTCAGCTGTCCTCGTAAGGTCGAACACGCAAAGTTAATCCGCGCTCGTCACAAATTTTTTTGCACGCAGAAATTTCTTCGGGCGGCGTAACGTGGTCGACGACAGTCAAGACGACGTGCGGAACAAAATTTTTCATGTGCTCGGCGAACGTCAACATCGCGTCGAAAGATTTTATCCCGTAGGCCGCGCGCGTGAGCTTGAAATATTTTTCGGCGGTCGCGGCGTTCAAACTGATTGACGCCGTGTCCAAAATTTTTTCAAAGTCCGCAGCAATTTCCCGCCCGTGATAAAGTTCGCCCAAGCCGTTCGTGTTGAGGCGCGTCGGCATCTTCGGGCGAATTTTTTTCACGTAAGCCAAAAGCTCGACGAGCTCCGGCAATCTTATCGTCGGCTCCCCGAAGCCGCAAAAGACAACTTCCTTGATGACTTTCCACGGCGCGGCGTCCAGTTCGGCTTTCACGTCGTCGACGGTCGGTTCGCGCTCCAGCCACAGGCTCGACTCTTTCGCCATGGATTTTTTTTGTCGCAGGCAGAAAACGCAATCGCAGTTGCAACGGTTGGTTAAGTTCACGTAGAGGCCGCGCGGCGTCGACGAATCAATTTTCAAACTCTCGACGAGCGGCAAATATTTTCCGCCCGCGTGTGTCGCATAAACAATCATTTGAATCACTCCTTGACTTATCGGCGAGCTTGTGATAAATTTTTCCCGCATGAAGAAGACAATTTTAATGGCAGGTCGTCGGTGTGTGCGCGTCGACTTCCTCCCGATTAATCAATAACGGTTAACCTTTCAGAAGCCGCCTCGCGAGCGGCTTTTGCCTTAGTTGAGGCAGTTGAGCAATGTTGCGACGAAGGTTGCACCCTGCAAGATCAGCGAGATGATCTCATATTTCGTCATGGCATCACCCCCTCTCTTTCGAGAGGAAGCCGGCCACCGAGACCCGCCGCGCAGATAATATCACGACGACAAAATCTTTTCAAGGAATATCGATTGACACGCTCCAAGCTTAGTGATAAATTTTCGCTAAGCTTTAAGTTTTTTTGGGAGGAATTCGCATGAAGAAACTCATCAACGCGGTTGAGGCCGTCGAAGAGCAAATGATTTTGGGTCTGGTAAAATCTGCGCCCGACAAACTGAGCAAGCTCGACTGCGGCAACGTGGTCGTCCGCGCAAATAAAAAATCCGCCGATAAAGTTGCGCTCGTCAGCGGCGGCGGCAGCGGCCACGAACCTGCACACGGCGGCTTCGTCGGAAAAGGCATGCTCGATTGCGCGGTTGCCGGAGCGGTTTTCACTTCGCCGACGCCCGATAAAATTTTTGAAGGCATTAAAGCTGTGGCGACCGACGCGGGCGTTTTGTGTATCGTAAAAAATTACACGGGCGACGTTTTGAATTTTGAAATGGCAATCGACATGGCGGGCGACGAGGACATTAAAGTTGACCACGTTGTTGTCAACGACGATGTGGCCGTTCAAGACAGCTTGTACACGACGGGTCGACGCGGCGTCGCGGGAACAATTCTTGTCCACAAAATCGCGGGCGCCAAGGCCGAGGAAGGCGCGTCGCTCGAAGAAGTCAAAGCCGTTGCCGAAAAAGTTATCGCGAACGTTCGGACGATGGGCATGGCAATTTCTCCGTGCACCGTTCCCGCCGCCGGCAAGCCCGGTTTTGAATTGGCGGAAGACGAAGCGGAAATCGGTATCGGCATTCACGGCGAGCCCGGCACGCACAGAGAAAAAATCGCTTCGGCCGACGAGACAGCCAAAATGCTCCTTGATAAAATTCTTGCCGACATCGATTACAAAAATCAAGAAGTCGTCGTCATGGTCAACGGCATGGGCGCGACGCCGCTCATGGAACTTTACATCATAAATAATTTCGTGCAAGATTATCTCAAAGCCGCGGGCGTCAAAGTTTATGACACGATGGTCGGCAACTTCATGACGTCAATCGAAATGGCGGGCTTCTCTCTTACGTTGCTCAAGCTCGACGACGAACTGAAAAAACTTTACGACGCGCCCGCAGACACTCCCGCGCTCAAGAGGTAAGCCATGGACACGAAAAAAATTTTGGAGATTGTCGCCGCCATTGCAAAAAAAATTGAAGCGGAAAAAAATTTTTTGACGGAACTCGACAACGAAATCGGCGACGGCGACCACGGAATAAATCTTGCGCGCGGCTTTAAGAGCGTCGAAGAAAAATTGCCGACGTTCGCGGACAAAGACATCGGCGCGATTTTAAAAGGCGTCGGCACCCAGCTCGTCTCGACTGTCGGCGGCGCGTCGGGTCCTCTTTACGGCACGGCGTTCATGAAGGCCGGCAACGCTTGCAAAGGAAAAACTTCTCTCACGCCCGAAGAATTTGTTGCGGCGTTGGAGGCGGCCGTCAACGGAATTAAAATGCGCGGCAAAGCAGTCGAAGGCGAAAAGACGATGCTTGACGCTCTCTGTCCCGCGCTCAAAGCTCTTAAGGACGGACTCGGCGGCGGCAAAAATTTTGTCGACGCTTTGACGGACGCCGTTGACGCGGCGGCGGCGGGCGTCGAATACACCAAAACGATTATCGCCACGAAAGGTCGCGCCAGCTACTTGAAAGAACGCAGCCTCGGCCACCAAGACCCCGGCGCAACGTCTTCGCTGTTTATGTTGCAGACGACGTTGGAAGTTTTGCGGGAGGATTAAAATGGTCGGAATAGTTATCGTCTCTCACAGCCAAAAGCTCGCGGAAGGCGTCGTCGAACTTGCAAAGATGATGGCGGCTCAAGCTCCTCTTGCGGCGGCGGGCGGCCTCGACGACGGCGAACTCGGCACGAGCTACGAAAAAATTTTCGCGGCGGTCGAAAAAGTTTATTCGGCGGACGGCGTGATGATTCTCATGGACATGGGCTCCGCCGTCATGACGACCGAAATGGTTTTGGAAGATTTGGACAGGCCGAACGTCAAGATGATTGACGCTCCTTTGGTCGAAGGCGCGGTGCTTGCGGCAGTCGAATCGGCGGGCGGTCGTTCGCTTGAAGAAATTTCGTTGCGCATGGAAGAAGTTCGCGCGACGAAAAAATTTTAGCGACAAAAAATTTTTGGAGGTTCGTTGTGGATTTAGACTATTTAATTTTTCTGCAAGAGATTCGTAACGACTGGGGCGGCGAAAGTTTTTTTTCGCTCGTCTCCGGCTTGCCGAAAAGTGCTTTGACGGCGGCTCTTCCTGCCGTTCTTTTTTGGTGCATAAACAAACACGCGGGAATTTTTCTTCTGTTCAACGCTCAATGCGGACGCATGATTAACGAGCTGCTCAAAGGAACTTTTTGCGTTTATCGTCCGTGGTTCAAAGACGCGGCGTTGATTCCTTCGGGCGACGCAATGGCTCAAGCGTCGGAGTATTCCTTTCCGAGCGGCCACGCGCAATTCACCACGGCGATTTACGGCGGCTTCGCGTTCTTTTACCGAAAAATTTTGCCGTGGCTGATGATTCCCTGCGCGCTGATTGTTTTGGCGGTCGCTTTCAGCAGAAATTTTTTGGGCGTGCACACCCCGCAAGATGTTTTGTTCGCGATAATTTATTCGGTCGGATTATTTTTCGCGGCGGAAAAAATTTTCTCGTGGATTGGAAAAGACGACGACCGCAAATTTATTTTTTTCATCGGCGGGCTGGCGACGGTCGCGGTCGTTTTTTTGTGGCTGTACTTTAAGCCGTACCCCGAAGACGTTTTGAACGGAAAAGTTATCGTCGACCCGCTCACGGCACGCGCCGATGCTTTCGACGCGCTCGGCTTCGGGCTGGCGTTTTTCCTCGGCTGGTTCCTTGAGCAAAAATTTATCAACTTCAAAACAAAAATTCCGCCGAAAGACAAACTTTGGCGAATCATAATCGGCTTTGCGATTTTGGGCGTGATAGCTGTCGCGGTCTATCCTCTGCTGAAACTTTTCGTGAGCCTTGAGGCTTACAAATTTTTTAAAGCGTTCCTGCCGTTCTTTTCAATCTTGTTTATAATCCCGCTGGTCTTCACGCAGGTCGAAAAAAAATTTAAACATTGAAAAAAAAATTCCTCCGCCAAATGACGGAGGTTTTTTTATTTGGCGTTGCTTTTGAAGCATTCCAAAATGCTTGAGAAAAAATTTTTTATGTAATTTCTGCACGTAGCGATTGCTCCCACAACCATTGGCATTATCAGCGGCAAATAATTTGAAAAAGCATTAATCAACGTTCCCGAATGTGCCGAGCATATTGCCGGGATTGCCATAAAACACATTGTCCAAATTAAAAAATTCATTTCGCTCGCCTCCAAACCGTATCCCCCTAAATAATTATTCAAAAACATCTTACTGATTCAACGATTTGGAGTATAACCCCCTATAAGGGATAAGTCAAGAAAAATTTTTCCGCAAAAAAATTCCCTCCGCCGAATGACGGAGGGTTTTTTATTTGTCGTCGGGTTTTAATCGTTCGATGTGGAAAGTTCCCGTGACCAATTCTTTTCTGTGACAATGCGGGCACTCGTTGGCGATGATGCCGGTGTAGCCGCAAACGGGGTCGCGGTCGACGGGATGATTGATTGAAAAATATCCCATGTCGGCGTCGTGCATTGCGCGGACGAGAGCCTCGAACGCGGAAATATTTTTCGTCGGGTCGCCGTCCATTTCAATGTAAGCGATGTGTCCCGCGTTGCAGATTGCGTGATAGGGAGCCTCAATTTTAATTTTGTCGCCCGCGCAGATTGGAAAGTAAACGGGCACGTGGCTCGAATTCGTCATGTAAGGTCGGTCGGTCACTCCTTTTATGTTGCCGTAAACTTTTCTGTTGGCGCGCTGAAATTGTCCCGCAGTCGATTCGGCGGGCGTCCCGAAGGTCGTCCAATTTCTTTTTTCGCTGCGGGTGTAGTCGTCAGTTCTTTCGCGCAAGTGTTTTACGATTTTCAAGCCGAGTTGTTGAGCCTCGTCGCTTTGACCGTGGTGCTTGCCGATTAACGCAACCAAACATTCCGCCAAGCCGCAAAAACCGATTGAGTAGCTCGCGTGCTTGAGGACGTTTTTAATTTTGTCCGTCGGCTTGAGCTTTTCCGAATCCATCCACACGCCCTGCCCCATGAGGAACGGGAAATTGTAAACGTGCTTCTCTTCAATCGTCTTGAGCCGCAACAAAAGATAATCGTGGCAAAGCGTGATGTACTTGTCGTAGAGCTCAAAAAATTTTTCAAGGTCGCCTTTCGATTCAAGCGCGAGCTTCGGCAAGTTAATCGTCACGAACGCAAAATTTCCGCGGCTGCCCGATTCTTCGCGCCCGTTGACGTTCGACATGACGCGCGTGCGACAACCCATCGTAGCGACGCAGCTGTTGTAATCGCCGGGCTTGTAGTATTGCAAATTGTACGGCGCGTCGATGTTCACGAAATTTGGGAAAAGTCTTTTCGCGCTGACTTTGCACGCCATGCGGAATAAATCATAATTCGGGTCGCCGACGTTGTAATTGACGCCGCTTTTAAGTTGAAAGACGCTTATCGGGAAAATGGGCGTCTCTCCGTTGCCAAGCCCCGCGTCGATTGCGTTCAAAACTTCGCGAATGACCAGGCGGCCTTCGGGCGAAGTGTCCATACCGTAGTTAATTGAGCTGAACGGAACCTGCGCGCCCGCGCGGCTGTGCAACGTGTTGAAGTTGTGAATCAAAGCTTCCATTGCCTGATGAGTTTCCTCTTCGACGTCCGCGCAAGCCAGCTTGTAAATTTTCTCCGCGATTTTTTTGTCGCCGACGACCTGCGCCAAATTTTCGACGGCAGCGGGATTTTCTTTTTCTGAATAAGTGCAAAGGTTAAAATCAATTTCACCCGCCGCTTGAACGTCGCAAAATTCGCCCGCGCGTTTAATCTCGTCGCGAATCGCCCGCTTGAAAGATTTTTTCACGCCCTCCGCCATTGCATAATCGAACGCGTTAATTGATTGCCCGCCGAACATGTCGTTTTGGTTGCTTTGAATGGCAATGCACGCCAACGACGCGTAGGAGCGAATTGAATTCGGCTCGCGCAGGAAGCCGTGCCCCGTGGAAAAGCCGCCGCGAAAAAGTTTCAACAAATCAATTTGGCAGCAGTTGAAAGTTATAAGCGAAAAATCTTTGTCGTGAATGTGAATCCAATTTTCTTTGTCCGCCTGAGCAAATTCTTCGGGCAAAACGTAATTGTCGACGAAATGCTTTGAACTTTCCGCGCCGAGCTTGAGCATGATTCCCATTGAAGCGTCGGTGTTAATGTTGGCGTTGTCGCGTTTCAAATCCACGTTCACCGAGTCGGCAAAAAAAATATCGCGGTAAGTGTCCATCAATTTTTTCTGCGCGGCGCGGCGTTGAGAATGTTTTTGCCGATAAACGATAAACTGTTTGGCCACGTCGTAAAAGCCGTGCGCCATTAAACATTTCTCGACCTGGTCTTGAATTTCTTCGACGCCGATAATTTCGTTTTCGGCAATGGCACGCTCGACGGAATCGGTGACAAGCTCCACGTCGTCTGCCGAAAGTCTGTCGGCGTCCGTGGAGGCGTCCCGATTCGCGCCGGCTATCGCGTTGTGAATTTTTTCGCGGTCGTAATTAACTTTTTGCCCCGAACGTTTCCGAACTTTTATAAGTTTCAATTTGTCTCCCTCCTTTCAAAGTGTGAAAAAAATAATCGCCTCCTCAATTTGAAGTGTCGAACGGCGCGATTATATCATTTGAGACTTCAAAAGGAAAGCCGGTAAAATTTGGCGGTAACATACGAATGACAATTAGTCAATAAAATTTGAAGGCGCGATTATGCGTTGTAACAAAGTCTTCGCTCCGAAAAAAATTTTATCTGAAAGCCGCCTTTTGTTGACGGAAAATTTTTAATTTGAGCGGCAAGAATAAAGGAATTGCCATTACCGTATCGAACACTGAAAAAAATTTTTTTGGAAGTGATTGTTTTGGATTTGCAAAATAAAACTGTCGAGTTGAACGGCAGCCTGTCGGGATACAAAAAATCTGACTCTGCGGCGAATGGTGCGGCAGAAGACACAATCAAAACCGCCAAAGGTCGTCCGCCAAAAATTGTTTCGGTTTTAACGGAAAAGGCCAAGCAAACCGGCGGGAAGCTGACTTGGGGCGACTTGGACAGAATTATTCAATCGTTCGGCTTGGAAAACGACACGGACGAAATTGATGAGATTCTGAGTATTTGCGAGCGCGAAGGAATAGAGATAACCAACGAGGACACGCCGCTTGAGGACATGGGCGACAGCGTGGACGGCGATTTGACTGCGGAAGGAACTTCTATTGAATCGGAAGACAATCTTGCCGCCGTCGTCGAGACTGCCGACGTCACTTCGGAAGACGCCGAATCGCCGAAGCCGCCCGCCGAAGTCGATTTGATTCCCGACAGCGTTTCGATTGATGACCCCGTCCGCATGTACTTGAAAGAAATCGGAC
>CAMJQS010000020.1 GCA_946408105.1 uncultured Selenomonadales bacterium | reverse complement strand
AAAATCTTCAGCGCGCGGCGGGCGAAAAAATTCACGTCGGCGTTATCGAGGAGAAGGACACGCCGAATTTTTCCGACGTCGTCGCCCGATTAAAAATTTCCCACGCGAAAAAAATTTTGCTCGCGCCTCTGCTCTTTAACGGCGGCGTCCACGTGGCTCAAGACATCGCGGGCGAAAAAAATTCTTGGCGGGCGAAACTTTCCGCGCTCGGCTATCAAGTTCGCGTGATTCGTGACGGACTCGGCAGCTTTAAAAATTTTCGCGAACTTTACGTAAAAAAATTGGAGGAGACATTTTGGACGAACGAAAAATCGAAATTATAATTCACGCGACGAACGAAAATTTTTTGGCGCGGCTGATTCAATCGTTGGAGGCGGCCGTCGTTCCCGAAAATTTTTCTGCGGAAATTCAGCCGGTCACGGGCGAAGAAAAATATTTTGCTTACGACGAGGCCATGCGGGCGAGCGACGCCAAGTACAAAATTTATTTGGACGAGCGGGCGGTCGTCACGGACGAAAATTTTTTGGTTGAGCTGCTGGAAATTTTTTACGACAAAAAAATCGGCGCGGTCGGCACGAGCGGCGCAATCGAACTGTCGACGCACGGAGTGTCATTGACTTCTGACAAACGCGCCCCGAAAAATTTTTGCGGCGAGGCGGAAATTGTCGACGGATTTTTTTTCGCGACGCAATATGATTTGCCGTGGCGTCATGATTTGTTCAAAGATAATTTTTTCGGCGGGCAAGCTCAATGCGTCGAATTCAAACGCGCGGGCTACAAAATTTTTGTCGGCGGCGATTGGATTTCTTACAGCGGCGAAAATTTTAAAATCAACGAAGCCGCCCGAAATATTTTTTTGGACGAATACTCAAAAGATTTGTTCCCGCTCGTGAGCGTTCTCATCCCGACTTTCAACCGCCCGAAATATTTTAAGCAGGCACTCGACAGCGTGCTCAATCAAACTTATCGCAACTTTGAAATTGTAATCAGCGACGATTCGACCAACGACGAGACCGAAGCCGTGATTCAAAAATATCTCGACGACCCTCGAATAAAATATTTTCGGCACAAAGGATTCACCGCCCACGACAACTGGAAATTTTTGCGCGCCTATGACAACCCCGCCGCCGAATACGCGAACTGGCTGATGGACGACGACTTTTTTTATCCGACGAAGCTCGAAAAGATGATTGAAGTTTATCGCACGCACCCCGACGTTTCTTTGGTCACTTCGGCAAAAGATTTCATCGACGCGGACGGAAAAATAATCGGCGACACAAAAAATCTTTTCGGTTGTGATGTAAAAATTCCCGGCGACGAGGCGGCGCGTTTGCTTTTCTTGTGGGACAATTATATCGGCGAGCCGACGACCGTTTTGATTCGGAAAAAATTTTTGCGCGACAACGATCTTTGCATGAACGCTGACGAGACAGGGGCTTTCAGTTTGGTTGACGTTTCGACGTGGCTTCAGCTTTTAACTCAAGGCAACATGTTCAGATTTACAGAATGTTTAAGCAGTTTTCGTTTGCACGCCGAGCATGCAGGTGGATCGACGAATGTTAAAGTTTTGCTTGCGGTAAGTTACACAAAACTTTTGAAAGACTCCATGGACAAAAAAATTTTCAAGAACGAAAACGAATTGCGCGCGGCGATATTTTTTATTTTGGATTACGACTTGAGACATTTGAGGAGAGCTTTTGCGGGGAATTATCGCGGTAAGCCGGTCGAGACGTTAGAAAAATATTTCGCGGCAACGGCGCAGGCTTTGTCGAACGGTTACAAACTTGAGTTGCCGCCCAGAGGATATTCGGAAGAAGAATTGGAAAGAGAACAACTCAAGGAAGGTGATTGATATGGAAAACGACGGCAACGTCCGAGAGATGACGCGCACGGAAAAAAATTTTTTTAACGGCGTGACGATTGACGCGGGCTCGACGCAAGGCAGCTCGTCCGAAGAAAATTTCCGCGAACAAAATTTTCAAGCGCGCAGAGTTTATGTAAGTTACGGCAGCTCAAATTTTTTCACGCGGCTGGTCAGCTCGTTCGTTCGCGCCCTGCTCAACGGCAACCGCCTCGCACAAATCGGCGCGTTTTTAATCGGGCTGGCGTTGGCCGCGCTGATGTTTTTCATTGCGTTGCCGATTTTATTTTTCTTGCTTGCGTTGGGAATTGGCTTCGTGCTTTGGTCGAAAATTTCGCGGTGATTCGGCGTGGAAAAATTTTTTATCAACGACACGACGCTTGAAGTTGAGCTTGCCGACAATTTTTTAAAACGGTTGCGCGGGCTGATGTTTCGTGAGCGGCTCGAACCGGGACGCGGCCTGCTCCTTGCGCCGTGCAACAGCGTGCACATGCTCTTCATGCGCTTTGCAATCGACGTGGTTTATCTCGACGAAAATTTTTGCATAAAAAAAATCGTGCGCGACCTGACTCCGTGGCTGGGCATGAGCGTTTGCTTCGGGGCGTGGGGCGCGCTTGAACTTCCAAGCGGCGAGGCCGAACGTTTAAAACTTTCCGTCGGACAAAAATTTGAGCGGACGAGAGGTGATTGAATGGTTCTGCCGAAAAAATTTTTTGCTTTGATTTTTTTTGCTTGAGTATTTTTCCGTCGTCTGTTTTCGCTCAAGAGCCGCAGGAAGGAATTTTTATCGAAGCAATTTCCGAACTTAACAACGGGAAGCTTGCGCTTAACGAAATTCGTACAAAGCCGACGACCTTTGTCTCTTCGGGAAAAGTTTTTTCGATTGAGGCGGACGGCTGCTACATTTGCGACAGCGGCTTGGGAGAAAATCCTCACATTGCTCAAGACAGGGCACGCGCCGACGCAAAACGAATCTTAAGCGAGCAGGCAAGCATTTACATTAAATCTGTCTCCGAAGTCAAAAAAGGACGGCTCACGCGCGACGAGGTGCACACTCTTTCCGTGACCGTAATGCAAATTAAAAGCGAATCTTTCACGACGGAAGTTGTCGACGGCGCGACGCAATATCGTTGCCACGTCAAAGCTTTGCTCGAAGAACAAAATATTTTCGACCGACTCAATCCCGCCGACAAAGAAAAATTTCAAGAGTCCGTTCGCCGCACGATTGAAATTGAACGGGAAAATGCCCGCCTCAATTCCGAACTTCAAGCTTTGAAAACTCGTTATAAAAATGCTTCACGACTTGAACGGGAAAAAATTGCCGCTCAAGTCAAACGCAATGAAGAAGAATTTTCTGCCGTGCAATGGAACGAAAAAGGATTTGAACTTTACGGAAGAAATGATTTCGACGGCGCGATTGAATGTTTCCAAAAAGCGATTGCAGCGAATCCGAATTATGCTTCTCCTTGGAACGGCTTGGGCTACATTGCCAATTATCAAAGAAATTTCGACAAGGCCGTCGAATATTTTTATAAGGCGATTCAACTTGACCCCGATTCTTCCGCGCCGCAAAATAATCTCGGCTACGCTTACACTTACAAAGGCGACTTCGACAAGGCGATTGCTTGTTACAAGCGAGCGGCTCAACTCGACCCGAAAGATGCCGCGCCCTTGGTAAATTTGGGCAACGTTTACGACGCCCTGAAAAATCCCGACGAGGCAATTAAATATTATCAACAGGCTTTGGAAGTTGCGCCCGATTATGTCAATGCTTTGAACAGCCTGGGCTACACTTATATTCAAAAGGGCGACTTCGACAAAGGCATGGAGTTTTGCCAAAAGGCTCTTAAGCTCGACCCGAATTACGCCGCCGCGTGGAACGCTCTCGGTTATTGTTTTAATCAAAAGAAAAAATTTTACAAAGCCGCAGAATGTTGCCGCAAAGCCGTCAAGCTCAATAAAAGTTACGCCAACGCTTGGAACAATCTCGGCTACGCTTGCTCCAAACTCAATCGCAACGAAGAATCTTGGTCGGCCTACAGGAACGCCGTCAAATTTGCTCCAAACATTCAGCTCTACAGAAACAATCTTGAGATTGCAAATAAAAGATTAACTTCTTTCAAAAGTCTGTGACAAATTCTCGTGAAAAAATTTTTCGTCGTTGCGATTCGCGCGGCGATTTTTTCTTGACACGATTAAATGACTGAGCTTGCTTGCCGCGTCGTTAGCTCTTTCAACTTTCTTGCCCGCGAATTTGGTTGCCGCCGAAGAAACTGCACCTGCGGAAGAAAACGTCACGGCGGACAAAACCAACGAGAGCATTTTGAATTATCTTGAGGGTGAAGATTATATCTTCGCTGCCGAACGTATCCCGACCAATCGTTGGGACACGCCCGCCAACGTCCACGTCATCACCGCCGAAGAAATTGAAAACAATCACTATCAGAGCGTCGGCGAAGCTTTGAGCCACGTCAACGGCGTTTTGATTCCCGATAACATGGGAATGGATGACGGCGGTCAAATACGTCTTAACGGCTTTTCACGTGTTTTGTTGCTTGTTGACGGGCGGCGCATGATAAATGACGAAAGTTAGATTTTTGAAAGTTTAAAGTCCAACTTGTCCGTTATCCCGACAATTAAAATGGTCGAGCGAATTGAAATCGTTAAGGGCGGCAACTCGGCTCTTTACGGTTCCGATGCCGTCGGCGGCGTGGTGAACATCATCACAAAAAAAGGCACGCGAGACGAGACGACGATTGACATTAACACAGGCTCTTGGAAGAGGCGCACCTTTGAAATAACGAATCAAGGCTCGAAAGGGAAATTCAGTTGGTTCGTCGCGGGCAAAGTCGCAAGATACGGATACACGAAATACATTGACGGTGCCGAAGATGTTGGACACTGGCCGGAAGAAATTTATCGGCGCAAAACCATAAAGCTTGGAAGTCCCTACACGAGAAACTCGGCGTTCATTCGTCTGGATAATCGTTTTGACGACAGAAGTTCTTTGACTTTACACTCTTCTTTAATAGAGCACGCGTTTAGAAGCGTCACGTTTTCTTATAACTTCAAAGAAGGCACGTCGACTCCCGGTTGGCTCCGCTATTTTAACGATTCTATACCGGACGGAGCCTACGTGCTTGGCAGTTCGCGAATGCAGGGTGTTGAATATCAAAACGGCTGGGAACTCAGACGCCACAAAATTATTGCCGGTCTCGAATGGCATCGATACAATGTATCTTGGACTAGCAACCTTCATTATGAAGGAAAAGCAACCAATAAGGCGGCTTATGTGCAGGACACAATCAGCCTCGGCGACAAATGGAAAGTGGTTTCCGGCGTGCGCTATGACCACGACAGCGAAAGCGGAAGCCATTGGTCGCCCAAAATCTCGGTGAACTATCGCGCTGACGAAAAGACGAAATTTTACGGCGCATGGGGGCGTGTCTATAATCCTCCGACAAACGTTCAGCTTTACGCCTGCCCCGAAAACGAGATGCCCGGCGGATATTATCATTACGGCAATCCCAATCTCGCTTCCGAAGAAGGTCACACGGAAACAATCGGCATGGAACACGCCTTTGACGACGACACGAGCATTGCCGTAAATTATTTCCACGGCAAAATGGACAAAGTTTATCAATTTATCGACCCGACTTATAAAGGCGAAACGGTGACAAACGGCGTATTCGCAGAGAAACTTTACAACTTGAACGTAGAGAAGCGTCACGGCATAGAAATTTCTTTCAACAAAAGATTGAGCGACAAATGGAGTGTAAATTTCGGCTATGCTCACATAAGGGGCGTTGATTACAATCACTCGCCCTTTGGAATAATGCCTCTTGTCCGCTATACGCAACCCAACGGCTACAGAATCGGCATTCATTACGCTTGCGGACCGTGGAAGGCCAATTTGCTCGGAAATATCGGTGAAGGCTATGAAATGAGTACGCCTCAACCCGCAAAATGCGTCGTCCTCGATTTCAACGTGAGCTACGACGTAAAAGATTTTCTTACCGTTTATGCCCGCGTCCGAAACCTTACGAACCAAGACTACGGCTACATGAGCGGAAATCTTTCTTCGCCCAAACGTTTCTTCCAAATCGGCGCAACCTGCAGATTCTGACATTAAACACAAAAAAACACGGCTCATCCTCAAGCGGGACGGGTCGTGTTTTTCGTTGCAAAAATTTCAAGCT
This sequence comes from uncultured Selenomonadales bacterium, assembly GCA_946408105.1. Lineage (GTDB taxonomy): Bacteria > Bacillota > Negativicutes > Selenomonadales > Selenomonadaceae > Quinella. The sequence continues at coordinate 13,980 of CAMJQS010000020.1, read as the reverse complement.
GCTTCCGAAGAAATTTTTTCGTAAAATTTAATCGTGTCGACGTCGTTGGGATTCAAAGCGCGCGCCTCCTTCACGTCGAGCAGAGCCCTGACCAAATTTCCTTGAACGTAATAGGCGACCGCGCGATTGTAAAACGCTTCGTAATATTTCGGATTGAGTTGAATGGCTTGCGTGTATTCGTCAATCGCCGCGTCAAAATTTTTCATCAAGTAGTAGACGCCGCCCAAGTTGTTGTGAATTACGGCAGAATTATTTTTGAGTTTGAGAGCCGCTTTTAAATCTTGCGCGGCGTTCTGAAAATTTTTCGTCGCGGCGTAAGCGTTGCCCCGGTTGTTGAGCGCGTCGGCGAAATTTGGTTTTAATTTTATCGCCGCCGTGTAATCTTCAATCGCCGCAGAGTATTGCCCCAGCTCGTATTTGACTGCGCCGCGGTTGTTGAAGGCCTCTGCCAGCTGCGGATTTAATTCAATCGCCTCGTCGTAAGCCGCCAAAGCCTGCTCAAAATTTTTTGCGAAAGAAAATTGGTTGCCGCGTTCCATTGCCTCCACGGCAGAAAAATTTTTCGCGTTGAGGGCTGCCTCGTGTTTTATCTTTTCCTTTTGCGCGTCGTCCGCTTTGTTGTAGTCGCGCTTGAGAGTTTCCATTTGATTTTTCAGCGCGTCGTATTTTTCTTGAAGCTCTTTATATTTGCGGGCGGCGTCGTCGAGTGATTGCTTGTCTTTTATCAAAGATTTTAAATCTTCGTCGCTCAATTCGTTTACCAGAGCTTTAATCGTCACCGTGAACTTGAGCAAATTTTTTTCGACGACTTCCACTTCCGACGACTCGTTTTGAATTTTTAACAGGGCGGCGGCGACGGTTTCCACTTCGTCTTCCACCAGCTCCAAGTCAATCATTTTGGAATATCTTTTAAGATAAACGCCGGCTTTGTCGACGGCAGCGCGTTTGGCCTCTTCGCGGGCACGAGCTGTGGCGGAGGCGGGCGTTTCGTCCAGGCGCGAATCCATGACGTAACTGCCCGAAGCCTCAATCAAGTTTTCACTCGCGAAAGAATTCGAGGCGGTTAAAATTATCGCCAAGGAAACAATCAGCGCAAAAAAATTTTTCATGGCGTGTCACCTCACCAGGACGACCAAACAATTATTCAAGAACTTTGCCGACTTGTTGGCGGAAAGAATTTTGTCGGCGTCTTGAGTGCTTACGACGACATCGCACGCGCCCGAAATTTTTGTTGCCTTAATTATGAGCGGCGAACTTCCCGCCCGTGACGTTTCGAGCGTGCTTGAGTATTCGACCATGCCGTTATCGACCGCCGCTTGGTAGCCGAGATTTTTATAAGCGTAAATTTCTGTGCCGTCGACAGATTTTATCGCGGGCGCGATTGCCTTTGAAAGATTTAATCCGCGGCAATCGATAATCAAGCCCGTGTAATTTATTTCGCTGATGATGTTCGTCCTCTTCGGTTCGGGAAAATCTTCAACGATAATTTTTTCGTCAAGGACTGCCGCCGCCAAAGATTTCGAGCCGCCGTACATCGACAGGCAAGCCTTCGCATGAAACGAGCCGTCCTTTTCCCGCGTGACGGAAATTATTTTTGCGCCGCGCAGAGCCGCTTCAACTTTTGTGTTGACTTGGTCGTCGAGTTCGCGCATGTTTTTCACCGTGGACAGCGACGTGACATAAAGCGTGTCCGTTTGCTCCGCCAAATATCGGTAGGCGTCCAACACGGCCATGCGCCGCAGCTGATTGGGCGACACGCCTTTTTCGGGATAGGCCACGCCCTCCACTTCGATTACGTCTTCTGCGAACGAAGCCGCCGCCGCGAAAGTTGCGCTTACGAAAAACATTGCCGCCAAAAAAATTTGGAAAAACTTTCTCACGATTCATCCCCTCCAAAAACTTTTTTGCTCATCCAAAATTTTTATAAAAACTTTTTCCATTTCACGGACGTAAGCAGTCGAATTCATCAGCGGCGATTTTTTCATCATCGTCCGCAAATTTTTTCTGAGCAACGTGAGCAGCTCCCAATCGCCCGCAAGCATGACTGCCCGCCTGATATATTCGTCGTAAGTGTCGACGGCCAACTCATCAAGCCCGACGTTTTTTAAAATACTCAAGCCCAAGCGCGTCCCGTGCCTTTGTCCGTAAAGACTGACGACGGGCACGCCCATGAAGAGAGCCTCGGCCGTCGTGGTCACGCCCGTGTAGGGGAACGTATCGAGCGCAATGTCGATTTCATTGTAGCCGATAAACTGATTCTCCATCCAATCGCGCAACTCTATTCGATTAATATCAAAGCCAAGATTTTTCAGCCGTTCGGCGATAAAGTTTCGCGTGTCTTCATTGTTAAAAATTTTAGCTTTAAAGAGCAGTCGAGAGCCGGGCACCGCGTCCAAAATTTTTTTCCACGCGCGCAAAATCGAATCGGTAACTTTATGAAAGCCATTACAGCTGCCGAACGTGACGAAATTATTTTTCAAACACGGCGGAAAATTTGCGGGCTCAAGTTTCGTTGACGGCTCGTAACAAACGTGGCTGTGAGGAAGTTTGATAAGTTTTTCCGTGAAAAAATTTTCGTCGCCGGCGCAATGAACGTCCGACAAAAAATAATCGAAGCAGTCGAGCCCCGTCGAGTTCATGTAGCCGATGCCCGACACTTGCACGGAGGCGGGACGATAAGCCGCCGCACGAAGACGATTGCCTTTGGTGTGTCCGCTTAAGTCGAAGAGAATATCGATTTCGTCGTCGCGAATCATTTTGGCGGCGGCCTCGTCCGTCACGTCACGAATTTCGCGCCAGGCGTCGGCAGTCCGTTGTAACTTTTCCGTGACAGCGTCCGGCTTCTCAACGTTCGAGTAAAAATAAGTTTCAAAAAAATTTTTGTCGAGCCGAGTGAGCAATGCCTGCGACCAATCAATTACAGGATGGTCAACAAAATCTGCAGACAGAAAACCGACGCGAATTTTTTTGTGATTGTAAAATTTTTTCGGATAGGGAACGATGTCCGCCAAAAATTTTTTGTACTCTTCATAAAGTTTTTGAAAGTCGGCGGCGGAAAGATTTTCGATTGCATTTGAATGAAAAATTATTACTTTTAACCAATTGAAATCCCAGCAAGTGTCCAATTGCGATATCAATTCGCAGACTTCTTTTAATTCTTTAGACAAACAAAATTTTGAAAAGAAAATTCTCGCATTAGATAAAACATGTATTGCAAAATTTTTTTCTTCGGGCGAAGAGAACTCCAACAGCGACAAAATTTTTTTCAGCGCGGAATATTCTTTGACAGAGTCGTTGAGTTCGTCCCACACGGCGGTTTCGAGATAATAGCCGAGCTTGGATTTCGGGGCAAGCCTTTGCAATTCGTCGGCAACCTTCAACGCCGCGTCAAAATTTTTTGCTTTGTAAAATTCAAAACCTTTTGCGTGAAGTTCTTCCGCTGTCATTTAACTTTACCTCCAAAAACTTTTTTGCTCATCCAAAATTTTTACAAAAACTTTTTCCATTTCACGGACGTAAGCAGTCGAATTCATCAGCGGCGATTTTTTCATCATCGTCCGCAAATTTTTTCTGAGCAACGTGAGCAGCTCCCAATCGCCCGCAAGCATGACTGCCCGCTTAATGTATTCGTCGTAAGAGTCGACGGCAAGTTCATCAAGCCCGACGTTTTTTAAAATGCTCAAGCCGAAGCGCGTCCCGTGTCTTTGACCGTAGAGGCTGACGACTGGCACGCCCATGTAAAGAGCCTCGCAAGTCGTCACACCGCCCGTGTAAGGGAACGTGTCGAGCGCGATGTCCACGTCGGCATATTCGGCAAGATGATTCGCCGAGTAAGGACGCAGCTCCACACGCGCGAGGTCGACGCCGAAACTTTTCAGCCGCCCACCGACAAAATTTTTTCCGTCGTCCGTGTTGAAGATTTTGTGCTTGAGAATCAATCGAGCGTCGGGCACCGCGTCCAAAATTTTTTTCCACGCGCGCAAAATCGAATCGGTAACTTTTCCGAACTGATTAAAGCTGCCGAACGTCACGAAATTATTTTTCACGCACGGCGGAAAGTTTGCGGGCTCAAGTTTCGTCGGCGGCTCGTAGCAAATGTGGCTGCGCTCAAGCTTGATAACTTTTTCCGCGAAAAATTTTTCGTCGCCCGCGCAATGAACGTCCGACAAAAAATAATCGAAGCAGTCGAGGCCGGTCGAATTCATGTAGCCGACGCCCGACATTTGCACGGACGCGGGACGATAAGCCGCCGCGCGAAGGCGATTGTTGACTGTGTGGCCGTCCAAGTCGAAGAGAATATCAATTTCGTCGTCGCGAATCATTTTTGCCGTGGCCTCGTCCGTCACGTCGCGAATGTCGCGCCAAACGTCGACGATTGACCGAAAATATTTTGTAACTTTGTCGGGCTCCTTCACGTTCGAGTAACAATGAACCGCGAAAAAATTTTTGTCGAGGTCGCGCAGAAGATTCCAGCTCCAAGCCATGACGACGTGCCATTGAAAATTTCCCGACAAGAAACCGACGCGAATTTTTTTGTGGCGATAAAATTTTTTGGGATAGGGAATGATGTCCGCCAAATATTTTTTGTACTCGTCGTAAAGTTTTTGAAAGTCTTCGGCGGAAAAATTTTCCGCGCTGTTGGCCGCGAAGAGCGCGTTGCTTATCTCCTCGCAAGATTTTTTTTTGTCGTCGGACAGGCTCGCCGATAAACAAAAAGCACGCACCGAATCCGCAGTGCGTCCCAAAATTCTGTTGACCGCGCCGAGGCAACTGTAAGCGTCGGCCGCCAAATTTTTTTCGTCAGCCGAATTCAAATCGAGGCGCGGCAAAAATTTTTCCAGCAAAAAAAATTCTTTGAACGATTCGCCCAAGTCGCGGCGAATAAAAATTTCCAGCAGAAAACTTTTTTTCCAATGAGGCGCGGCGTTTTGAATTTCTTCGACGAGTTTCAACGCCGCGTCAAAATTTTTTCCCCTGTAAAGTTCGAGAGCCGCCGAATATTTTTCCAAAGTGTCCATGGCAATTCATCAAGTGTAATCGTCGTAGTCGTAATCTCTGTGGTGGTGTCTTCTGTGCTCGTATCTGTCGCGGCCGTATCTGTCGCGGCTGCTGTTCTTGTCGACGATTTCAATCCGCAGAGCCTCCAGCCGCAAGCCTTGACCTTCGGTGCCGGCCACTTGCCCGTTGCTCACCCAATCCATCCAGCCGATGTTCTGAACGTGCGCCCGATAGTAAACGTCGTATCTGTCGGCCATGCTGCCCGTGAGCCGAATGCGAATCGCTTCCATGCGCAGGCCGTCGCCGACGGTGCCCGCCACGTCACCCGAATAACGCCAGCCTTGCCAGCCGATGTTCTGAACGTGCGCGTTGTATTCGATGCCGTCGGAAAAATCTATGACAATCGCCTCAAGTCGTTTGCTGCGGCCGACCGTCCCGGCCACCGAGCCGTTGCTCACGGGATTGAGCCAGCCGTAATCTTGAACGTGCACGCGATAAGTTACGTGCGGCGCGGCCAAAACACTTTGCGTGAAGAGAACCGCCGCCAAAAAAATTATCGCGCCGAAAAATTTTTTAATCATCTTGACCGCTCCTTCATTGCGCGTTCGATGTCACGTTGCGCAGATTTTTCGTGGAGGGCGTCGCGTTTGTCGTAGGTGTGTTTGCCGCTCGCCAACGCCAGCTCCAATTTCGCCCGTCCTTTTTTAAAATAAATTTTCAGAGGCACCAACGTGAAACCTTTTTCGCGCGTCTTGCCGAAGAGTTTCAAAATTTCGCGCTTGTGCAAGAGAAGTCGACGACGACGCAGCGGCTCGTGATTAAAAATATTTCCTTGCTCGTATGGGCTGATGTGCATGTGCTCAAGAAAAATTTCGCCGTCTTTCACTTCGGCGTAGCTGTCGCGAAGATTCGCTTTGCCCGCCCGCAAGCTTTTGACTTCCGTGCCCTGCAGCTCTATGCCCGCCTCGTACGTCTCGTGGATAAAATAATCGTGGCGCGCCTTCCGATTTTCGCACGCAATTTTTATCTCGTCTTTCTTCATGCAAATCACCTCGCCGCAATGATAACAACCGCAGAATTTTTTTGCAACTTAAAAGTTGGTAAAAAAAATTGCCGTCAAAAAATCTTGGCGGCAAAAAATTTTTTTTTATTCGGGCGAAGCGACGAGCCACGGCTGATTGCGTTCCTTTTTGGGCAACATGCAATAATCAAACCACATCCAATAAAATCTGTCGAAGCTCCCGACGCTGTAGCCGTCTTGCTTGTGGTCGCTCGTGTCGAAGGGGTCGACGAAAATCAGCACGTCGTCACGAAGAATTTCGGTGCCCATGGAGTCGTAACCGATTATAACTCGCCAGTGTCCGCCGAACTCGACGTTCTCGACGAGAATCGGTTTGCCGAGCGAAAGATTTTTCACGACGAACTTTTGAAACTCATCTCTATCCATGGGCGGCTTATCTAAACTGCTTTGAACTTTCCAGCCGATTTCCTTAAAAAATTTCACCATGTTGCCGAGGCTCGTGCCGATTTCCGGTTTGGTCTTCATGCGCTTAGCCAGCATTGCCTCGTCGAAATCGCGGTTGCCGAAAAAATTCAACACGCTCAACGCGGAGGCAGGTCCGCAGGTGTATTTGGTCGCTTGCTGAAAAGTCGGATAGTGCGTCAAAATAATTCTGTCGTCAGTCGAAGTCATGTTGAAAAAATCTAAATGCGGGTAGTAAATCGAATCGGAGTGATTGATTTCGGCGGGCGCGGCGGCGGGAGTAAATCCGTCTTCCGCGTAGGCAGTGCCGACAAAAAGTACCGTCAACAAAATCACGGCGGCAAAAAATTTTTTCATGATGAAACCTCCTTGAATGCAAGCTCGCAAATTTCTTCGAGCCGCGAAAAATTTTTTCTAAGATAAAGTTCGCCGAGCAGAGCTTCAAAGCCGGTGCTCGCGTGATATTCGGCGACGGTCGCCTTGCGCGGCGCGTGAGATTTTGCGTTTCTTCCGCGGCGAAAAATTTCGCGCTCGTCTTCCGTCAAAAAATTTTCTATCGCGCGATAAATTTTTGCTTGCGCGGCGGCCGAAACGATTTCCGCGCTGAGGTCGTGCAGGCGCGTGATGTTGTGCGTGACTTGCAGGAGACGCGTGCGAATGTAAAGATGAAAATACGCGTCGCCGACGTGAGCCAAAACCAGCGGCGATAAAGTTTTAATCAAGCTTTCTTCCATGTTGCTCCTTGCGGCGTGTCCTCGACGATGATTCCCGCGGCTTTGAGGTCGTCGCGGATTTTGTCGGCGAGCTTCCAATTTTTTTCGGCGCGGGCGTTTTGTCGAAGGTCAAGAATAATTTTCATGAGCGCGTTGACGAGTTCGGGCGCGGCAGATTTTTCTTCGGCCTTCTCGACGGGCACGGGCTGTTCAAAAATTCCGAGAATCTCCGCCATCTCCATGTAAATATCTCTGACGCGCAAAATTATATCGCCGTCAATCGTCACGGGCAAAATTTTTCCGCCGACGAATTCGTTGTAGTAGCCGCCGATTTCGCCCGCCAACTCGAACATGTGAGTTATCGCCAGCGCGGTGTTGAAGTCGTCGTCCATTGCCGCGTAAAAATTCGACAGGAGCCGTTCGCCCTCTTCGACGAGCCCGCCCGCAGGACTTACGGTTATTGCAAAATTTTTTTCGCCCGTGTCTTTGACGAATTCGCCCGCGTGAATTTTTCTTGCCAAGTCGTCGAGTTGCCAATAAGCTTTTGCGAGCTTGCCGAAAAATTCTTGCGCCTCAATCACTCTGGTTTCGTTGAACTCCAGCGGGTTACGATAATGCGTCTGCAAAAGGAGCAATCGAATCACTTCGCCGGGATATTTCGCCAAGACTTCTTCAACCGTGAAAAATCCTTTGTTGCGCTTGACCATTTCTTTGTTCGACTTGCTGAGCTTTTCGTTGCCGTCGGTTATGAAGCCGTTGTGCACCCAATATTGCGCGAAAGAATTTTCGTCGCCGAGAGCCGCCTGACTTTGAGCGATTTCGTTTTCGTGGTGAGGAAAAATTAAATCGGAGCCGCCGCCGTGGAAGTCAAACTTCTCGCCCAAAAATTTCAGCGACATGACGGAGCATTCGATGTGCCAGCCGGGACGACCCGCGCCCCACGGACTTTCCCAAGAAGGTTCGCCGGGTTTGGCGGCCTTCCACAGCGCGAAGTCCATTGGATTTTTTTTGCGGCTGTCGACTTCGACACGTGCGCCCGCCAGCATGTCGGAAAGTTTTCGCCCGCTCAGCTTGCCGTAATTTTTATCTTCTTCCACGCTGTAAAAAACGTCGCCGTTGTCCAGGACGTAAGCAAAGCCCTTGTCGACGAGCGTCTGAATCATTTTTATAATGTCGTCCATCGTCTCGGAAACTTTCGGGTAAAAATCGGCGCGGCGAACGTTGAGGGCGTCCATGCTCTTGAAGTAAGCGGCGATATTTTTTTCGGCAACGTCTTTCCACGTGACGCCCTGCTCATTGGCCGCTTTGATGATTTTGTCGTCCACGTCCGTAAAATTTTGAACGTAACGAACTTTGTAGCCGCTCTTGGCAAAAAATCTGCGGATAACGTCCCACGTGACAAACGGGCGGGCGTTGCCGATGTGCGGCGCGTTGTAAGGTGTCACTCCGCAGCAATAAATGCTGACTTCGCCTTTTTTGAGCGGCTTGAAAATTTCTTTCGTTCGGCTCATCGTGTTAAAAACTTTAATCATAAAAAATCAATCCTCCAAATTTTCTTCGACGTATTTGCAAACTTCTTCGGGCGTAAAAATTTTAACGGCGTCGTCTTCGTCAAAGCCCTGCATGTTGCGCGTGACAATCCCGTCAAAATCATTCGATGCGGCGACAGAATATTGAACGGCGTCTTCAAAGTCTTTCCAATCCAAATTCAACGCCATGTAAATTTCTTTTTGCGTCACGTTGGCAACTTTCACAACTTGTAAAAATTTTTTGAGCAACGCCATAACAATTTCGCGATTCTTCAAGTGACGATAAGCGATGTAATAAATATCAGTAACGGTAGTGGCCGAAACGAATTCTGTAACGTTGTGCTCGTTGGGAAGGTCGATGACTTTTCGGCTCGTCTCGAAAAAAGGTTCGCGCTCTAAAATAAAATCTAAAGCGACGTTCGTGTCAATCAGCAAGTTTAATGCCATAACGCTCCTCCAACCTTTCTTTGCGCCAATCGTCCAGAGTTTTCGACGGGTCTGCGCCCTTCAAGCAACCTGCGAGGCTGTCTGTAATTTTTTTGCGCTCTTCAGGCGACAAATTTTTTTCCTCTGCGGTAGGGGAGACGGTGACTTCCACGCGCTGATTGTCGGCGTAGTTCGGCAGGTCGATTATTCCTTTCAAGTCACGAGCCGTCATTTGCCTGCGGACGGTCTTCATTTTGGTTTTCATCTTCAACACTCCTTTTGGACAAGTCAACTTTTTTGTTTTCAGTCAAGGAAATTTCAAGCGACGAGGTTCGCATTGCCTCCGAAGAAATTTCGGCGCGGGCGGCGGCAAGTTCTTTTTCCAGTTCGTTCACGCGAGCTTCGAGCCGCTGAATTTGTCGGAGGGCAACGTCAATCATTTCGCGTTCGGGGTCGGGCAAAATGTCGTGGTTCAAGTCAACGTCAATCTCTTCCATAAGTTCGGAAAGAATTTGCGGGTTGTCCACGTCATAGCCGCGCGCCTTGCAAAGTTCCAAAACGGCAGAGCGATATTCTTCCTCGTTGTGGACGCGCTTGCCGTGCAGGACGACGACGCGGCCGGGAATGCCGACAACAGTTGCGTGCGGCGGAACCTCTTTAAGCACGACGGAGCCCGCGCCGATTTTTGCATGGTCGCCGACTTTGAACGAGCCGAGAACTTTTGCGCCCGTCGCCACGACTACATTGTTGCCGATTGTCGGATGACGTTTGCCTTTTTCTTTGCCGGTGCCGCCGAGTGTCACGCCTTGATAAAGCGTCACGTTCTTTCCGAGTTCGGCGGTTTCTCCGATTACAATGCCGGTACCGTGGTCGATAAAAAGTCCGTCGCCGATTGTCGCGCCGGGGTGAATTTCAATGCCCGTCAAAAATCTGCAGAAGTTCGACACGAGCCGCGCCGAAACTATCCAGCCGCGCGTGAAGAGGGCGTGCGAAATTCTGTGCAACCAAATCGCGTGCAAGCCCGAATAACACAGGACGACTTCGAGCACGCTTTTTGCTGCAGGGTCGCGCTCAAAGATGACGCGAATATCTTTTTTGATGCGCGAAAAAAATTTCATGGACAGTCCTCCAAAGAAATTTAGCTGTCAGCTTTTAGCTGTTAGTGATTAGAAATTCTAACAGCTTTGAACTAACAGCTAAAAGCTAATTTCCTCAGCGAATTATTTTTCCAAACTTGCGACGGCGTAAGCTGAAATGCCCTGCTCCGTGCCCGTGAAGCCGAGACCTTCCTCCGTCTTGGCCTTCACGCTCACCGCGTCGACTTCGACGTTTAAAACTTTTGCAAGCCGTTCACGCATTTTTAAAATGTGCGGCGCGAGTTTCGGTCTCTGCGCGACGATTATCGAATCAACGTTGCCGATTGAATATCCTTTTGCTTTTATAAGTTCGCAAGTTTTTTCCAAAAGTTTCACGGACGAAATATTTTTAAACTCCGGCGTCATGGGGAAATGTTGTCCGATGTCGCCGAGGGTTGCCGCACCCAACAGCGCGTCGATTATCGCGTGAATCAAAACGTCGCCGTCCGAGTGAGCCTCAAGCCCCAGCGTGTGTTCGACTTCCACGCCGCCCAAAATTAATTTTCGATTCGCCACGAGTTTGTGAACGTCGTAGCCGATTCCAAAACGAATCATTTTCTTCCGCTCCTCAAAATTGTTTCAGCAATGTGAATGTCTTCGGGCGTCGTGATTTTTATGTTGTCGTAGCTGCTCGTCACGATTTTTATTCGCACGCCCAACCGCTCGACCAAGCTTGAATCGTCCGTGCCCAAAAAATTTTCTTCGGCGGCTTTTTCGTAAGCGCGCAACAAAATTTCTCGCTTGAAACCCTGCGGCGTCTGCACGACCGACATTTCTTTTCGCGGCGGCGTGAACTTGACGAAATTTTCCGCGTCGATGATTTTAATCGTGTCCTTCGCGGGCACTGCCGCTATCGCTCCGCCGAATTTTTCTGCCGCGTCGATTACGTTGTCGATTGTCTGCAAAGAAATTAACGGGCGCGCCGCGTCGTGAACCAAAATTATTTCCGCGTCGTCGGGCAAAAGTTTTAAGCCGTTGGCGATTGAAAATTGTCGTTCGCTGCCGCCGACCGTCACGCGCCACGGTTTTAAATTTTTTTCCGCGCTCAAAAGTTTTTCGACCGTTTCGACTTCGTGAGCCGCGACGATGACAATTAAAAATTTCACGCGCTCGACTTGCGAAAAAGTTTTCAGCGTCCGAATCAAAATCGGTTCGCCCGCAAGCTCCAAAAAATTTTTATTAAAGCCGCCGCCCATGCGCGTGCTTGAGCCGGCAGCAGGGAAGACCGCCGCGACCATTTAAAATCCTCCGTACGTCATGGAATTTTCCACGCAATAAACTTGCTTGCCGGAAAGTTGCGCTATCGTTTGTGCCTGGTGCGGGTCGCTCTCTATGAACAAGAAAGTATCATTCACTGAAGCGTAAACTTGTGCTTTGAAGTTTGCGTGGATGCCCAGTGCCCGCCGCTGTTGAGCCGATTCAAGATTGAGCATAACCAACGAATCAAATTGAACTTTATATTTTTTCAGCCACGAAACAGTTTCCTTTGAATATTTTTGCAGACGCGCCGTCACAATCCAACCGATTGGTCGAGACGGAATAAATTTCGGCGCGGCGTTCAAAATGAAGTCACGATATTTTTCTCCGTCGTCGTTTTGTTCGTCCGTCGGGTCTTCGCAGAGCACGCCGTCAAAATCGACGCAACAATATCTTAAAAAATCATGATGCATAAAATTCCATTCAAACATTCGCGGCTGAGGGACGACGGCAAAATATAAATCGACGGCGTTTATCGAACGAGGCTCAACGAGAGCAGCCAAATAAATTTTTTCTACGTTGACAGGCGCGAGACGATTTTTAACTTGATTGATTGAATAGCCCGAAGCGGCACTGTCTTCGACGACCAAAATTTTTTTCACGTCCGAAAAATTTTTGACGAAGTTCATCGTTTTGTTGGAAATGCCCGCGCCGAATAATTTCCCCGCAAGAACTCCGTCAACGTCCGTCAAAGGTTTGTTAATGTAGCAGGCAATCATGTTGGCCAAAAGCAAACCGCTCCTCGGCACGCCGACCACAACATCAACGTCGCGGGGAATGCGGCTCAAATTTTGAATCAGCAATTTGTTCAACATATCAAACGACACAAAATTTATCGGCATAAAATTTTTCACCTCAAATCAATCCGTCCGCAATGAGTTTACGAATCCCGACGAGGACGCCCGCCTCATCGTTGCTTGTCGTCTCGAAGGCCGCAACTTTTTTCAAATCGGGGTGAGCGTTCGCCATCGCGAAGCCGAAGCCGACGGCTTGAATCATTTCGCAGTCGTTGAGGTAATCGCCGAAGGCCGCGCACTCTTCGCGCGTGAAGTTCATGGCGCGCTGAACATTTTCGACGGCGACGCCCTTGCTTATGTTCGGCGACATGATGTCGACCCAATAATCGGAGCTCAAGACGACTTGCAACGAAGAATAAAATTGCGTGAGCTTGTCGAAAATATTTTTCTTGGAGTTGCCCGTCGGGTCGAAGAGCGCGACTTTCAGAGGCGTGTCGTTCACTTCGTCGAAGCTGTCGACGATGCCGCTGTGAGTGTAATATTTTTCCAGTTCGGCGGCGAATTCGGGCGTGTTCTGTTCGCGCAAAATGTAAGCGTCCTTCTTGCCGCAGTAGACGCGCAAAATATTTCCGAAGCTCATGCTTGCCGCCAAAACTTTTTTGGCCGCGTCGACGCCGAGCGGTCGGCTGAAAATTTCTTCGCCGCGATACATGACGAGCGTGCCGTTTTCGGCAAGGAACAAAAAATCGTCGCGGTACTTTTCGAACGAACGAATCAGCGAAAAAAATTGTCGGCCGCTGGCCGGCGCAAAAATTACTCCGCGGCGTTTGAGTTCGCTCATCATTTCGTCGAAGCCTTCGGGCAATTTATTTTCACTCGTCAGGAGCGTGCCGTCCATGTCGCAAAAAATTATTTTAATCATCAAAAAATCCTCCGCCACAAAAATTTTACGCGCAAAATCTTCGACACAAAAAATTTTTTTCCTGTGCAAAGAAAAACCGCCCTCGAAAGTTGAGAGCGGCTGAAGAAAATTTTTTCAGTCCAAAAGATTTTTCGCAAGACGAATCAGCACGCGCGTAATCCTCAAGCCTTCGACTTCCTCGACGTAAAAAGTATTTCCCTCGAACGCGGCCGACTGTCCGACGCGCGGTTCGCCGCCCAATTTGTCATTGAGCCAGCCGCCGAGAGTGTCTACGTCCTCGTCGTCAATTTTTATGTCGAATTCGTCTTCAAGTTCCTCAAGCAACATTTTCGCGTCGACGGAGTAAAGATTTTCGTCGCGCTTCTCGGAGTCGGGGCGTTCCTCCTCGTCGAACTCGTCTTGAATCTCGCCGACAATTTCCTCGACGATATCTTCAATCGTGACCATGCCGGCCGTCCCGCCGTATTCGTCCACGACGATTGCCAGCTGCGAACGATTTTTTTGCATCGTCTCAAGCAGAAGGCTCACGTCCATGCTTTCCGGCACGAAGAAAACTTTTCGCGCCAATTTTTTTAAGCTCGGCTTGCGCTTGCCTTGAATCAAAACTTTAGTCAAATCTTTTATGTGCAGGAAGCCGACGATATGATCTTTGTCTTCGGCGCAAATCGGGTAGCGCGTCATTTCCTCTTCCAAAATCGTCGCAAGATTTTCTTCGTAACTTTTATCAAGATAAAGGCAAACCATGTCGGGGCGCGGCACCATAATTTCGCGGACGTTGC
>CAMJQS010000019.1 GCA_946408105.1 uncultured Selenomonadales bacterium | reverse complement strand
TTAACAATACGATTGTCACGCTCACCGACAAAAGCGGCAACGCAATTTCTTGGGCGTCGGCGGGCGGTTTGGGCTTCCGCGGCTCGCGCAAGTCTACTCCTTTCGCCGCGCAAATGGCAGCAGAGACTGCGGCCAAGGCGGCAATGGAACACGGCTTGAAACAAATCGAAGTTTACGTCAAAGGACCCGGCGCAGGTCGTGAAGCGGCTATCCGTTCGCTGCAGGCCACTGGGCTCGAAGTCAACATGATTAAAGACGTCACGCCCATTCCCCACAACGGCTGCCGTCCGCCCAAACGTCGCAGAGTTTAATTTGGAGGTGCAAATATGGCAATCGACAGAACTCCCGCATTGAAACGCTGCCGCGCACTCGGAATTGAACAGGCGGTCATCGGTCGTTCGCGCAAAGTCAGCGAGAAAAAACATCCGCAACAGCGCATGAACCGCAAAGTCAGCGAGTACGGCTTGCAGCTCAAAGAAAAACAAAAAGCAAAATTTATTTACGGCGTCCTTGAACGTCAGTTCAGAAATTATTACGAGAAGGCAAAGAAAATGCCCGGCGTCACCGGCGAAAATCTTCTCGTGTTGCTCGAACGCCGCTTGGATAACGTCGTCTTCCGCATGGGCTTTTCCAACACCCGCCGCCAAGCTCGGCAGTTCGTTCGCCACGGCCACATAACCGTGAACGGCAAGCGCGTCGACATTCCGTCGGCATTGGTCAGCGTCGGCGACGTGATTGAAGTTTGCGAAAAGAGCCAGGGCAAAGAAATTTTCAAGGCGATTAAGGAAGTCAACAACGCTTTAAGTTCGCCGCCGTGGATTGATTCAAATCAGGCGAACCTCAAAGGCTCCGTCACTCGTTTCCCGACTCGCGAAGACATCACCGACATTCCCGTCAACGAGCAGTCAATCATCGAGTTGTACTCCAGATAATTCGCCCGACAGATTTCCTGTGAAAGGAGCGGATTTTTGTGATTGACAACGACAAGAACGAAACTCAGAAGCCGCCGAAGATTGAAATGGTTGAAGTCAGCGAAGACGGCTGCTACGGAAAATTTATTTGCGAACCGCTCGGGCGCGGCTACGGAATTACATTGGGCAACAGCCTGCGTCGGATGCTCCTGTCGAGTTTGGACGGCGCGGCCGTCACGTCGATTAGGATTGACGGCGTGCTCCACGAATTTTCGACGGTGCCGGGCGTGCGCGAAGACGTGACCAACATCGTGCTCAACATCAAACAACTTTGCCTGAAGATTGACGAGGAAAAAAATCAGCCTCCTCAATACTTCGCGCAAGTTACCTCCACGCCGCCGCGGACGTATCCTCTTCGGATTGACGTTGACGTTGAGGAGGAAATTAAAGCCGGCGTGCACAAGGGCGGACGTCGGGAAGTCACTGCCGAGGATATCGAGTGCGACCCGACCATTGAAATTTTGAATCCCGACTTGCACATTGCCTGGCTCAACGAGACCGGCAAACTTAAAATGGAAATGTCGGCTCAAACCGGGCGCGGCTACGAACAGGCGGAAAAAAATAAAAATCCCGACGACATCATCGGCACCATTCCGATTGATTCGATTTACTCGCCCGTCCTGCGCGTCAATTACAACGTCGAGGACACGCGCGTCGGCAACGAAATGGACTTCGACAAATTGACGCTGGAAGTTTGGACGAACGGCACGCTTCGCCCGGAAGAGGCACTGGCCAAGGCGGCGGCGGTTTTAATCGCGCACATGAAACTTTTCCAGAGCATGGACAGCGTCGCCCTGGATGAGACCGAAGAAAACGACGAGTCTTCCTTGAAAGAAAACGACGACGAAACTTCCGTGACGATGGACAAAAATCTTATGAAGCCAATCGAAGAGCTGGAACTTTCCGTTCGTTCGACAAATTGTTTGAAGCGGGCGGGCATTCACATCGTCGCGGATTTGGTCGACAAGACCGAAGAGGAAATGATGAAGTTCCGCAACCTCGGTCGCAAATCGTTTGAAGAAATTAAACACACGATGAGTCAGCTCGGCGTTTCGTTCAAGCAATCGCCGAACGCGTCGAACATGAACATGATGGATGAATAATTTCGCAGGAAGGAGGAAATTTGATGAGCTACAGAAAACTCGGCAGGAACAGCGGCGCACGCAAGGCCATGTTCAAAAGTTTGTTGAGCGCGCTTTTCGAACACGGCAGAATCGAGACGACAGAGGCACGCGCCAAAGAGTTGCGCAAGTTCGCCGATAAAGTCGTGACGCTCGCCAAACGCGGTGACTTGAGCGCACGCCGTCAAGCAATAAATCTCGTCGCGAACGTCGACATTGTACATAAAATTTTTGAGGAGCTTCCCGGAAAGTACAGCGAACGCGCGGGCGGCTACACCAGAATTTACAAGCTGGCACCCCGCCGCGGAGACGCCGCGCCCATGGTTTTAATCGAGCTGGTGTAAAGAACAATGCGTAATGCGTAATGCGTAATGATTTTGATTGTAATTGCGCATTGCGCATTTCGCATTCCTAATTGCTTTTTGGAGGTGGCGCAGTTGAAGCCGGCAAGCAAAATAATCGGGCAGCTGACAAATTTTTTTCAGCGGCGCACCGAAGTCGAGCCGAACGAATTGATTAAAGCCCTTGAGCGCGAAGTCGCCAAACAAAAAAATAAAGAAAGCCTCGTCCCGAACTCTTACACGATTTATCTTTGCGAGGAAGATTGTCACCGCTTGAGTGCCGCGCGATTGATTAAAGCTCTGCACGAGGCCGTCGAGCGCAAAGTCATCCGCGAAGAGTGCTTCATGGAAGGCGCGCTTTCCGTCAAGATAAAAAAAATGCCCGCCGCCGAAAATTCGATTGTCATTGTGTCGAGTTACGTCGACGAGAGCGACCGCGAAGAAAACACAATCAATCTTGAAAACGACGTGCTTAGCCGAACGCTGATTGAAAACGCGGACACCGACGACGACGACGAAACGATCATTGCCGACAAAACAAAAATTCTGGAGACGATGCGCAGCGCGCCGCTTCGGAAGGTCGAATACAATTTGGCGTTGCTCACGGATTATAAGACGGCGGAAATTGTTTTCGGCGAACGACAAATTTATCTCGGACGCAAGACGACGAACGATTTTGTAATCGCCGACGAGAGCGTTTCGAGGATTCACGCTTACATTGCTTACGAGCGACACCGCCACATCCTCTACGACGCGGGCAGCTTGAACGGCACGTTCGTCAACAAAAAATCGATAAGCCGTCGCGAACTGAAAGACGGCGACAAAATTTTAATCGGGCGCACGACGCTGACCTACAAAGTTTTATAAAAAAATCCCCTCCGAATTCGGAAGGGAAATTTTTTTTGCAATCATGAACGCATTAAAAAATGTTGTGCTTGACGCGGTCGTGTTCCTCGGATTTTTTTGCGTCGTTCCAGCGGTCGGTCGTCCCGACCAGATACATTTTGTTATCGACGGGCTTTTTATCCCGCCTTCTGCAAGTCGCCCTGCAGTTCGGCATATCTTTTCACGCTTCGCCGTGCGTGGCGCGGTCTCGTGGGCGAATTATTTCATCGCCTATGCTCTGCGGCTGGCTTTTGCCTTCACCTCTGATTATCTCCGTGAGACTTCCCAGTTTTTTACCGCGCTGATTATCCGTCGTCTTCATGCGGCTTGACGGCGGACGGCTATCCTTTCTCGGTACCTGTTATACGTCTGATACGTTCAAATTTTTCTCCGCGCGCCGTGTAGCTCACGTCGACCAGGCCGTCGTCACACAGCTTAACGGAAATGGTTTTGAGCGGCTCCGAGACGCGCCCGCGAACGTAAGCGACGTAGTTGGCTGCCTCTTCGCGCGTGGCGTCGTCCATGCCGACAAAATTTACTTTCACGCCGTCGACAATCATAAAAATCACTTCCTCAATTCAATTTTTGTATCTTCAGGCAAATCGAGCGTGCGAATCGGGAACGGAATATTAATTCCTTCTTCGCGATAGCGTTTCGTGATTGCCTTAATAAATTCGTGCTTCAAAAGATATTGGTTCGTAAAAGTTTGGACGTGCATAACCGTGTTGAAGTCAATCGACGAGTCGTTGAAGGCTTGATAGCGGACGACGGGCGCGAGAGGATTTTGGTCGATGCCTTCCGAATCGAACATCGGTTTGTATCCGTCAATTTTGGTTTGAAGTTCGCGGGCAACCTCAACTGTCACGCGTTCGACTTGCTCAAGGTCACTTTCATAACCGACGCCGATTGGCACGACCAAAACAATATCGTCATGCGGCTGAGAAAAATTTGTCGTGACGGCTCCGGCGATAACTTTGTTTGGAATGACGACGACGCTGCTTTTCGAGGCCGGCATAACCGTAATGTATCGCCAGTTGATGTCGGTGACGCGGCCTTCGTCGCCCGTGGAAAGTCTTATGTAATCGTTGACGCGCAGCTGCTTCGAGATGATAATTTGCAAGCCCGAAAAAATATTTTCCAACGTCTCGCGCACACCGAAGGCCACAGCCATACCGCCGACACCCATGGCCGCCATAATCGGCGCGATTGAAATTTCAAAATAATCCAGGATAACCAGCGCGCCCGACGCATAAATCGCAACGCGGAAAATCGTATCGAGCAACGTCGATTGAGTCATGTCGCTTGAGCCGGAAAATTTTAATCTGATGAAACCCGACAGCGTTCGCTCACAGACGCGCGTTATCGAAAAGACGATCATCGCGAACAGCACGTAGGAAAAAATTCTTTCCAAGCCCGCGGGCAAGTCCGACGTCGTGACGCTCCAATAAAGCCCTATCACAACACAAAGATAAATCGGGACGCCTTTCATCGCGCGGAAAAAAATTTCCATGAGCTCCGACTCGCTGGCCTTCACGCGCCCCGCAAGTTTTTGCGTCAGCAACCGATTGAGCGCGACGCCCGCAATGAACGAGAAGACCATGATACACGCGGGCACGATTAATTTTTCTCCCAAAGCCCACCAGTCGATATGTTGAAAGTGCTCCAAAAAAAATTCCTCCTCTTGAAAAAAATTTTGTCGCTGATTATTATTTAGCGGCAAGGAGTTGATTTGCATGAACGAAATTTTAATTGAAGGTCGCCGCTTGAGGTTGAGGCGCGCGAACGTGACGGATTTAAATTATATCATGACGTTGCAATACACGCCTGAAAATTTGAAATTCATCGTGCCGTTCGACGAAAAATATCATCGCGAAATTATCACTTCGGACGGCTCAAAAAAGTTGGACGTGATTGTTGAGGAAATTGAAACGGGAAACTCCGTCGGCTACTTCATGTTGCGCGAAGTGGATTCGCCGTTCGTCGAGTTCACTCATGTCATAATCGGCAAGAAAGGTTTGGGCTACGGGCGCGAGGCTCTGAAACTTTTGCTCAAGTGGGCGTTCGAGGTTAAAGATTTTCATCGCGTGTGGATTGATTGCAAAGACTACAACAAAATCGCTCTGCGCCTCTACGAAAGTTTGGGCTTCGTCCGCGAAGGTTTCTTGCGCGAAATTCTTTTGACCAACGGCGTCTACGAAAATTTAATCGTCTTCGGTATGCTCGACCGCGAATATTTTTCTTGGCAAGGAAAATAAATTTCGATTCGCGGAAAAAATATCCCCCGCAAGTCGCGAGGGATTTTTTTATCTCGTCTAAAATATTTTACAAAGCCTTTGCCAAATCCTCGCCGAGTTTGCGGCACTCGTCAAGAGCGGCGTCGTCGGGTGCATTTTCGGCAATCACGCTGCCGACGAACTTTGCGCCCGCCTCTTTGGTGCGCTCGCTCCAATTTTCCATCCAGATACCGCCGCCCCAGCCGTAGCTGCCGAACAAACCGACGGGCACGCCGTTGAGTTTTGCTTCGGCCTCGGTGAAGAAGGGCTCGAAGGAATCTTCTTCCAAAACCTCGTCGCCCATGGCCGGGCAACCGAACAGGAAGCCGTTATAATCCGCCATGTCCGTTGCGTTGAAGTCGTCGACCTGGAAAATTTCGACGTCCGCGCCGGCTTCTTTCGCGCCTTCAGCTGCGGCGTTCGCCATTTCCTCGGTGTTGCCGGTGCCGCTCCAAAACACGACCGCGATTTTACTCATCAACAATCGCCTCCAAAAAATTTTACTTAAGCCGCGAACATATTAACACAGCCGCCCTAAGGCGTCAATAAATTTGCCGATATAAATTGCGCAAAGCGTCAAACGGTTGTATAATCGCGCTAAGAATTTTTTAATTTTGGAGGGCGATTGAATGCGCGAATTGTTGAGGCGAATGCACGAGTGGATGGCCTCTTACATGAAAAGTTTTTATTCGGACGACGCGGAAGTCCAACAGGGAATTTTAATCAAGGAAAAGCACACGGGCTACGTCACGGCAAATTGTGTGGAGCTTGCAAAATTTTTGAAGCTGTCGACGCACGACACGCAGCTTGCGGAAATCATCGGGCTGTTTCACGACGTGGGACGCTTCCGCCAATACAGCTTGTACAAAACTTTCAACGACGCCGACAGCGAAGACCACGCCGACCTCGGAATAAAAGTTATCGACGAGCTGAATTTTTTTAAAGAACTTTCCGCGCCCGATTATGACCTCGTGAAGTTCGCGATTCAAAATCACAACAAAAAAACCGTCGCGCCGACCGACGACGAACGGAAAAATTTTTTCGCCAAAATAATTCGCGACGCCGACAAGTTGGATATTTATCGCGTGCTTGAACCGTTCCTTGCGCAAGAGAACGCCGACAAAATGCCCAAGTTCATCAAAGGCAAAGCGCGCCCCGACATCAGCCCCGACTTTGTAGAAAATTTCGTGACGGGCGAGCAGGCCGACTACAGAAAAATTCGCACGAACGGCGACAGAAAAATTGTTCGGCTCATGTGGCTTTACGATATAAATTTTTCGTGGACGATGCAAAAAATTGTCGAGCGCGGCTTCATTGAAAAAATCGTTTCAAACCTTCCCATGGACGAGCGCGTTGCCGAAGGCGTCCGTCGCTTGAAACTTCACGTCAAGGAGAAACTCTCCGAGTAAGGAGGTTTTTAAAATGACTGAACAAGAAAGAATTAACCAAACACTTCAAAGACAAATCGACGCGCAAAACGCGCGGATTGATACTGTGCTTTCCAAAGTCGACATGATGATAGACGAGGCAAAACAACAGCGCGAGGATATTCGTCGGGCGCAAGAAAAACACGACAAGGACATGCGCGAAATGAATCAGCGTTTTTATCAAAAGTTCGACGCAGTGGACGCAAAGTTCGACAAATTGAGCGAACAAATTCATAATCTCACGATAGCGGCGGTCGTCGGCTTCGGAGCAATTGCGGCGGCAGTCGGTGGTCTCGTCTTCGCGGCGTTCAAGTAAGACAATTTGTTTCATAAATAAAATCCAAAGGAGCAACTCAATGATAAATTTTATTCAGCAGGAAATTGAAAACGATTTGAAGGCGGGCAAGTACGCCGACGGAATTCACACGCGCTTTCCGCCCGAACCCAACGGCTATTTGCATATCGGCCACGCCAAGAGTGTCTGCTTAAATTTCGGGCTCGCGCTCCACAACGGCGGCCTGTGCAATTTGCGCTTCGACGACACGAACCCGACCAAAGAGGACGTCGAGTTTGTCGATTCGATTCAAGAGGACATCAAGTGGCTCGGCTTCGATTGGGGCGACAGAAAATTTTTCGCGTCGGATTATTTCGGAAAGTTTTATGACTTCGCGGTTGAACTCATCAAGCGCGGGCTGGCTTACGTCGACGACTTGAGCGCGGAAGAGATTCGCGCTTATCGCGGCACGCTGACCGAACCCGGCAAGGAAAGTCCGTGGAGAAATCGCAGCGTCGAAGAAAATTTAAATTTGTTCACGCGCATGAAGGACGGAGAATTTCCCGACGGCTCAAAAGTCCTTCGCGCGAAAATCGACATGGCAAGCCCGAACATAAACATGCGCGACCCCGTCATTTATCGAATCACGCGCACGGCTCATCATCACACGGGCGACGCCTGGTTGATTTATCCCATGTACGATTTCGCGCACCCGCTCGAAGACGCGATAGAAAATATCACGCACTCGGTTTGCACGCTGGAGTTTGAAGACCACCGCCCGTTTTATGATTGGCTGCTGGATTCGCTCGGCTTCGACGTGAACACCCGCCCGCGCCAAATCGAATTCGCCCGCCTCGACTTGACCAACACAATCACAAGCAAGCGCAAGCTTCGGCAGTTGGTTGAGGAAGGACACGTTCGCGGCTGGGACGACCCGCGTATGCCGACGCTTTGCGGTTTGCGCAGAAGAGGATTCACTCCCTCAGCGATTAAAGATTTTTGCGAACGAATCGGCGTGGCCAAGTCCAACAGCGTCGTCGATATTGCCATGCTCGAACACTGCGTCCGCGAAGACCTCAACGAAAACGCCGACAGAGTTATGGCCGTGCTCGACCCGCTCAAAGTTGTTTTGACGAACGTCGACGAAAATTTTGTGGAGTATTTGACGGCGGAGAATCATCCCAAACGCGGCGGCTCTCGTTTCGTTCCCTTCACGCGAGAAATTTTTATCGAACGCGAAGACTTCATGGAAGACGCGCCGAAAAAATTTTTCCGCCTCAAGCCCGGCGGCGAAGTTCGACTCAAGCACGCCTACATTATCAAATGCGAGGAAGTCATAAAAAATTCTGCGGGCGAAGTCGTCGAGCTGCGTTGCACAATCGACCCGACGAGCAAATCGGGCGGCGCGACTGCCGGCAGAAAAATCAAAGGCACGATTCATTGGGTCAGCGCGAAATTTTCTTTGCCCGCCGAAGTTCGCCTTTATGATTATCTTTTGACGACCGACGCGCAGGGAAATTTGCCCGAAGATTTTATCGCCGCGCTCAATCCCGATTCGCTCATCGTCAAGCAAGCGTTGATTGAACCTTCCGTTCGTTGGACGGGCGCGGGCACTCATTATCAATTCTTGCGACTGGGATATTTCGTCGTCGACCCGGACACCACAGTTGATAAGTTGGTTTTCAATCGCGTCGTCGGCTTGAAAGACACGTGGGCAAAAGTCAAAGCGAGGTGATTAATCATGCCGAAAATCCCAAAAGGTTTGACCGATAAAGACATGGTAAAAAATTACGTCGAGGAAGAGACAATCGAACAACAACTTTTAACCGCCGCGAAGAAAGCCGAAAAGCTCCGTCTGGTTGCCGAAGCCGAAGCTCCGCCCGCGCCGCTGGCCAAAGCCGGCTTCACGCCCGAACTCACCGACAAACTCGGCAGAGAACTTCTTGCGCTGAAAATTGAGCTGTCGAACGCGGGCGTTAAAAGTTACAACTTCAAAATAAAACGCGACGGCGAAAAAATTACTTTGACTGTCACGAACAAAAAAATTTATTGACCGAAAAATTTTTTCGAGAGGAAGGTTTTTTAATGGAAACTATGACGATTGTGGCGATTGTGATTTTCATAACCGCCTACGCGCTGATAATTTCCGAAAAAGTTCACCGAACTGTTGTCGGACTTTTCGGCGCAATGCTGATGATTCTTTTGGGAATTATCGACCAGGAAACCGCCGTGCACCACATCGACTTCAACACAATCGGATTGCTCATGGGCATGATGATTGTCGTCAACGTCACCAGCGAAACCGGGCTGTTCAATTTCCTGGCAATTTGGGCGGCAAAAAAAGTTAAGGCGCAACCCGTCGCTTTGCTCGTCGCGTTGAGCACGTTGACTGCCGTTTGCTCCGCGCTCCTCGACAACGTGACGACCGTCCTTTTAACCGTGCCGATAACTTTCAACATCGCCGCGCAGCTGAAAGTCGACGTGAAACCTTTTTTAATGGCGCAGATTATCAGCTCGAACATCGGCGGCACCGCGACTTTAATCGGAGACCCGCCCAACATCATGATTGGTTCGGCCGTCGGCTTGAGCTTCGGCGACTTCGTTTTGAACATGACGGGCGTATCGATTTTAATTTTTATCGTGACCGTCGGTCTGCTGGTTATGATTTACAAAAACGATTTGCACACGAAGCCCGAACTTCAAGATAAAGTCATGCGCCTCAACGAACACGAACAGATAACCGACCACCTGCTTTTGAAAAAATGTTTGTTCGTCCTGGCGATAACGATTTCGCTGTTCGCGTTCCACGGCATGCTCGGTCTCGAATCGGCGACGGCTGCTCTCACGGGCGCAAGTCTTTTGCTCTTGATAACTTTTTCGCACAACGAAGAAATGATTGCCAAAATGCTCAGCAAAGTTGAATGGCTCGCAATATTTTTCTTCGGCGGATTGTTTATCCTCGTCGGCGCGCTCGTCGAGACGGGCGTAATAAAAATGTTGGCGCAAGAGGCAATGAAAATTACTCACGGCGATTTGACTTTCACCGCGATTGTCATCATTTGGATGAGCGCGTTGGCCTCGGCGTTTATCGATAACATTCCGTTCGTGGCGACGATGATTCCGCTGATTAAAGACATGGGCGCAATGGGCTTGACGAACCTCGACCCGCTGTGGTGGAGCTTGGCGTTGGGCGCGTGCCTGGGCGGCAACGGAACTTTGATTGGCGCGAGCGCGAACGTCGTCGTTGCGTCCATGGCGGCGCAGCGCGGGCGTGCAATTTCCTTTATCGGCTTCATGAAGGTTGCCTTCCCGCTGATGATTCTTTCGATAATCATTTCGACCGTTTACATTTACCTTCGTTACCTCTAAAAAAAATTTCAAAAAAAATCCCCCGCCGATTTTGACGGGGGAAATTTTTTTTGTCGAAAATTTTTACAGCAGTGCTTGCCCGAAATAAACGACGCAGCCCATGATGAGCACGAACGGCAGATAAACTTTGACGGCGAACTTCATGATTTGAGACTCGACGCCGAAAGCACCTACGGCCGCCGCGCCGATTGCGATTGACTGCGGAGAAATAATTTTTCCGACGCAAGAGCCGGAAGCGTTCGCCGCCGCAATCCACGCTTGAGCAGTTTCGCTAAGATTAATTGCAACGGCCGCGTCGACTTGCAACTTGCTCAAGAGGACGCAGCTTGAAGTTGCCGAGCCCGTGATGAACGCGCCGATTGAGCCGATAACGGGCGCGATAAACGGATAGAAAGTTCCCGTGGCCGCAACGGTCGTCGTCGCGATTGCCATTGTCATTCCGCTGTAGCCCATGATTCGTGCCGTGGCAATGATTGTGATGATTGTGATAAAAGTCGGAATCAAAGTTTTGAGCGTGCGGTTGAGGACGTTTGCCATGTCGCCGAACGTGGCTTTGTTGACGAGGCCGGCGATTACTGCGGAAACAAAAAGGATTGTCGGCGTCGTTATCCACTGGAAAGAAGTCGGCGCGGCGTCCGGCCCGGTGTAAATCATAACTTTGGTGACGACGGTTTTTAATACGGCGGCAACGGCGGGAATGGAGCAAATGACCAGGAAAATAAAAATGAGCAGGAAGACCAGCCACGCGCGCACGGCCTCGCCCGTCGTTATGGAAAAGTTTTCGTTGTAATCGTCGATTTCGTATTCGGGGTCTTTAATCGGAAATTTTTTCGCATAGACGACAAGAGCCGCCATTGCACACACGGCACCGCCGATGCCCGCCAAGTCTGCGCCCATTGTCGCGGCTCCGAGCACCGAAGGTATGCAAAAACCAAATCCGCCGATAAGACATGCGGGAATCATTCCTTTTAAACATTTGAAGCCGCCGTAAGCAACAAGCATGATGAACGGCATAAGAATTACCATTGCGCTCAACTGCAACGTGGTGTACGTGGCGATTTGCAGCGCGTCAAAGTTCGTGAGCTTTGCAAGCGTCGACAGCGGCAGACCGACCGAACCGAACGAACTCATTGCGGCGTTGGAAACAAGACAAGCGATAACGGCATTGACGGGCGGGACGCCCACCGTAACCAACATGCTCGCGCCGATAGCAACCGCCGTGCCGAAGCCCGACATACACTCAAGGAACGCGCCGAAGCCCCAAGCGATTATCAAAATCAACATGCGCTTATCGGTCGACACGGAGGACAGCATGTCTTTAATTTTTTCCATGCCGCCCGTGTGCACCGTCAAGTTGTACGCAAAAATCGCCGAAACGATGACGCCCAAAATCGGCCAAATCGCCATGAGCGCGCCTTCAATCGTGCCGGTTACAGCGTCCTGCAGCGGCATGTCGAAACATTGCCACGCTATCACGAACGAAATAATCAGCGCGATGGGGCAGGCCTTCCACGCCGGCAATTTCAAAATGCTCAGCGCAACGATTAGCCATAGAATTGGTGCTAACCCCTCAATAAACAATCTCCTCAACCCTTTCCAAACTTTTTATCGCTTTTGAGTTTATCCAAAATTTTTTTCATGTCGTCGGGCAGCGGCGCAGTGAAAAATTTTTTCTCCTTTGTCGTCGGGTGAATCAAACTTAGCGTGTGCGAATGAAGTGCTTGCCCCGAAATGTCGAAAGGATTTTTCCGCGAAGTGTATTTCGTGTCGCCCAAGAGCGGATGACCGATTGCCGCCATGTGCACGCGGATTTGGTGCGTCCTGCCCGTTTGAAGTTTGCATTCGACGTAAGAAAAATTTTTAAACCTTTCCAAGATTTTGAACTCGGTGACGGCGGGCTTGCCGTCGGGAGTAATTGCCATTTTTTTTCTGTCGAACTTGTCGCGGCCAATCGCCCCGCTGACAATTCCCGCGTCGTCTTTCAGCACGCCGTAAACAATCGCCCGATAAGTTCTCGTGGCGATTTTATTTTTTATCTGTTCGGCCAGGCTCAAATGCGCGGCGTCGTTTTTCGCGACGACCATGACGCCCGAAGTGTCTTTGTCGAGGCGGTGGACGATGCCGGGGCGTTTGACGCCGTTAATGCCCGAAAGGTCTTTGCAATGATACAGCAGCGCGTTGACCAAAGTTCCGTGCGTCACGGTGTCGGCGGGGTGAACGGTCATTCCGCGCGCTTTGTTCACGACGATTAAATCCGCGTCCTCGTAAAGAATATCGAGCGGCAAATTTTCGGGCAAGTATTCGACCTCGGCGGCGTCGACTTCTTGAATAAAAATTTCTTCGCCGCCTTTGAGTTTGAAATTTGCTTTGACGTTCAAGCCGTCGACAGTTATCAAATTGTCCGCGATTAATTTTTGAACGTGCGAACGCGTCGCGGAAATTTTTTCGCTCAAGTAAACGTCGAGCCTTCGCGCAGAAAAATTTTCTTCAACGGAAAAATTCATCTGCTTGCACCTTCAGCCTTGCCCGAATCGAGCCGAAAAAGTATCGCGTAAATCATCAAGCCCATGCCCGTGACGATTGCGATGTCGGCCACGTTGAAGACCGGCCAAATTCTGAAGTCAAAAAAATCTACGACGAAGCCCGTTTGCACTCTGTCGATTAAATTTGCAACCGCGCCGCTCAAAATTGCCGTCGCGCCCAGCCGAAGCCACGCGTCGGATTTTTTCAGCAACGGATAAAAGTAAGCCGTCGCCAAAATCAGAGCCGCGCCCGTGACGAGCAAAAACATTCGCTGATTCGACAGGATGCCGAACGCCGCGCCCGGATTTAAAACGTAAGTCAAATGGAAAACGTCTCGGACAATCGGTATCGACTGCCCCGGCACCATCGAACGCATGACGATTGCTTTGGTTAATTGGTCGACCGCGACGACGACGAGGAAAAATATTT
The DNA here is from genome assembly GCA_946408105.1 of uncultured Selenomonadales bacterium. Lineage (GTDB taxonomy): Bacteria > Bacillota > Negativicutes > Selenomonadales > Selenomonadaceae > Quinella. The sequence continues at coordinate 6,861 of CAMJQS010000019.1, read as the reverse complement.
TGTCACGATTGATGTACGCGACGGCATAAATCAACTCGACTGTCGCGAAAAATTTTTTCACTTTGAAGACTCCTTGCCGAAGACGGGCTTGTAAGTTTTCGTTTCGTCGGTCACGGGCTTTGTGGACACGTCGACGATATTTGTCGCGTGCGTGTCTTCGATTTCTTCGGGCGCAGATTTTTCTTCGGGCTCGGAAATTTTTTCTTCGGGCGAAGATTTTTCTTCAGGCGCGGGCTCGTCGACGGGCTCGGAAATTTTTTCTTCCGAAATTTTTTCTTCGGGCGGCGCAGATTTTTCGACCTCTTCAAAGCTCGGCAAACTTTCGATGACGTGATTGGTTATCGCCAGCTCCGATTCGAGTATCGTGCGCATTTTCACCAGGAAAGTATTTCGTTCGCGAATCAAGCCGGAATATTCCGCCAAAAGTGCGTCGCGTTTCACGGCGGCCGCGTCGATTAATTTTTTTCCTTCGAGTTGCGCTTCGTCTTTAACTTGTTGACACTCGCGGGCGGCCTGCTCTTTGAGGAGGTCGGCATTTTTTTTCGCGGCGGAAATAACTTCGTCGGCCGTGCGCTGCGCGACAATCAGCGTATCGTTCATTGTCTTTTCCAAGCCGCGATATTTTTCAAGTTCGGTTTCTGTTGAGTAGAGTTGATTTTTTAGTCGTTCGTTTTCGTTGATGAGCCGTTCAAAATCGACGACGACCTTATCCAAAAAATCGTCGACTTCGTTCTCGCTGTAGCCGCGAAAACTTTTTTTGAACTGGTGGTCGTGGATATCCATTGGCGTAAGCAAATACATCGCCTCCAATCAATTAGGAGTTAGGAATTAGGAATTAAAACCCTGACACCTAAAACCTGACACCTGACACCTATTTTGGTTCGGGAAGTTCAAATTTTTTTTCGTATTTAAAGTTGTGGCTGTCCCTCGGCGTTCCAAAAATTTCTTGCCGGCGAGACTTTTCTTTTTCTTCAGCCAGCTCGTCCGCCAAAAGCCAGCCCGCCGACTCCAACATTGCCACGCTGATTGACGGCGCGACCAGTTGCCCGACTATCGGCACGACTTTGGAAATTTCTTTCGCAATGACTTTGACGGGCTGTTTTTTTATCGTTGCGACTATCGCGTTGATTGCCATGTTCTTTGCGACGGCTTCAGTTATCGAGCCGCCGAACACCGACGCCAGAGCCATTGCCATTGTCGTCATGGTCACGGTGTCCGTCGCGAGCCCGACGCCCGGCACCGGCACCAAATTTCCTGCCGCCGCAGCCGCCGCGTGTCCGTGAATTATTTTTCTGCACTTACTTTTTTCCTCGTCCGTCATCGGCAAGACTATCGCCTCCTCAAAAAAATCTTTTCAGCAAAACACCGACGCGACCTTTTTTGGTTTGCCCGCGAATTTCGGCGACCTCCAAACGTCCGCGGCCGCGCATACTCAAAATGTCGCCTTCTTTTATGGCCTGCGCAGCGTTCTTTACGGTTTGCCAGTTGAGTTTGATTTTTTCCGCGAAAATTTCTTGAGCGGCTTTGCTCCTGGACATGCCGAAGCCCGCCGCCGCTATCGAATCCGCGCGAAGAGATGCAACCGTCGCTCGAATTTCTTTGGTGCGCTCTTCTTTGGCGGAAATGTTTTCGAGTTCGTCGACGGAAGTTTTGACGGACGTGCCGCCGATGTGAGTTAAATTCGCCGTGAAGTAATCGCACATTTTTTGATCGACGAGAATCCGCGCGCAGTCTTTTGTCGCGATAACGTCGCCGATGTGTTCGCGGGTGACGCCCAAATTTAAAATGGAGCCGAGCACGTCGCGGTGACCGAGGCGCGCAAATTCTCCGTTCCATTCCGCTTTGACGACGGCAATTTCAAAATTCGGCGTGCCTTTAAATTCTTCATGACAGAAGGCTGCGCGTTGACGTTCGGCTCCGCGAAAGCCGCCGTAAAAGTCGACGTTGAGCGAGCCGAGACTGTTGGCAATGACGCCGGCCATTTCCTGTTCAAACGGCGACAAAAACCCCGTGAGTTTGCACTTGCGATTTTTAAGCGTTTGCGCGGCGAAGTCCACGAGCTTAACGGCAACGGCTTCGCCCTCCGTGCCTTTGTAGTATCGAATAATTTTTTCTTTTGCGTCCTGCAATGTTCATCCCTCTCAAATTTTTCGAGTAAGCCAGGAAAAGTCGTTGCGCTCTTGGCGCGGCTCTTCCCTGTTGGTTATGACTGTGACGGTTTTGGGCGTGCAGACGAAAACTTTTTCGCTGACCTGCTGAACGTCGCCGTCGATGGCGTAAGTCGTGCCCAACGCGAAATCGATAATGCGGCGCGCGTGTTCGGGTTTGGTCTCTTCCAAATTGATGATGACCGGAACGTCTTCGCGCAAACAATCGGCGATGACTTTTGCGTCGTCGTCGAAGTTTTTGGGTCTTATCGTCGTTATTTTTGATTTTGCCATGGGTGCGGCATTGTTGTTGTTAGTCATTAAATTCTCCCTCGCCGATATTGCCGAATTAAAATCAACCACTTTGTGTCCCGACACGCTTGCGGGCGGCGGCTGAATTGGCGATTCTTTTTGTTCGGGCTGCGTGCCGAGCGTTTCTTCCTGCTTGCTCATTTCAATAACCTTCTCTTCGTTTTTTTCTGACAGTCCGAGAGTTCGGCTCACCCTGTCCACAATCTCCATTCGCTTAAACTCCTCTCGCGAAAAATTTTTATGTGTAAAGTCTTTCGCCGAAAATGGCCGTGCCGATTCGGACGACGTTCGCGCCTTCCTCGGCCGCGACTTTATAATCGTGCGTCATGCCCATTGACAGTAAGTCGAAATTTTCTTGTTGAGTCTTGAGCGCGTCGAAAAGTTCACGCATTTTTTTGAACAGCGGACGACACTCCTCCACGTCTGAAAAATTCGGCGCAATCATCATCAGCCCGCGCAGCCGCAAATTTTTTGCCGCGTCGACGAAATTTATCAGCGCGTCCAAATCTTCAAGCAACACGCCCGACTTTTGAGGCTCGCGCGCCACGTTCACTTGAATCAAAATATCTTGAACTTTTCCGATTGACGAAGCCGCTTTGTCGACGGCCGCCGCCAAATGTTGGCTGTCGACGGATTGAATCACGTCGAAGAGTTTGACTGCCGCCTTGGCTTTGTTCGTCTGCAAGTGTCCGATGAGGTGACGACGGGCGGCGCGGTCGAGCGTTTGAAATTTTTCGGCCGCCTCTTGCACGCGGTTTTCTCCGATGTCGGTTGCGCCCGCGTCGATTGCCTCGCGCATTTGTTCGACGCCGTGATTTTTTGTCACCGCCACCAAAATTATTTTTTCGTTTCGAGCGAAGGAGTCAAGCTCGGCTCTTATCGCCCGAAAATTTTCTGCAACGCTCAAACGTCACTCACCTCCGCAAAAAATTTTTCACGCGCATATATTAAACCAGTTGGCTTTTCGCGTCAATGAAAACAGATTGAATAAAAATTTTTTCTGCGCGCCCGTCGGCAAAAAAAAATCACTCAAGCTCAACGCCCGAATGATTGTGACCTTCCAAAAAATTTTAATCGAAAATTTCACACGCGCCGAAGAAAATCGGAATTTCGCGGGCGGCACTCTCTTTGCTGTCGGAGGCGTGCACGGCGTTTTTGGTTTTGTCCTCGGCGAAAAGTTTGCGGACGGTTCCTTCGGCGGCCTCGGCGGGATTCGTTGCGCCGTTAAGTTCGCGAACTTTTTTAATCACGTCGTCGCCGCCCACGACCAGAGCCATAAGCGGCGCGCTCGTCATGAACTCGACCAGCGCGGGGTAAAACGGACGGCCGATGTGTTCGGCGTAATGTTTGGCGGCCACTTCGCGCGTCATCTTCATGACTTTTGCCGCAAGAATTTTAAAGCCCGCGTCCTCGTAAATTTTTAAGATGTCGCCCGCGTGATTTTTCCCGAAGGCGTCCGGCTTGATGAGCACCAAAGTTTTTTCCATAAAATTTTCCTCCCAAAAAATTTTTTGCGTGATAAAATTGCGGCAAGGAGTTGAGAAAATGTTTGACAATTTTATCGTAGCAGTGAGCGCAGTCGTCCCGATGTTTTGCTTAATGGCAATCGGCGCGTTCGTCAAATTTAAAAAGTGGTTGACCGACGAAGAACTCAATCACTTGAACCGAATGGTTTTCCGCGTATTTTTTTGTTGCATGATGTTTTATTCGATTTACACGACGGAGCTGGCGACGAGTTTTCGCCCGAAGCTTATGCTTTTCGGGGCGGGCGGCGTGCTGATAATTTTTTCTCTGCTCATGCTGATTATCCCACGAATCGAGCCGGATAACAAGCGGCGCGGCGTCCTCGTCCAAGCAATTTTTCGCAGCAATTTTGTTTTAATGGGCGTGCCGATTGTCGCGAACATTTTCGGCGACGAAAACATTGCGGTCTCCACGATGATGATTGCGGTTATCGTTCCGCTTTACAATGTTTTGGCGGTCTTCGCTCTTGAAACTTTTCGCAACGGAAAATTTGAACTCCTGCCGATTCTCAAAGACATTTTCAAAAACCCGATGATTTTGGGCGGCATTGCGGGCGCGACACTTTTAATTTTGGGCGTCGACGTTCCCAAGCCCGTCTTGAAACCAATCGGACAAATTTCTGCGGCGACCACTCCCGTCGCGCTGATAATTTTGGGCGCGTCGTTCAAACTCGGCGCAACGCACGCTCACCGCAAGCAACTTGTCGGCGCGCTCTTCGGTCGATTAATCCTCGTGCCCGCGATAACTTTGTCGACGGCGGCATTTGTCTTCGGCTTCAGAGGAGTTGAATTCGTCACGCTCGTTGCAATCTTCGCGTCCCCATGCGCGGTCGTCAGCTTTGCAATGGCTCAACAGATGGGCGGCGACGCCGACCTTGCCGGCAACTGCGTCGTGTTCACGTCGGCTCTGTCGTGCTTCACGATTTTCTGTTGGATTTTATTTTTCAAGACGCTCGGAATTTTTTAGAAAAATTTTTCGGCGATAAAAATTTTTTCCCCGTCAAGCGCGGGGATTTTTTTTAATGCAATTTTAAAAGGAAATGTTGAAATCTTATCGAATTCTTTTAGAAATTTTCAAGGGAGATGACTTTATGGCAAAAGTTCTTCACGGCGACGCAAGCGCAAATCAACTCAACGTCAGCGAGAATAACGCGCAAGCTTATGGCCTGAAAGGCAACGACACAATCGTAAGCGACGGCAAAAGCGACGTGCTCCTCGTGGGCGGCGGCGGCAACGACAGCTTGATTGTCATGGGCGGCGAAGCCACGCTAAGCGGCGGCGACGGTTCGGACACCTTCGAGCTGAATTATTCTGCCGAGAAAAAACTTTCCGCAGTGATTGAAGACCTGCAACCTTCGCAAGACAAAATCGTTGTGAACTTCGACGGCGAGACCACTCCGCAACTTACGAGCATAAGGAGCGGCAGTGATGTCGTGTGGAGCGACGGCGACGGACTTTTTAAAGTCACGCTGAAGAGCGTTCGCGACAACGATTACTACGACGGCGCAGCGAGTGCCGACGCTTGGGACGCTTGGGAAGCCTGGAAAGTTTTGGAACGAACGAATCAGGCGCGCGAAGACGCGGGCTTGGCTCCTCTTACAATGTCGCAAGGATTGATGAGCGGCGCGTCGATTCGTGCGCAAGAAATTACTTCGCAAGGGCAAGACGGCGCGTTGACGAATCACAGGCGACCCAACGGCACGAACTTTTCCACGGTGTTCAACAACAGATACAGCAACCCCGGAGAAAATCTCGACGGCGGAGCCAGGACCCCTGCAGAAGTCATGGACGATTGGCTGAACTCGGACGACCATCGCGAAAATATTTTGAGCACAACTTTTCAAAAAATGGGGCTTGGCTACGTCTACAACGACAGCGACGTAACCAACCACAGGTGGTATTGGGCGCAGGAGTTCGCCGACAGTCTCCGTTCTCCTGAAACGGTCAGCGTTGCAAGACTTTCGGCCGCGAACATTGAAATCAATTCGGGTTCAAATTTCATTGAGCTCACCGAAGGCGACGACACCCGCGCGAATAATCTTTACGGCGCGACGATTGATGCGCTCGGCGGCAACGATTCAATCGACAACAGCGGCTTGAACGTTTCCATTTCGGGCGGCGCAGACGATGATACGATTTTGAGCGGCGGCTCGTTCGCGACAATCGCGGGCAACGCCGGCAACGATTTAATCAGCTTGTCGAGTGATTCAAAAGAGAATGTCATTGAATATTCTTCGGGCGACGGCTCCGATTCTGTCGACGGCTTCCACTCGACCGACACGCTGAAAATTTTGGACGACGAATACACGCCCGCTTTTGTCAGAGGCAATGTCATCGTCGGGGTCGGCTCCGATTCAATCACGCTCTTTGGCGCGGCCGATTTGGAGTCCGTCAACATCGAAGGCACACGCAGCAACCTTTACATTTACACCGACGCCAACGAACGAATCAATAATTCCCTCGAAGGCGCGACGATTGAAGCTCTCGGCGGCAGAGACATTATCCAAAACGAAGCCGCGAGCGTTTCAATCGACGGCGGCAACGGCAACGATTCAATCGGCAACGATTCGCTCGGCACGGGCGCAACCCTCGACGGCGGCTCGGGCGACGACACGATTAACAACGCGGCCGAAACCGTCACGGTCACGGGCGGCGGCGGCAACGATTCCATTTACAGCAACGCAAATCAAGTTTCAATCGTCGGCGGAGACGGCGCAGATAAAATTACAAATGATTCGCTCGGCACGGGCGCAACCCTCGACGGCGGCGCGGGTTCAGATAATTTTTCCAACAGCGGCGAAAACGTTTCAATCGTCGGCGGAGGCGGCGCAGATAAAATTACAAATGATTCGCTCGGCACGGGCGCAACCCTCGACGGC
>CAMJQS010000018.1 GCA_946408105.1 uncultured Selenomonadales bacterium | reverse complement strand
AGTCGAATGAACGATAACGATTGAATTAAAAGAGACTGCCCGACGTGAAAACGTTCGGCAGTCTTTTTTGTTTGCAAAGTAAATGCATTGCGAAATTTGAGGCGCGCATGGACGCGCGCCTCGCCCGCGCAATGAGCGTGACGCGAATTCAGCGGGCATGAGCGGCTGCGGGTAGCTGAAACGTTTGAGCAATGGTTGGTGTCCCGCCTTTTTCTTTGCTTACTTTCTTTTGGGCACTGCAAAAGAAAGTAAGATTAAACTGCAAAGAGAAAGTAGATTCTAAACGTAAAAATTATTTTAACGTTCAATCGAAGCGAGGCGCACGCCGCGAAACTTACGCGCAAAGAAAAAGTAGATCCTGCACGCAAAGAGAAAGTTTAAATAAAACGCAAAAGTGCCGCCCGAAGACGACACTTGAATTTTCTTGTGGTGGGCAGGGATGGATTCGAACCATCGTACTCAGTGAGAACGGATTTACAGTCCGTCGCCTTTAACCACTCGGCCACCTACCCGACTTGTGGCGACCCTGGAGGGACTTGAACCCCCGACCCTTTGATTCGTAGTCAAATACTCTAATCCAACTGAGCTACGGAGTCATTTATTTTAAGTTGGTGGACCCACCAGGACTTGAACCTGGGACCGACCGGTTATGAGCCGGTTGCTCTAACCAACTGAGCTACGGGTCCAACCGGTTGCCAACTGTTATCAAAAAAATTGGAGCGGACAACGAGGCTCGAACTCGCTACCTCAACCTTGGCAAGGTTGCGCTCTACCAGATGAGCTATGTCCGCAATACTTGGAGCGGAAAACGAGGCTCGAACTCGCGACCCCAACCTTGGCAAGGTTGTGCTCTACCACTGAGCTACTTCCGCTCGTCTTAGTCTTTTGACTAACACAAGGCGCATTATAACGGCTGAATAAATTTTTGTCAAGAATTTTTTGCAAAGTGATTCAACATCGCGCCGACCGAATCAAAAATTTTCGAGGCCTCTCGTTTGACGAAATCTTTTGCCGTGGCGACCGTGAAGCCGCCGAATTTTTTTATCATCGGTAAATCGTTCGATTCGTCGCCGATAACGAAAACTTTTCCGTACCAATTTTTCAGCTGCAAAAGATTTTCCACGCCGCGCGCCTTGTTCATGCCGAAGGGAACCACGTCGACGCTGTGAGTATTTTTTTGCGCAAAAATTACGTTGCCGAATTTTTTGTTCAAAGCCTCCGCCGCCGCCAACGCCTCGTCCGGGCTCGCGAAGTCCAACGCAAGCTGATTTATTTTTTTCGGCAGCGTCTCGACTTGAGCCGGCTCGATTATTTCAAGCGGAAAGTTCCAACGATTGTTTTCGCGGAGCACCCAAGAATTTTCTTTGACGCAGGCGCAAAAAATTTTGTCCGCCGTCTCGAACGCAAAATGAAAACTTTTTTTCGCGAACGACTCGTCCATTATCGCCGCCAAAATTTTTTTCGGCAGCTCGACCTCGTAAAAAATTTTTCCGTAGCCGTCGTACATCGTCGCCCCGTTGCAACACAGCGCAAAGTCAATCGGCAAATCGAATTCGCAAAGGAGCGGAGCCAACATCGCATACGCGCGCCCCGTCACGATTCCGAATTTGTTTCCGTTCGCCCGCCAATTTTTTATCGCCTCGAAATCTTCCGCAGAAATTTTTTGTTCGCGAAAAATCGTTCCGTCGAAGTCGCTCGCCGCGATTTTAATTGCCATAAATTACCGCCTCCGTCGCCCGCAAATAATTTTTTTCGTCCGAGTAGTTGCCGAAAATTTTTTTCGCGCCGTCAAAAATTTTTTCGGGAAGTTTTACGTCGTGCGTCGTGAAGTTCACCGCGACGATAATTTTTTTCGCGCCGAGCGTCCGCGTGAAAATAAAAAGTTCTTCGCTCTCGTGATAAAGTTCCTCGTAGCGACCGCCGAGCAAAATTTCGTTTGAACTTCTGAACGCGCTCAACTTCCGATAAAAATTTAAAACCGAGTCGGGATTTTTTTCCTCGACCTCCGCGTTGCAAATTTTAAAATCGTCGTGAACGGGCAGCCAAGGTTTGCCGCTCGTGAAGCCCGCGTTCGCCGAGGTGTTCCACTGCATGGGAGTGCGTGCGTTGTCGCGGCTGAACTTTTGAACGAAACGCATTGCCTCCTTGTCGCTCAAGCCGTCTGCCTGCGCCAAATCATACGCGCCGTGCGAAGAGATGTCGTCGCAGTCGTCAATCGAATTAAATTTTGTGTTCGTGAAACCGAGCTCTTCGCCCTGATAGACAAAGGGCGTGCCGCGCAAGCCGAACAGAATCATCGCCAAAGCCTTCGCCGCCAAAATTTTATCGGAACCGTGCGGGAAAAAATTATTCACGGAGCGGGGCTTGTCGTGGTTCTCAAAATAAATCGGATACCAGCTGTCGCGCGTGGCGGCCTGGCTGTCGCTCAAAGCTTTTTTAAATTCGGTGAGCTTAATCGGGTGTGAGCGGTGCCAAACTTCGTCGCCGTTGTTGAACATAACGTTGACGTGGCTGAACTCGAAGAGCATATCGAAGACGCCTTCGGAGCCGACCCAAAATTTTAAGTCTTCGGGCTTGACGCAATTCGCTTCGCCGACCGTGAAGATGTCGTGGCCGTCGAAAACTTCGCGCTTGAGTTCGTGGAGAAAATCCAAAATGCCCGGCGTGTTTGCAATCATGTTGTGAACGGCGCAAGAGCCGTCGGGCGCGTCGGGCGTGCCGTCCAAAAATTTTTCGGGCTTCTTGATGTAAACAATCGCGTCGATTCTGAAGCCGCCCACGCCGCGCTTGAACCAGAAATTTGCCGCGTCATACAGCGCGCGTCGAACGTCGGGATTTTCCCAATTCAAATCGGGCTGCTCTTTGGCGAACGTGTGCAAATAATATTGTCCGCGCTCCTCGCACCATTCCCACGCACTGCCGCCGAAAATCCCGCGCCAATTTGTTTTCTCGTCGCGCCAAATGTACCAATCGGCCTTCGGGTTGTCGCGGGAAGATTTTGATTCGATGAACCACGGGTGCTTGTCGGAGCTGTGATTGAAAACCAAATCCATGACGATTTTTATGTCGCGCGCCTTCGCCTCGGCAATGAGCTCGTCGAAGTCGTCGAGCGTCCCGAAGAGCGGATTAATCGCCGTGTAGTCGGAAATGTCGTAGCCGTTGTCGACCATGGGCGAAGGATAAATCGGCGTCAACCAAATCGCGCCCGCGCCCAAACTTTTTATGTAGTCGAGTTTTTGAATGACGCCGCGCAGGTCGCCGACGCCGCTCGCGTCCGTGTCGAGAAAACTTTTCGGATAAATTTGGTAGACGATTTTTTTCTTCCACCAAGTCAAACCTTCCGCGCCGAACGAAATTTTATTTTCCACAGGAAAAACGTAAGCCGCAGCCGTCAAGGCAATCGCCCCTTTGATAAATTCTCTTCGATTCATAAAAACCACTCCTTCGCGAAGATTTTATCATAATCAAAAAGTCTTGACGAAAATTTTTGTGCCGCGCGGAAATTTTTCGTAAAGTTTAAACTCGCGGCCGTTCAAAAAAATTTTCAGTTGAGTGCCCTTGCCCGTGCGCAGCTCCAAATTTTTAAAGCGGCGATTCATCTCGTCGACGACGAACCATTCGCCGTCGCGATAAAATTTTCCGTCCGCCGCGTCGAAGGGCAAGCCGACGCCTTGCGATTTATATTTCGTGCGGAGCAAAACAAATTCGCCGCCGCGAAACTCCAGCTCCTCGATGACGGGCGTCTTTTGCACGGAGTGAATGAAACTTATCGTGAGCGGAAAATTTTCTTCGGCGTCGACGACGGCAACGGTTTGCTTTTCCGTCCCGACAAAAATTTTCGGCGTGCTCGTCAAGAAAAATAAAATCGCAATCGCAGCGATGATGAGCAAAAATTTTTTCATGGCGTCCTCCCGGCTTGCAAAGAATTTTAAAACTGATACAATCGCGCCCGAAACGTTTTGTAAAAAATTTTTAATCGAGTTGATAATTTTGTTTGAATACGAATTCATGCGCAACGCTCTGGTCGCGGTCTTGCTCGTGACGCCGCTTTTCGGTTTGCTGTCGACGATGGTCGTGTCAAATCGCATGGCATTTTTCTCGGACTCGCTTGGTCACGGCGCGTTCACGGGCATTGCAATCGGCGCGCTGCTCGGTGTCGGCTCGGAAATTTTCGGGCTGCTCGGCTTCTCGATAATTTTTGCGTTGCTTATAACTTACATAAAAAACAAATCTCACGCGGGCGCGGACACGGTTATCGGCGTGTTCAGCTCGACGGCAATCGCGCTCGGCTTGATGATAATGTCGGCGGGCGGGCAGTTCAATAAATTTTCGCGGTTTTTAATCGGAGACCTTTTGAGCATCACGCGCGACGATTTAATTTCTTTGGCGGCGGTGTTCGCTTTCGTCGTGATAAGTTGGGCGATACTTTTCAATCGCCTGCTGATAATTTCCGTGAACCCGACGCTGGCTCGCAGTCGCGGAATAAAAACTCAAGCGGTCGAATCGGTTTTCGCGGTGCTGTTGGCTCTCGTGGTCGCGTTGAGCATTCAGTGGGTCGGCATTTTGATAATCAACGCGCTTTTGGTTTTGCCGGCGGCAGCGGCTCGCAACGTAACCAATTCCGTAAAGAGCTATCATTTTTTGAGCGTGCTGGTTGCGTTGAGTTCGGGCTTGGCGGGCTTGGTCACGGCCTACGAAATAAATTCGGCGGCGGGCGCAACGATTGTGGTTTTCGCGGCGACGATTTATTTTGTGACGCTGATTTTAAAGCCGCGCTTCATTAAGTAGGAGGAAAATTTGAGCAAAAGTTTGGCGTTAATTTTCGTCGGGGCGGCGGGAATTTTTTGGGCGTCGTCGGGCGTCGCCGTCCAAGATTTTTTTTCGCACTCGGAAAAATCTGCAATGGAGCTGACGAATATCCGCATGTGTTTGGCGGGCGCGTGTTTAATTTTTTTGGCGGCGCGGCGGAAAAAATTTTTCATCTCGCTCGGACTTTTGAATCGACACCTGCGGCTTTGGCTCGACGTGATAATTTACGGCGTCATCGGCGTCATGTTCATGCAGTTCACTTACTTTCAAGCAATTTCAATCGGCGGGGCGGCCGCGACGACCGTCATAACTTACGCGTGCCCGGCAATGGTCGTGGCGTGGGAATCATTTTATCACAAAAGATTTCCTCGGCGCAGAGAAATTTTGGCGGTCGTCCTGGCGATGAGCGGCGTCTTCCTGCTCGTCACGGGCGGCAACCCGACCAAATTACTCGTGCCGCTCGGCTGCGTGGTGTGGTCTTTGTTGAGCGGCGCGGCGTTTGCCTTCAGTGCGATTTTCCCGAAGCATTTGTTCGCAAAAAAAATCGACCCGTACTTTTTGACGGGCGTGGGAATGTTTATCGGCGGGCTGTCGACTTTCGCGCTGATTGACGAAAAAAATTGGCTGCCGTTCTTCGCGCCGAATGTTTTCTTCGACGTGAGCTGGATAATAATTTTCGGAACGGTCGCGGCGTTTTTGAGTTTCAACGCGGGCTTAAAATTTTTGACGCCGGAGGAAGCGTCAATCACTGCGACGACGGAGCCGGCCGCCTCGGTCATCATCAGCTGGATAATTTTCGGCACGACGTTCGGGCTCGTCGAATCGTTCGGAATAATTTTGGTTTTGCTGGCAATCGTAATCGGTCACTGAAAAATTTTGGAGGGAGCACTTGTGAAAAAATTTTTGGCAAGACAGAGGCAGGAAGGATTTTTTTCAATTCGTTTGAAGTCGGCGGCGGGAACTTTGACGGCGGCACAACTTTTGGCGGTTCACGAGCTTGCAAAAAATTTCGGCGCGGGCTTCGTCAATTTAACTTCGCGGCAGGAAATTTCCGTACCGTTCGTGAAAGAAAAAGACCTCGACGCGATGAAAAATTTTTGCGCGGCTCACGAGTTAAAAATTTCTCCGCTCGGAACGATTTTTAAACAAGTCACGGCTTGCCAAGGCACGCAAAGTTGTCCGTCGGGAATAATCGATTCGCCCAAGCTTGCCCGCGAACTTGAACGACTTCACGGCGGCCGCGAACTTCCAAACAAAATTACGTGCGCGGTGACGGGCTGCCCGAACAACTGCATGAAGGTCGACGCAAACGACATCGGGATTAAAGGCGCGGTCGAGCCGAAATTTTTTGTGGAGAATTGCATTTACTGCGGCGCGTGCGCGCGTGTCTGTCGGGTCGGCGCAATTGAAGTTGACCGCGCGAGAAAATTTTGGACGATTGACCGCGAAAAGTGCGTGAACTGCGGACGCTGCGTTAAGGCCTGCAAAAAATCTGCGTTGAGCGGCTCCGTCGGCTACAAAATTTTTTTCACGGGGAAAGATTTTTTTCCGCTCATTCACGACGAAGAAACGCTTTACAAAATTATCGATTCGGCTTTAAAATATTTCTCCGAACACGCCAAGCCTCGCGAACGTTTAAATAAAATGTTTGAACGGCTCGGCACGGAAGACTTTAAAAATTTTTGTCATAAGGAACACTTGCAATGAAAATTTTTTCTTTTGAACATGGCGGCTCCTTGTTCGCAATGCTTCAGCGTTTCGGCAAGGCGTTAATGTTGCCGATAGCGATATTGCCGGCGGCGGGACTTTTGCTCGGCATAGGCGGCACGCTTTCCAATTCAAACACGCTGAACGTCTTCGGCTTCCTGGACATTCGTTGGCTGCAAATTATTTTTATCCTTATGGAGGCGGCGGGCAAAATTGTTTTCGACAACTTGCCGATATTGTTCGCCGTGGGTTTGTCGACGGGTCTTGTTCAAAAAGACAAAGGAACGGTCGGACTGGCCGCCGTCTTGTCCATGCTGATAACGAACGCGACGGTGCACACCGCGCTGAAAATCACGGGCAAGCTGGCAAGAGAGGATATGGCAAGCGTCGGGCAAGGAATGTGTCTTGGAATTCAAACTTTGGAGACGGGCGTCTTCGGCGGAATGTTGGTCGGGCTCATGGTCTGTTGGTGCTACGAAAAATTTCACAACACGGAGCTGCCGATTTTCTTGGGATTTTTCAGCGGCTCGCGTTTCGTCCCGATAATTTGCGCGTTCACCTCAATTTGTTTGGGCATTTCAATTTACGTGGTCTGGCCGGGATTCCAAATATTAATTTTGGACTTCGGCAGCCTCTTTCAAGACACGGGGTATCTGGGCACGCTGGTTTACGGATTTTTCTTGCGCATGTTGGGAATCTTCGGGCTTCACCATATTTTTTATCTGCCGTTCTGGACGACGGGCTTGGGCGGGAGCGAAATTATCGACGGGCAACTTGTCGAAGGCACGCAGAGAATTTTTTTCGCGCAGCTGGGCGACCCGACCACGACAAAATTTTACGAGGGCATTTCGCGTTTCATGTCGGGCAGATTTATCACGATGATGTTCGGCTTAATCGGCGCGGCCTTCGCTCTTTATAAAACCGCAAAGCCGCAAAATAAAAAATTCGTCGGCGGCATGATTTTTTCTGCCGCGCTGACGTCTTTTTTGACGGGCATAACCGAGCCGCTGGAATTTTCTTTCCTGTTCGTCGCGCCCGTGCTTTACGTCCTGCACGCCTTCTTTGACGGCTGCGCGTTCATGTTGGCGCACATTTTCCAAATAACAATCGGACAAACTTTTTCGGGCGGGCTGATTGATTTTATTTTGTTCGGCATCGTTCAGGGCGAAGCCAAAACGAATTGGATGTACGTGCCTTTAATCGGCGTGCCGTGGTTTTTCCTTTATTATTTCTCGTTCAAGTTTTTGATTGAAAAATACAACTACAAGACGCCGGGCAGAGAAGAAGATTTGTCGGAGAAAAAAGTTTTGAGCGACGCCGAACAAACCGATTTGATTTTGTCGGGGCTCGGCGGAAAAGAAAACATTGTCGACTTTGACTGCTGCATAACCCGCTTGCGCGTGACGGTCAAGGACGCCTCGCTCGTCAACGAAGATACTTTGAAGTCGAGCGGCTCTCACGGCATAATCAGGCAGGGCGTCGGCGTTCAAATTATTTACGGCGTCCAAGTCTCCAAAATCAAAAGCAACCTTGAAGAAGCTTTGAAATAGCGCGCAGGTTTAATCGTCGCGTTGAAGGAGATATTCTGCAGGCAACCCGAAAATTTCTTCGAGCTTTGCAATTTGTTCCGCTGTGAAATTTTTTTTGCCGCGTATTTTAAGAGAAACAGAAGTGCAGGAAACATTTAAAAGCTCTGCCAATACATTGTATGAAAGCCCTTTATTATAAATTTCATAAATCAAATTTTTAAAAGGAGTCGAATAGCTTTTCGGCATAGCATTTTTTCCGTCGTCGCGTGCCATAAGGTATTCGGCGGGCAACAAAAAAAACTTAACCAACTTGGCAACTTGTTCTGCTGTAAAATTAACCTTGCCGCGCATTTTATCAGTAATTGCTGACCCGTTCAGGCTTAAAACTTTGGATAACATCTTGTACGTGAGATGGCGGCGTTCTATTTCGCTTAGTAAATTTTTGTATGGCGTATATTTGCGGTGGGTCATCGCAGCTTTTCTCACTTGTTCCAGCGAATGAGTCTTGCCTTTCATAGCCGCAGAAATTTTTGCGCGCGTTTCGTCCGAACAAACATATCCTGTCGCTCCGTCGCCGCCTTCAGTGAGATTGTAACCGTTGGGAGCCATAGTATGACGTGATTTAATGAAATATTTTTCCCAATAGTCGAGTTCCTCTTTGCTTTCACACTTTTTCAAAACGCAAATTTCAAACATATCTGCGCCGTGAGCACGAATTGCGCGGTCAAGGTGATAATCTCTTCGTGTATGTTCCCAGAAACGTCTTTTTATTGTGCGCGTCGTTTGCCCGACGTATTCCTTATCATTGGTGCCATCGATAATGAGGTAAATAACTCCGTAGACTTCCATAATGACTCCGCCTTTCTTGTTTGACAGCACGGCGCGGGCGTGTTAGAATCAAAATCGGAAATCGGCTCTGCCGTGTTTTTGGTTGATGTTGTTACAGAATCAATCATAACACGCAGAGTTTTTTTCGTCAATCGAAGAGAATTTTTTGACGCAGAAAAATTTTTCGTGTAAAATCCCTTCCGTAATCTTGCTTCGGAAAGGAGCTACTTATGGAAAAATTTTTTAGACTAAAAGAGCGCGGCACCGATGTGCGAACGGAAATTATGGCGGGAATTACGACGTTCTTGACGATGGCCTATATTTTACCGACAAATCCCTTGGTCTTAGGTGCGGCGGGCATGGACACGGGAAGTGTATTTACAGCAACGGCTCTTGCTTCGGCGTTCGCAACTTTTTTAATGGCATTTTTGGCGAACATGCCTTTTGTACTCTCGGCAGGTATGGGGCTTAACAGCTACCTGGCTTATTCGGTAGTCATCGGTATGGGTTATACCTGGCAGCAGGCACTGGCCGCCATTTTTGTTGAAGGTCTTATTTTTATTGTTCTGTCGCTCGTGAACATTCGCGAAGCGATTTTTAATGCAATTCCGGCGTCGCTGAAAATCGCAGTTTCGGTGGGCATCGGGTTGTTCATCTCGTTTATCGGACTGCAGAACGCGCACATTGTTGTTTCCGGCCCGACGCTCGTCACGCTGTATTCGTTCAAGCATTCGGTCGAAGGCGGCATGTTTCAATCGGAGGGCATAACGGTTTTGCTCGCGCTGATTGGCTTGCTGATAACCGCGTTTCTCTTGATAAAAAACGTGAAAGGCTCGGTGCTCTTCGGGATACTGGCGACGTGGGGTCTGGGCATGATTTGTCAGGCGGTCGGGCTTTACGTTCCCGATCCCGAAAAAGGATTCTTCAGCCTCTTTCCGAACGGAATAATTTCAATGCCCGCGTCTTTGGAGCCGACGCTCATGCAGGTGGACTTCAGCTCGGTCATGTCGTTTGAATTTTTTTCAATCTTAATGGCGTTCCTCTTCGTTGACTTGTTCGACACAATCGGCACGGTTATCGGCTGCGCGACGAAAGCAAACCTCCTCGACAAAGACGGCAAGCTTCCAAAAGTCAAACAAGTTTTGTTGACGGACGCAATCGGGACGACGGCGGGTTCGCTCTTGGGCACGTCGACGATAACAACTTTTGTCGAATCGTCTGCGGGCATAGCCGAGGGCGGCAAGACAGGTTTAACGGCTTTGACGGCGGCCGCGTTGTTTTTGCTGGCGTTGTTCTTCTCGCCGATATTCTTGGCAATCCCCGCGTTCGCGACGGCTCCCGCGCTGATTATCGTCGGCTTCCTCATGATGCAATCCGTCGCCAAAATAAATTGGACGGACGACATCCTCACGGCGGTTCCCGCTTACATAACAATTTTCTCCATGGCGTTCATGTATTCAATCTCGGAAGGAATTTGCTTCGGCGTCATCAGTTACACATTGCTGCACGTCTTTTCGGGCAAGGGCAAAGATGTCACGCCGCTCATGTATATTTTAACGGTGCTGTTCATTTTGAAATACGCATTGCTTTAATCGACGGGCAACGTTGCGGAAAAATCTGCGCGTTGCTTTTTTTTTTATTTTGCGGAGGGATTTTCAATGACAAAAGCTGAGCTGAAAAATTTAATCGACGCGGCGGCCGGCAGAAGAAAGGCTGACCTCGTGATAAAAAATTGTAAAATCGTCAACGTGTTGAGCGGCGAAATTTCTTCGGGCGAAGTCGCGATTGCCGACGGAAAAATTATCGGCATGGGCAAAGAAAAATACGACGGCAAAAAAATTTTTGACGCGAACGGAAAATTTCTCGCGCCCGGCTTCATCGACGCGCATATCCATATCGAATCGTCTTACATCAGCCCCGAACAGCTCGGCAGAATAATCGTTCCGCGCGGCACGACGACGATAATCGCCGACCCGCACGAAATTGCAAACGTCTGCGGCCTCGACGGTCTGCGTTACATGCTCGACGCCGCTGAAAAAACCAAGCTCAACATCGTTCAAGCAATGCCAAGCTGCGTGCCCGCCACGCCGTTTGAAGACGCGGGCGCGACGATTGAGGCGGAGGACATGAAAGAACTTCTCGGCGACGAAAATTTTTTCGGGCTCGGCGAATTCATGAACGCGCCCGGCATCATCAACTGCGACGACAAAGCTTTGGATAAAATTTTGCTCGCGCTCAACATGGGCAAGCTGATTGACGGCCACGCCCCGCACGTCACGGGAAAAGATTTGAACGCTTACATGAGCGCGGGCGTCGGCGGCGACCACGAATGCACGACCGTCGAAGAAATGCACGAACGAATTGCAAAGGGCATGTACGTTTTGATTCGCGAAGGCTCCGCCTGCCACAACTTGAAAGCTTTGATTAAAGGTGTCACGCCCGTCAACAGCCGCCGCGTTTTGTTGTGCTCGGACGACTGCCAGCCGAAAACTATTTTGGAACTCGGACACATGGACAAGAATATAAGAATGTGCGTCGAGGAAGGAATTGACCCGATAATTGCAATTCAAATGGCGACGGTGAACGTTGCGGAATCCGTCGGGATTTACGACCGCGGCTTCATAGGTATCGGCGCACACGCGGATTTGGTTTTGCTTGAGGACTTGAAAAATTTCCGTGTCGCCGACGTTTGGATTGAAGGCGAACACGTCGCGGCGAACGGAAAATATTTGCCCGAAATTTTCCCCGCAGATATTTCAAAAGTTCGCGGCTCTGTTCGCGTGAAAAATTTTTCCGTCGACCGTTTGAAAATGAATTTGACGGGCGGCAAGGTAAACGTCATCGGAATTGAGCCGGGCGGCGTCGTCACGAAAAAAATTCTCGCCGAAGTTCAACACGACGAGACGGGCGATTTTATTTTTAATCCCGCGCAAGACATTTGCAAAGTCGCGGTGATTGAACGGCACCACGAGACGGGCAAGGTCGGCCTCGGACTTTTGGGCGGCTACGGAATTCAACGCGGCGCGATTGCCGTTTCCGTGGCGCACGATTCGCATAACATAATCGCGGCGGGCGTCAGCAACGAAGAAATTTTTTGCGCCGTCGAAGCTCTGATAAAAATGGAAGGCGGCATGGTTCTCGTTAAGAACGGAAAAATTATTTCGCTGATACCGCTGCTCATCGGCGGCTTGATGAGCGACCTCAGCGGCGAAGAACTCAAAGAGAAACTCGACGCGCTCCACGAGAAAGCCCACGCCGAACTCGGAATCAGCGCGAACGTCGAACCCGTCATGACTTTAACTTTTATGTCGCTTCCCGTCATCCCCGAATTAAAATTGACGGCGCGCGGCCTCTTCGACTACGCAACGTTCGACTTCATTCCGATTGAAGTTAAATAAATTTTTGGGAGGAATTTTTATGAGTCAAGAAAACAATTCAAAGTTCGTGCCGGGTTTGCCCGACGACGACAACACCGTTAAAATTTTTGAGGGCATCGCCGAATGCACGATAGATGACGCCGACACTTTTAAAAGCGTCAAACTTCGCGCACAAAATCTCGCTCAAGAAAACGTTCAAAAGAAAATCGCCGAGCACGTTTACGCCTTCTGGAAAGACAGACGCTTGAGCTTGCCCGCCGACGAAACTTTATCAATCGCCGCAGAAATTTCCAACGTCACCGACGTAAAATACAACGTGCAGGATTCCGACGGCGACAAAATGATTATTCGGGCTGCCGTCACCGCTCAAGTCGACGATAACGACGTCATGAATTACATCATTAAATTTTTTAAGGAAAGAGCCGAGCTTAAATCGGAAGTTGAAAATCTTCGCAAGGAAAATTCCGAACTCAAAGCGCAAAATGATTCTCTCCGCAAGGAAATCGAAGAACTCAAACCACAAAACGAAACTCTCCGCAAAATTTCAAAATCAAGAGACGCCCTCTCGCAAATAATTCGGCAAGTCACTCGGACGAATGTAATTGAACGTCAAACAAATTTTGGTGCCGAATTTCAGCCGCGACCATAAAGGCGACTGAAAAATTTTTGACGGCAATAATCTTGACGAAAGCCGCGCGTTAAAATATACTTGCCGCGAAGTTTCCGACGTTACAAAATTTTTTGGAGGTTGAGTAAAATTGTTTTTCGCTAAAAAGAAATTCAAATTGGCGTCGATGATTGCTTGCGGGATTTTGGCAAGCGCGTTGTTCACGGGCTGCGGCGGCGGCGAGCAAGCCTCCTCCGGCGGCGACAAAAAAGCTGCGGGCGACGAAATTGTCATCGGCGCGAACTTTGAGCTGACGGGCAACCACGCGCAATACGGCGCGAACGCCAACAACGGCCTCAAGCTTGCGATTAAGGAGGCAAACGACGCGGGCGGCGTCAACGGCAAGAAAATTAAAGTCGTCGAGGCCGACGCAAAATCCGAGGCGGCCGAATCCGTCAACGCGGCGACCAAATTAATTTCCGACGACAAAGTTATCGCGATTGTCGGTCCCGCCGTCACAGCCAACGTCATTGCCGAATCGCAGGTGGCCACTGACAACGGAATCCCCGTTATCGGCCCGGCCGCGACCAATCCCGACGTCACTGTCGAGAACGGAAACGTTAAGCCGTACATTTTCCGCGCGTGCTTCATCGACCCGCAACAAAGCGAGGTTATGGCGCAGTTCGCCGCGAAAGATTTAAACGCAAAGACGGCTGTCCTTTACATTGACTCCAGCTCCGATTATTCCAAGAGCCTCGGCAAAATCTTCAAAGAAAAATTCGAGGCCGACGGCGGCAAAGTCGTCATGGAAGAAGCTTTCCTTGCCAAAGACCAAGACTTCAAAGCCGCGCTGACGAAAATTCAGACGGCCAACGCCGATGTAATTTTTGTTCCCGCTTACTATGAAGAAGTCGGCAAAATCATCAAGCAGGCTCGTGAGCTCGGAATAACTTCCGCAATCCTCGGCACCGACGGCTGGGACGACACCAAAGTTGTCGAAATCGCCGGCAAGGACGCCCTCAACAATACTTTCTTCTGCACGCATTACTTTGACGGCGACGCGGAAGTCCAGCCTTTCATCGAAGCTTACAAAAAAGAATACAAGACCGACCCGAACGTCTTCGCGGCTCTCGGCTACGACGCGGGCAAAATGCTCATCAATTCCCTTGAACGCGGCGGCGACGACTCCAAGAAAATTCGTGACAACATTGAAACCATAAAAGATTTGCCGGTCGGCACGGGCAAAATCACAATGGACGCAGCCACGCACAACCCGATTAAAGGCATCGTCGTCATCGAAACCAAAGACGGCGTTCGTTCACTTCGCACGAAGATTGCGCCCGAAGGCTGAAAATTTTTCGTGACAATATCGAAATAAAAAGTTAAAATCCTCCTTGAAAATTTTCAGGGAGGTTTTTTTGTGAAGGGAAAAAAATTTGCTTATGAAACGGACGAGCTGGCGATTGTTTTTTATTCGACTTTCGGTTTGGGCGACGCCGTCATTGCCCGCAAAGCTTTCGAGGCGATTGTCGAGCTTGCGCCCGATTGCGTCGCGGATTTTTTTTGCGTGACTGACGCGCACAGAAAATACGCCGAGGCTTTTTACAGCGACATCAAAAATTTAAATCGTTTCCTCAATCCTCAAGAGTACGCCGAAAATTTACAAAAATACGATTTGGCACTTTGTATCGGCGGTTGCCATGTGATTCTTTTCGAGTACGCCAACCCTCAACGACTGCAAGCAATGGCTCCGAAACTTTTCGAGGCGACGAACAAAATCGAAATGTACAATCGGCAAAACGTTTACGGGCTGGGACCGTGGAAATTGACGGTGGCTTTCCGAAACATGATTTCTTCGCGGATTTTGGGCAAGAATTGTTTTTGGTTCATGTCTTGCGGCGGCGCGTTGCCCATCCGCGACGACAACTTGCATATCCCGCTTAATCCCGACTTCAAAAAAGAATTCGACGCGCTCAAGCTTGAAAAATACATCACGATTTACACCGACATTGACGAAAAAGAAAAAGACTTTCCCAAAGTCAAAACGTGGCCGATTCGCTATTACAACGAATACATTGCCCGAATGAAAAGACGTTTCCCGAATGTAGAGATTGTTCAAGTCGGCGGCGGCGGCGACGTTAAAGTCGACGGTGCAGACCGTCACTATTTGGGCGTGGACTTGGAGCTGACGAAATACATTTTGGCGAACAGTCTTTTGCTTGTCGGTTGCGAGGGCGGCTTGGCTCATCTTGCGACTTTTTTGGGCACGAAATGTTTGGTGCTCTTCGGCTCGAACAGTTGCGACTACACCGGCTATCCTCAAAATATAAATCTTGTTTCTGAAATTTGTCAGCCTTGCATGTATATTGTTCCGAGTTTTCAAATTTGTATGCGCGGCAACCGAGAAGCTCCCTGCATGTTGAGCCACACGCCGCAGACCGTCTGCGAAGTCACTTGCAATTATCTTAACCGCGTGATGAATCTTTAAAATCGGGCGAAGTCCGGCGCGTGATAAGTGATGATGATGTCCGCGCCCGCACGTTTCATTGCCGTTAAGTTTTCGATGACGATTCGTTTGTAATCAATCCAACCGTTGGCGGCGGCGGCTTTGACCATTGCGTATTCGCCGCTGACGTTGTAGACCGCGACGGGTCGATTAATTTTTTCGCGAACTTTGCTGACGATATCCAGATAAGCAAGCGCGGGTTTAATCATGATGATATCCGCGCCTTCGTCCAAGTCGAGCTCAACTTCTTTGAGAGCCTCGCGGCTGTTGGCGAAGTCCATTTGATATTGTTTCCTGTCGCCGAATTGCGGCGCGGAGTCTGCAGCGTCTCTGAAAGGGCCGTAATAAGCTGAAGCGTATTTGACGGCGTAACTCATGATTGACACGTTGGAAAAATTTTTCACGTCGAGCGCGTCGCGAATGGCGGCAACTCTTCCGTCCATCATATCGGAAGGCGCGATGATATCTGCGCCCGCGTCCGCCTGGCTGACGGCAACCTTCTGCAAAAGTTTGAGCGTCTCGTCGTTGTCGACGTAATGCCCGCAAAGTTTTCCGCAGTGTCCGTGGCTCGTGTATTGGCAAAGGCAAACGTCGCCGACGATAACGAGTTCGGGCACGGCTTTTTTTATCGCGGCAATCGCGCGCTGAACGGGACTTTTCATATCCCAGGCACTTGAGCCGATTTCGTCTTTGTATTCGGGCAAGCCGAAAATTTCAACGGCGGGAATGCCAAGCGCGGAAATTTTTTTCGCAAGCTCGACGGCGTTATCCACGGACAAATGATAGCAGTCGGGCATGGAAGGAATTTCTTCGCGGACGTTTTCGCCCGCCACCACGAACAGAGGATAAATCAAATCTTTGACGGACAAATTTGTTTCGCGAATCATCGCGCGTAAATTTTCGTTGAGCCGCAACCTTCGCGGCCTGAACTTAATCATCAAACCATCTCCAAAAAATTTTTAAGCAAAGTTTATCAGGAAACTTTTCAAAGTCAAACAAAAAAAGCTGTCGGCTGATAGCTAAAAGCTAAGAGCTGACAGCTGAAGGTTGATTCAATCTTTTAAGTCGTGAAGTTTTTCAATGTCGTCCATGTGTTTTGCGTCGATTACTTTGCAGTCCTTGACCGTGAAGACTGCGCCGGAGTTGGTCGTTTCATTTCCCGCGCCGAGCGGATTGACGAATTCAAAAACGTAAAAATATTTTCCGTCGGGGAAAAAGCTCTTTCCGAGAATTGTATTTTCGGTGATGGTTATCGGGCTTGCTTGAGTAAGTTTTTTGGTGAAAGGCTTTTGGTCAGTGGGTTCGTCAAAAATTTTTTCCAATTCCTTTTCGGTCAGCTCAAAAGAAAGATACAGCGGGGTCACGACGTCGCCCGGGTCCAAGCTTTCAAGCTCGCCGGAAGGCAAATCTATTTTCCAATCTTCGTTGGGCGTCGCGCCGATTAAAGTAACTTTTTCGTCGGGATAGTTGCACGAGAAAAATAATTTGTAATTCTTGCCGTTGAGGAGTACGGGGCTCAAGTAAAGTTCGGAGCCGCCGATTTTTTTGCCGTCCTCATTTTTTACGGTCGAATCGGAAACTATGCGCACGAAGAGCAGCTTATTGTCCAAGGAAATCCAATTTTCGCGGAAAGAACTTTCAAAAATTCCGTTCGTCCAATCTTCCTTCATGTCGCTGTCTTCGCCGAAGAACAGGCCTTGCAATTTTTCGTTGCCGTTTTCGTCGGACGAAACGGCAAGGCGAATCATTTGGCAGCGGACGTCTTCAATGCGCTTGAGGTCTTGAGCGTCGAGTTTAATCTGCGCAACTTTTTTGTTCTCGTCGACTTCAACGGGAACGCTTTTGAGGTTGCTCAAGTCGTTGGAGTTTCTTTTAATTTTGTCGTAAAACAATCCGTACAATTTGCTTTGCGCTTCGGGTGCGAATTTTTCTTTGGCGAGTTTTTTATAAGCGGCAATATTTTTTCCGTCACTGATTAAATCCAAAGGATAATAAGTGGAAAGCCCGCCGCCGTTTTTTAAAAGTTCGCCGCGCCTCTGATAAACGGTGCTGTTGTCTATCGCGGCGACGAGGTTGCTTGAGGCTTGATTAAGTTGCGGGATATTTTGTTTGGCGTTAAGCGCGAAGCCTCGCAAGTCTGTCATGTCTTGAGAAAAATAATATTCGCTGGGATATTTCTCCGCGACTCTTGCCGCCCTCTTGAACTTTGTAAAATTATAAATAACTTCGTCGGGATTTTTCCGCGTGAAGTCGAGTGCCGCCTTGCCGAAATTGTCGTAAGCATTTTTGAGCGCGTTCATTTTCGCTTTGGAAAGGTCGATGACCGATTCGGTTAAAACCGCGCTTGTGTTCATGTTAAATTTCGCGTCGGCAACTTTGGATTTTTCTCGGCAAGTGTCGCAGATAAGTTTGCCGAATTGTTCGCCGCTCATCGATGGATTTTTCGACAAAGTGCTGATGATGTTGCCGTAATCGAGCATGACCACGCCGTAAGTCACTTCCTGCGAAGCGACCATGTAATTTGCGACATCTTCCAGGGCAACTGCCGTCTCGTAAGTGGACATGAGGCACGTGTCGAAGGCGACGACTTCAAAAGGTTTTTCGTTGGGATTTTTCCAGCCGTCTTTGACTTGAGCGAACGCCTCCTGCAAATCTTTCAACGACAGCATGTTGTTTGTGTATTCGTCTCTGCAGACGACGCCGCCGAATTGCGAATGATTAATGGAGCCTTGCCCGTGGTCGACGAAAATAAAAATTCTGCGGACGTTGCCGTCGGGATAAAGTTCGCGTTCGAGTTCTTGCCCGGCTTTAAGGAAACTAACCAGGCCGACTTTAGAGCCCATATCCGTTTCCGAATTCGCTTTGCCGCTTATGGGAAGTCGTTCACGCGCCGTCCAGTCGCGGTGGTCTTTGTCGTAAAGGTAGCGGCTCAACGTTCCGTTTTCTGCCGGCGTAAGAGTTCGTTTGATTTCGCCCGTGGTCTCGTCTTGAAAAAAGCCGTCTTCAATGAACCAACGATTGAACGTCTCGTCCTTATTGACGCTGATAGTTTTCATGTCGAACTTGGCGTTGTTGTCGCGGAATTTTTCGTGCGCCCAAATAAACGTTCCGCCCGCTTGCATGAAAATTTTTACATTCGGCGAAAACAATTCTGCCTTGTCGATTTCGGCGATGGAGCGGCTCACGTCACCGGGATAGCGATTCGCTTCGGCAAGGACAAACGGCTCGCCCGTCATCAAATCCGTTTCGGGGCTGAAGGCAATTCGCGTGGTTTCGATATCGGTGCCGCACGCATACCAATAAATAATCCATTGCTCGGACTTGCCGGCTTGGACGCCGCACGCCATGAAACTCAGCGTCGATAACAAAATCGTCACGGCTACAAACAATCGCTTAAACATTTCTTCATCTCCTTAAAAAATTTAAGCAAAGTTTATCATTAAAATAAATCTTGTCAATTCAAGCCGAATGATATAACATTGCTGAAAATATCGCGAGAGGAGAACCTTATGAAGAAATCAATCATCACGGGCGTGACGGGTCAAGACGGCTCGTATTTGGCAGAGTTGCTCTTGTCGAAGGGCTACGAAGTTCACGGGCTGATTCGACGACACAGCACGCCTTGCACGCAGAGAATCGACCACATCGTCGACGAAAAATTTTTTCTGCACTACGGCGACGTGACGGATTCTCTTTGCGTAACGAATTTGATAAAAAAAATTCAGCCCGACGAAATTTATAATCTTGCGGCTCAATCGCACGTGGGCATTTCCTTCGAAGTGCCCGAATACACGGCGGAAGCCACGGGCGTGAGCACGTTGAAAATTTTGGAGGCGATTAGGCAGAACAAACCCGACACGAAATTTTATCAGGCGTCGACCTCGGAACTTTTCGGCGGCTTGCCCGAAACCGCCCCGCAATCGGAGAAAACTCCTTTCCACCCGCGCAGCCCCTACGCCGCCGCAAAACTTTATTCCTACTGGATAACGGTCAACTACCGCGAGGCTTACGGACTTTTCGCGTGCAACGGAATTCTTTTCAATCACGAATCGCCCCGCCGCGGCGAAGATTTTGTCACGCGGAAAATTTCAATCGCCGTTGCTAAAATTTTTGCCGGCCGTCAAGAAAAATTGTCGTTGGGAAATTTGGACGCCAAACGCGATTGGGGCTTCGCGAAAGATTACGTCGAAGGGCAATGGTTAATCCTTCAGCAAAACAAGCCCGACGATTTTGTTTTGGCCACCGGCGAAACGCACACGGTCAGAGAATTTGTCGAGGCGGCCTTTGAAGAAGTCGGCGTAAAAATTATTTGGAAAGGTTCGGGCGTCGAGGAGAAAGGTTATTGCGCCAAGACGGGAAAACTTCTTGTCGACGTGAACCCGAAATATTTTCGTCCCGCTGAAGTCGATTTGCTTTTGGGCGATCCTTCCAAGGCGCAAAAAATTCTCGGCTGGCAAAGAAAAATTTCTTTCCGCGAACTGGTCAAGATGATGGTTCAAGCCGATTTAAAAATTTACGGGCGATGATTAATCGTGCTCACTTTGGCGGCGGCGGTAAAATCTCTCCTGCCGACTTACGACGGAAATCAAGTTGTAATAGTTCGACGGTCTCGGTCGGCACAACGCGCAAAGTAGAAAGGCAAAGCTCTGCAAGAATTGAAAACGTTGCCTCAAATCATCAGCGGGAACAATCGAACAGCACCGGATAAGACACGACGGGGCTTTGAAAAAATTTCGCCGCACGCAAGATTAGTGAATCTCCGAAAGATTTGCGGCAGGATATTCTCTGCGCCTGCACGATTTCGTTGCGCCCGCCGATGATTTAGAAATTTCGGCGTCCACGTTGGGAAATATTTTGCTTTAGGAGGGCGAACAATGTGCAGAATAATTGTCAAGGGCGGCAGCAGTTTTATCGGCCGGCATTTGGCAGATTATGTTTGCTCGGCTTGCGGCGCGAGAAAATGTTTTTGCCCTGAACGAGGATATGACGCAGAAAAATTTTTATGAGCGTCTTTACGAAGTTCTGCGTGTCAATTTGTTGTCGCTGATAAATATTTTGGAATGGTGCACGCCGCAGAACTGCGGAGCATTTTTGTTTTCATCGGCGTCGGAGACTTATGCGGGAACGATTAACAGATTCCGCGCCGCGAAGACATTCCGTTGACGATTGAAGACGTGACAAATCCTCGTTGATCTTACGGCGGCAGCAAAATCGCGGGCGAACTGTTGACGATAAATTATTGTCGCGCTCGCGGCGTGCCGTTCAAAATTATTCGCTATCACAACGACTACAGAATTCGCATGGGCTTTGAGCACGTCTTGCCCGAATTTTTCAAACGCATTCACGACAAAGTTAATCCTTTCCCGATTTTCGGCGGACAAGAGACGCGGGCTTTTTGCGCGGTCTAGGATGCAGTTAAAGTGACTTAAGCCGTCATGCTCAGTGGCGCGGCGTTGTCCCGATACACAAAAATTATTTTCGCTGACGGGCTTTGAGGCGCGAATCACTCTTGAAGAGGCTTTGCCCAAAATATTTTTTTGGTACAAAAAAAATCGGGAACTTGAGAGGAGTTTTTAAATGGAAAAGAACGCAAAAATTTTCGTCGCGGGTCATCGCGGCATGGTCGGCTCGGCCATCGTTCGTGAGCTCAAGCGGCAAGGTTACGAAAAAATTTTAACGAGGACGCACGCCGAACTTGATTTGACTCGGCAGGCGGACGTTGAAAAATTTTTCGCACAAGAGAAGCCCGAATATGTTTTCCTTGCTGCGGCCAAAGTCGGCGGCATCGGAGCAAACAGCTCGTCGCCCGCCGATTTTATTTATCAAAACATGATGATTGAAATGAACGTCATAAACGCCGCGTGGAAAAATTCTTGCCGCAAGCTGGAGTTCCTCGGCTCGTCTTGCATTTATCCGAAGTTCGCGCCGCAACCGATTAAAGAAGGCAGCTTGCTCACGGGCGCGCTTGAGCCGACAAACGAGGCTTACGCGCTGGCAAAAATTTCGGGGCTCAAATACTGCGAATATCTCAATCGACAATACGGCACGGATTTTATTTCGCTCATGCCCTGCAACCTTTACGGCTTGAACGACAATTATCACCCGACGAAAAGTCACGTCTTGCCCGCGATGATTCGACGCTTCCACGAGGCGAAGATTAAAAATTTGTCGAGCGTGACGTGCTGGGGTGACGGCTCGCCTCTGCGCGAATTTCTTTTCGTCGACGACCTGGCAAATCTTTGCGTCTTTTTGATGAACAACTACAGCGGCAACGAAACCGTCAACGCGGGTTCGGGCAAAGAAATTTCGATAAAAAATCTTGCGGAACTCGTCGCGGAAATTGTCGGCTACGACGGAGAAATTTTTTGGGACACGTCAAAGCCGAACGGCACGCCCCGAAAAGTTATCGACGTGTCGAAGGCGACCTCTATCGGCTGGACGTACAAGACCGAACTGCGCGACGGAATTAAAATTGCTTACGAAGATTTTCTAAGTAAAAACATAACCACGAATCGATAATCTGAAGCGAATAAAAATTCATCATTCCCGCCGCCGAAAGGTGGTGTGCGTGATGAAAATTTTATTGTCGGGCGCAAGCGGCATGGTCGGGCGCAATTTCACGGCATCGTGGCGAACAGTCGTCAGCCGCTGAAATTTTTGGTTGAGAATCTCGACATGGGGCGCAACATAATTTACGGCGCGGACAAAGCGGGCGTCAAAAAATTTTTGAACTTGGCAAGCTCGTGCATGTATCCTCGTAACCACGACACGCCATTGACCGAAGACATGATTTTGACGAGCGAACTTAATTCACGGGCGACAGGGCGCACATGGTGCCGGCGGTAATTCAACGTGTCGTGCAGGCCG
>CAMJQS010000017.1 GCA_946408105.1 uncultured Selenomonadales bacterium | reverse complement strand
GCAAATTGTTTGTTCGCCAAATGAATCGCCGTCAATCTCAAAACCGATTGAGGATTTCTGATTCGCGGGGCGGCGTTGAACAAAATCATCGCGGCAAAGGAAGTTATCAGCGTCAAAAAAATTACGTTGAGCAACATGAAGCCGCGCTCGTTATTTATTTTATTCATCGGGTCTCACCCTGCTGCCGCGAACACGCCCGACGCTGTCAAAGACAATGAAAAAATTTTTATCGAACGGCGAAAGGATTCTTATGTGCCCGCTCAAAGCATTTCTATTCGAATTATTGGGTCTCCCCATGTCGTCGAACTTTATGTAGCTGAAGTCGCCGGTTCCTTCGTAGTCGAACGAAAAATTTTTCGGCAAGGGATGTTTTTCGTAAAATTTGTTGGAGTTTCTGTTTGTGATTATGTAAGAAGTTTTTTCGTTCGGAATTTCCATGCTCAAGACGCTTTTCTCGTCGTTGGTGCTGAAGTGCGTATCTCTCATGTTGGTCATCCTGTCGAAGGCCTGCAAAAATTTTAAGTCGGTATAAAATTTTTTCGTCTCGTAATCTAGCGCAACCTCGTCGATAACTTTTACGGTGTGGGGAATTGTCACGCTTGCCAGGAAAGAAATTATCAGCACGACGAAAATAATTTCGAGCGTCGCGATTCCTTTTTGCATAACGTTCACCTGTAAAAAAATTTGTCGAAGGTCGACTGCGGCTGCGGAGGATTTTCGGAGTAAACGCCGCGTGCCTCGTCGCGAACAATTTTTCCGCCCGCGATAGCGATAACTCGTCTTTGCATTTGGTCGACGATTGTCTTGTCGTGCGTGGCCATGACGATTGTCGTGCCCGCCGCGTTGATTCGTTGGAAAATGTCCATGATGTCCCAACTCGTTTCCGGGTCGAGGTTGCCCGTCGGCTCGTCGGCGATTACAATTCGCGGGTCGTTCACAATCGCGCGGGCAATGGCAACCCGTTGTTGTTCGCCGCCCGAAAGTTGCGACGGAAAACTTTTGAACTTGTCGCGCAGACCGACGATATCCAGCACGGTGTTTACGCTGCGTTGCATGATTCGCCGCGGGGCTTCGATAACCTGCATTGCGAAGGCGACGTTCTCGTAAACGGTTTTGTCTTCAAGCAGGCGATAATCTTGGAAGATGACGCCGAGCGAGCGGCGCAGGTAAGGAACTTCCTTTGACTTGAGTTTTGTAACGTCTTTTCCGTTGACGACGATTGAACCCGACGTCGCAACTTCCTCGTGCATTAAAAGTTTCATCAGCGTAGACTTGCCGCTGCCCGAAGTGCCGACGATAAAAACGAATTCGCCGCGCTCAATGTCGAGGCTTACCTTGTCGAGCGCGCGGACGTTGTTTTCTTTATAAATTTTCGTCACGTCTTTTAAGTGAATCATTTGCCCGCCTCCCGATAAATTATTGTCCGCGCAGATTTTAGCAAAAGATTTTTCCTCACGCAACAAAAAACCCGTCGCAACGGTTTGCTTTGTCCGTTCCGGCGGATTTTTTAATTTTATTCTTTGTCATCTCTTTTTATTGAGTTCTTTGTATTTTGCTAAATCTGCTTTTGATTTTTCTTTATCGCCAAGTTTTTGATAAGCAAGTCCGCGCATTTCATAAGCACCAACGCGACTTGGATTAAGTTGTAGCGTCATATTAAAATCGTCGACAGCTTTTTCATAATTTTTTAACCGGCAGTATATCATACCGCGCACGTAATAAATAGAATCTTCTTTTGGATTGAGTTCGATAGCCTTCGTAAAATCTTGAATTGCTCGTTCTTTTTGCCCTAACTTATAATAAGTTAAGCCACGATGATTATATGCTCCCCAATTATCAGGCTCAAGATAAATCGCCTTTTCAAAATATTGAATAGCTTTATCGTATTGTCTTAAATCATTACATGCTTTACCGAGATTGAGATATGCAGTCGCATAATTCGGATCGAGTTGAATGGCTTTGCGGTAATCAGAAAAAGCCATGTCATATTTTTTCAAATGACGATACGTTTCGCCGCGATTACTGTACGCAGTTGCAAAATTTGGATTGAGTAAAACCGCCTTGTCAAAATCTTGAACAGCTTGCGTGTATTTTTTTACTCCATTAGCATAAGTAAGTCCGCGATTGTTGTAAAATGAGGCGTCATTGGGATTGATAGAGATAGCTTTGTCATAGTCTTGAAGTGCTTGCTCATATTTTCCTAAATTATAATAAGTAGAACCGCGATTATAGAAAGCTTCGGCAAGATTCGGATTGAGTTGAATTGCTTTGTTGAAATCTTGAACAGCTTGTTCGTATTGTTTCAAGTTATTATAAACAACTCCGCGATTATTGTACGCTGAATCGTCATTTGGGTTGTTTTGAATAAGCGTGGTGTACTTTTCCACGTCGGAATTTACATCGGCGTATGTGGTAACGTGTGCGAAGAACAGAGCCGTAACGAGGAGCAGTGTCGTAATGTTTCGCAGAAAAATTTTACTCATCATAAAACCTCTTAAAAAAATATTTTTAACCTTTAACGCCTAAAGCTTTGGCCTTAGATAAGTCGGCTTGTGATTTTGCCTCTTCACCGATTAATTTATAAAACAATCCGCGAAAATTATATGCTTTGCCGTTATTTGGGTCAAGTTGAATTGCTTTTGTCTCATCATTTATTGCTTGACTTAAATTTTTCTTAAATGCATAGGCGCACCCTCGCATAATATACGCTTCAACATAATTCGGATTGAGTAGAATAGCGTTATTAAAATCTTGGATAGCTACATCATATTGTTTCAAGTCAACATAAACAACTGCACGACTTATATAGGATTCAAATGAATTTGGATTAAGCTGAATTGCCTTGTTAAAATCTTGAATCGCTTGAACGTACTGATTCAACTCGGCATAAGATATTCCTCGAACAGTATACGCCTGCCATATATTGGGATTGAGTTGAATTGTTTTGTCTAAGCTTTTTATCGACAAATCATATTGCCGTAACTGTCCATAAGTTATTCCGAGACTAAAATATAAATATTCAAGATTATTATTCGGATTAAGTTGAATGGCTTTGTTATAGTCTTGAATTGCTTTCTCGTATTGATTTAAGCCACAGTAAGAAAGTCCGCGATAAAAGTATGCCCCATAAAGAGTGGGATTTAGTTTAATCGCTTCATTGCAAATTTTTATCATACCATTGTAATCACCGTCATAATAAAGATTCAAACCTTCATCAAGTTTCTGATTAGCCAAAAATTCGCGGTCGGCATCGTTCATCTGCTTACGAATGCTGTCTTTTTCGGCTTGAGACGTTGCGCGATTGTATTTTTCTCTCAAGTTTTCAATTTTCTTATCGTTTTCTTCCGAAGACTTATTGGCTTCTTTAGTTTGACTGATTATCATCAATTTGTCTTTATCGTCGCGTTTAATCCAGCTTTGAATTTCCGAATCGTCGACATTGACTTCAACCGTCGCCGTCCAAACGATAATTGTAGTTTCGTCGCTGATTTTCTTGACGTTTCGAGTAAATTTCGGTTCGCCGACGAGTTTCCAGCTGTTTGAAGTTATCGCAGCGACTTCGTCGTCGGTCAGTTCGCTGTTTACGGAACGCGAATAAATCTTCAGATAAACGCCCGCCTCTTTTGTAGCCTTTCTGATAGCTTTATAAAGTGCGCGTTTTTTTGAAATGTCCTGCGATTCGACTTCGCTGGGATAATCTTCACCGGTGGCAGTGTACGTTTGAATTTTTGCGCCGCCGACAGCCGCCACAGCTAAAAAAATTCCCACGAAAAAAATCATCGCCGCTCGTCGAAAAATTTTTCTCAAGTTCATAACAACTCCTCCTTGTGAAAATTTTTCGGAGTGTGAAAAATTTTCTTTCCTATCTGTTAGGCAAGCGAGTTTTTATTTCGTGTCCTTCATGTGCAAAAATTTCATCTTCAAGCAGTTTTGAGTTAATGATTCTCGATTGTCATTCATTATATATTCGCCGACGCCTGTGTAAATTTTAATTTCGGCGTGAGCCGTTGCCGCCGTAAACAAAATTGTAACGATTAACAATGCTGCCGTCCGTTTGAAAAGAATCATTTTTCCTCCTACATGAAGTTCGCCGTATCCAAAATCGGCAACATGACCGCGAAGACCAAAGTTGCCACGATTAATCCCGCGAGCACCGTCCCGAAAATTTCTGCCTTGGCCGGGAGCGTTCGCAAAATTTCTTCGACTTCAAAATCTGCCATCGATTCGCATTGGCGGAGCATGCTGACGAGTTCGCCGCCCGCTTCGCCCGTCGTGATTAAGCCGACGTAAAGCGGCGGGAATTTTTCTTTGGCAACTTGCGAGCCGAAACTTGCGCCGCGTTCCACGGAAAATTTTATGTCGCTCAAAATTTTTTTCATGACCAAATTTTTTCCGGCCGCCGCGCAAAGTTTTATCGCCTCGTCCAAAGTCACGCCGCTTTCCAAAAGAAAACTCAATCGCCCGAAAAAATTTCGCAGTTCGACTTCGCGCAAAAGTTTTGACTTGAGCTTGAGCCCGTCCAAAAAAAATTTTACCGCGTCGACTTCGCGGACAATCCAAAAACAAATTGCCGCGCTCAAAAAAATTGCAAGCACGATTAAGAAAAAATTTTCCGCCAAAAATTTTGAGCCGCGCAAAAGAATTAACGTCACGAGCGGCAAGTCGTTTCCTTGTTGCGCGAAAAAATTTTCAAAGACGGGCAAGGTCACGTTGACGAGGACGGCCGCCGCCGCCAACGCCGCCAGCAGCACGAACGCCGGGTAATACATCGCGCCGCGCACTTTTTTTTCCGTAGAATAATTTCTTTCGAGCTGAGCCGCCAAACTTTTTGTGACTTCTTGGAGGCTGCCGCTCCTCTCGCCGATTTCAATCGATTGAATTGCATCGCCGCCGAAAATTATTTCGTAGCGGGAAAGTGCCGACGAAAAATTTTCGCCTTCGCCGACCGCCGCGACCAGCTCCGCCAAAATTTTTTCCGACGGATGATTTTTCGCCGCGTTTGTTAAAGTCCTCAACGAGTCGTGCAAAGTCATCACGCCGAGCATTACGCCGAGTTCGCGGAAGAAAACCGCCCGCCATTGTCCGCCAAGTTTTTGCTTGAGCCAAAAAATTTCTGCGGCCTGAAAAAAATTCACGCCCGACTGTTCGAGCTTAACGACCGTCACGCCCGCGAAGTTCAGCGCGGCATAAGCCTCCGAATAATTTTCCGCCTCCAGCGTGCCGACTCGTTCGACGGCCTGCGCGTCGTATCCTCTGTACTTAAATTTTTTCATGACCGATTGCCTTCAAAGCGTTGTCCATTGTCTGCATACCTTGCGCGCGCCCGCTCAAAATTACGTTCGGCAACTGCAAATATTTTCCCTGCCGAATCAGCGAACGAGCCGCGGGGTTTGCGATTAAAACTTCTGCCGCGCACCGTCGCCCGTTTGAAGTTTTGACGAGCTGTTGAGAAATTATCGCGCTGAATTCGTCGGCAAAGAGGTCGCGGATTGCGTCGCGCTGAACGAGCGGGAACATCGTTTCGACACGCATGGCAGTTTCTGCCGCCGAGCGCGTGTGCAGCGTCGCCAAAACCAACACGCCCGCCGCCGACGCCTCCAACGCCGCGTGCATCGTTTCCGCGTCGCGAATCTCGCCGATTAAAAGCACGTCGGGCATTTCGCGCATGGCCGTCCGCACTGCCGCCGCGAAGTTCAAAAAATCTTGTCCGAGTTCGCGCTGGCTGATGAAAGATTTTTCCGCCGCGTACTCAAATTCTATCGGGTCTTCCAACGTGAGCAGATGACACGGCCGCAACTTTATCAGAGCGTCCAAAAATGCGGCAAGCGTCGTCGACTTGCCCGAACCCGTCCTGCCCGTCACGAGGATTAAACCTTGCGCGGCCGTGAAAAATTTTTTCAGCACGGGCGGTGCTCCGAGTTCGTCGAGCGACGGAATTTTTTTCGCGATTAATCGAAGGGCAAGCGCGGGAAAGTTTCTTTGATAGTAAACGTTCACGCGGAAGCGGCGCGAAAGTTTTTCGTCGACGTGAGAAAAATCGACCGCCAAATTTTTTTCGAGCTCTTCTTTCAAACGCGGCGATAAAATTTCTTCCAAAAAATTTTCGACATCGCGCGCCGATAAAATTTCTCCCGACGAAAAAATTTCTCCCGCGACACGAAAAAAAGGCGGCTGCCCGACCGTCAGATGAACGTCCGACGCGTCGAGGCTTACCGCTTGCGATAAAATTTTTTTTAACATTTTAATTTCTTCCTTTGGATGATTCGTCGTCGAATGAAGGCGCGTTATCAATTACGGGTTCGGGCTCCGGCACGTGAACGGGTTCCGGCTCATGATAAACGGGCTCCGGCTCGCGAACGGGCTCGGGCTCGCGAATCGGTTCGGGCGCGGGCTCGACGTAATCGGGCACACCTTCGGGCTTGCGCGTGTAATCGGGTTCGGGCTCACGATGAGCAGGCTCCGACTCATGATAAGTTTGTTCGGGCTCTGAATAATTTCTTCGCGGCGATTCTTCTTCCTCGTAACTGTCGCGGCGGGAGCGGCCGCTGTTGTCGCGAACTTCGGTGACGACGTTTTTGCTTGAGCGTCTGTCGACAACCAACGGGTCGAAGTCGTGGGCGGGAACGTTGAGCAAAGCGTTTTGCATGAAGTGACTCCAAATCGTCGCGGGAAGGTCGCCGCCGGTTATGCCTTCAAGCTCGCTGTTGTCGTCGCAGCCAATCCAAACGGAAGCAACGAGGTCGGGCGTGTAACCTACAAACCACGCGTCGTGATAATCGCTGGTCGTGCCGGTCTTGCCCGCGGCAGGTCGTCCGATGTTCGCGCCCTTGCCCGTGCCCTTCGTGATGACATCTTCCAACATGCTCGTCAAGTCGGCGGCACTTTCGGGCGTGATGACTTGTCGGCCTTCGGGGAGTGCTTCGTAAATAATTTTTCCGTTGCGGTCGAGAACTTTTGTAATGGCGGTGTGCGGAACGTAAACGCCGTTGTTCGCGAAAGTTCCGTATGCGCCGGCAATTTCAAGAGGAGTGACTCCGCGCGTGAGGCCGCCGAGAGAAACGGCAAGGTTTGTGTCGTTCGGTTCGCCCGTGAGCACGAACGTAGAAATGCCCATCTCTTGCGCGTAGTAAATTGCTTTGTCGATGCCGAGAGCTTGAGCGATTTTAACGGTCGGCACGTTCATTGAAAAAATTGCAACGGTGCGGAGCGTGACATTGCCGCTGAATCTTCTGCTGTAGTTTTGCGGAGACCAATCGCCAATCGTTATCGGGCTGTCCTCAATGACGGTATCGGGCGTGTAACCGTTTTCCAATCCCGCGACGAACACAAACGGTTTGAACGCGGAGCCGGGTTGACGTTCGGCCATGGTCGCGCGATTAAATTGGTCAGTGCCGCGTCCGCCGACCATTGCGCGGATGTAGCCCGTCTTCGGTTCGATTGCGACGATAGAGCCTTGCGGCTGAACAATTCCGTTGGCGTCGGTGTAGTATTCGGGCAGATAAGTCAGCAAAGCCGATTCCGCCATGCGTTGCATATCCAAATCAATCGTCGTGTAAACTTTCAAGCCCTCTTTATAAACAGCGTCCGCGCCGTATCTGTCGACCAAAAGTTGCGTGACGTATTCGATAAAATACATTGCGTCTTTGTGTTTTTCGGGGACGTTGGGCGAGGCGAAGACCATTTCCGTTTGACGGGCGGCGGCCGCCTCGTTGCGGTTGATGTAGCCGTAAGTTACCATTTGGTCAAGCACGGTGTCGCGTCTGGCGAGCGCGGCGTTGAGGTTGTTGAACGGCGAATAATAATTCGGGCTTTTGGGAATGCCGGCGAGCATTGCGCACTCCGCCAAATTTAAATCTTCGACGTTCTTGCCGAAATAAGTTTTGGCCGCGGCTTGAACGCCGTAAGCACCTTGCCCGAAATAAATTTGATTCAAATACAGCTCAAGGATTTCTTGCTTGGTGTATTGCTTTTCGAGTTGCAGCGCGAGGAAAATTTCTTGAATCTTGCGCTTGTAAGTTCTGTCTTGCGTGAGGTAAGCGTTTTTGGCGAGCTGTTGAGTTATCGTCGAGCCGCCCTCCGCAATTTCCTGCCGAATGATATTCGTGTACGCGGCGCGCAAAAGTCCGCGCGGGTCAACGCCCTTGTGCTCGTAAAAGCGATTGTCTTCAATGGCGACGAACGCGTTTTGCAAGTTCACGGGGATTTGCTCAATCTTGACGGGCACACGATTTTCCGTCGCGTGAATGATTGCAATTTCGTTGCCCGCCGAATCGTAAATGTGACTGGAGGCGGGCGGCAAAATATCTTTCGACAAGTCCGCCTTGACGTTCAAGTTGGCAGTCACGAAACCGATTCCGATTCCGACCGCCATAACGATTATAAAAATGATAAGTCCGATAAAAATTTTAAGGAACGTTGAAGATTTTTTCTTCGGCGCAGTCGGCTGAGGATTGTCGCCGCGTTCCAAATTTGTCCCGGCCATGTTACCCCTCCTAAATTCCGCATATCTTATCATAAACCGATTGGCCGCGTCTACAAAGCTTTGATTAAAATTCTTGCGCGTGATAAAATTTTTGCGGAGGGAAAATTTATGATTGAAATTATAATCGGGCGAGCGGGCGTCGGAAAAACTTTTGCCTGCCTCGAACGCGCAAAAAAAATTTTGGAGAGCGAGCCGCTCAAGACGGAAATAATTTTTCTTCTGCCCGCGTATCAAACGTATCGCGCGGAGCTGGAGCTGGCGGCTTTGACGGGCGGCGCACTCAACACGCGCATGAACAGCTTTAATCGTTTCGCGCGACAGCTCCTCGAAGAAATCGGCGGCGGATTGGTTCCGCGCATTTCCGAAATCGGGCGGCGGCTTCTGCTCAAAAAAATTTTGCTCAAACGAGACAAGGCGGGCGATCTAAAATTTTTTGTTCGCGCCGCCAAACAGCACGGCTTCGCGGAAATTTTATCGGACGAACTCAAAGAGCTGCGGACGTACTCAATCAACGCGGAAAAACTCGACGAGGCCGCCGACAAAATTTCTGACGACGAACTCAAAGACAAGCTGCGCGACTTGAAAATTTTTGCGGAAGATTTTAAAGCGGCGTTGGCCGACAAACTCACCGACGACGAAAATTTGTTGGAGCGCGCGACAGAATTTATGGAGCAGTCACCGACGATTGGCGACGCGGAAATTTTTATCGACGGATTTATTTTCTTCGACCCGCAGCAGAGAAATTTTTTGCGGAAACTTTTTGTCTGCGCCCGCAACGTTCATATAACTTTGCCGATGGCTGCCGACCTCAACGACCGCGAAAATATTTTCGACGTGGGAATTTTTAATCGCTCGTTCGAGACGTTCAAAACTTTGCGAGACATGGCCGACGATTTGAAAGTCGAATACAAAATCACGCGCCTTGAAACTCCGCGAAGATTTAAATTCCCGTCGCTGAAAATTTTGGAGCAAAGACTTTTTGATTACAAGCCGAAAACTTTTGACGACGCGGCCGGCTTAAAAATTTTTGAAGCGGTCAACGCGCGGGCGGAAGTCGAAGCAGTCGCGCAGGAAATTTTATCGCTCGTCAAAAAAAATTTTCGTCTGCGGGAAATCGGAGTGCTCGTCCGCGACGAAAAATATTTTTCGCTCGTCAAACCGATTTTCGAGCTGCACGCAATCCCGCACTTCGTCGACCAAAAACGCGCGGCCGCTCATCATCCGCTGGCAGAATTAATTCGTTCGGCGTTGGAAGTTTTGCGCGGCTGGCGAAGAGAAGCTGTCTTCCGTTGTCTGCGAACGGGATTTTTTTCGGCGACGCAAGATGAAATCGACTTGCTGGAAAATTACGTCGTGGAGTTCGGCTTAAAAGGCGCGGGCACTTGGCAAAAAGTTTGGGACTTGCGGCGAGTGAAATCTTTGGACGCGCCGATAAAAGCCGCCACGCCCGACGAAACGGAATACCTCGACCGAATCAACGCGATTAAAAAAATTTGCGCAACGCCGCTGATAAATTTTTCGGAGCGCGTAAAATCTTCGGGCAACGACGTGACGGAGCTGACGGCGGCACTTTTCAAACTTTTGGAAGAGCTCAACGCCTTTGAAAAACTTTCGCAGTGGTCGCAGGCCGAAGAACTTCGCGGCAACCTCGCGCTGTCGAAGGAGCATTTAAAAATTTGGGACGACGTGATAAATCTTTTCGAGGAAGTCGTTGAGGCTTTGGGCGACGAAAAAATTTCGCGGGCGGAATTTGAATCGATAATCGGCGAAGGCCTGGACGCGCTGGAAATGTCTTTAATCCCGCCGGGTCTGGACGAAGTGACCGTCGCGAACTTCGACCAAAACTCTTTGCAAAATTCGCGGGCGATTTTCGTGCTCGGCTTCGACGAACAAAATTTTCCGCGCAAAGTTTCCGAAAAAAATTTACTCAACGACGCGGACAGATTTCGGCTGAACGAATCGGGCTTTGAAATTTCCAAGGGCGGCAAGGAGCAATCGTTGGCGGAAAAATTTTTAATCTACCGCGGGCTGACGGAGGCGCGCGAACTTTTGTATTTGTCTTACCCGTTGGCCGACGCCGAAGGCAAAAAAAATTCCGCGTCGAGTTTGTTGGACAGAATCAAAAAAATTTTCCCGCTGCAAACGCAGAAGGTCGAACTGGACGTGCTGAAAAATTTTGGCGGAAAAATCTTTGCGGCGGGCGAAAAAAATTTGTCGGCGGAGACGGCTCAAAAACTTTACGCGCCCGCAAAAAAAATGTCGGCGAGCGTCACGCGCTTTGAAAATTTCAACGAGTGTCCGTTCAAATATTTTGCAAAGTTCGGATTGAATCTTCAGGAGCGCGTCGAATACAAAGTTCAGACGCCCGACATCGGAAATATTTTGCACGCGGTCATGAGCAAATTTGGCCGCGAACTCAAAGAAGAAAATCGCGCGTGGGCGTCCGTGAACAGCGTCGAACTCGTCTGGCGCGTCGAAAAAATTTTGGACGAGCTGACGCCCAAACTCCACAACAAAATTTTATTCAGCACGAAAACTTTGGAGCACCGCCGCGAGCGCATAAAAAAAGTTGCCGTCGAATCTTTGAGCCGATTGATTGAACTCGACAAGGTGAGCGACTTCAGCCCGCAAGTTTTTGAGCAAAGATTTTTCGACGAAAAAAATTTCGGCGACGTGCAAATAAATTTGAACGGGCAAATCGACCGAATCGACTTGAGCGGCGACGGAAAATATTTTTTGATTATCGATTACAAGACGGGCAAGGCGAAACTCGACTTGAAAAAAATTTTCGACGGTCTTAGTTTGCAGCTTGCGATTTATTTGAGCGAGGCGAAAAATCTTCCCGACGTAAAAGGACGCGAGGCGGGCGCGATGCTTTATTGCATGTTGAGAATTTCCGACGAGAGCGGCGATGACGATTCGGACGCCGCGACCAATGCCGAAAAAGATTTAAAAATGCGCGGGCTGATTCGCGTCGACGAGGAAATAAAAAAAGCCGTCGACAGCTCCGGAAATTTTGTTTACTTCGACGAGAAGAAAAAAACAAATCTCATGAGCCGCGACGACCTGCAGACGATTGTCGCTTACGCGGAAAAAATTTTGGACACGACCGCCGAAAAAATTTTGAACGGCTGTATCGACGTGAAGCCCGCGAAATTTTCAAAAGACGACGCCTGCGAATTTTGCGTTTACTCCGCGCTGTGCAATTTCAATCGCGCGACCGACGAAACTTTGACGGCGACTGACCTCAAGGACGCGGAAATTATTTTGGAGATGAACAAGTTGCTTTCAGAGTAAAATTTTCGACAAAAAACTTTCGCCGGGCGTTTCGAGTTCGACAGAAAAAATTTCGGCAATCGTCGCGGCGATGTCCGCAAAAGTTTTGAGCGTGCCGAGATTTTCGGCGCGTATTTTTTTTCCGCAAACGAGCAGCGGAACGTTTTCGCGGGTGTGGTCGGTGCCGGCGGCGGCGGGGTCGCAGCCGTGGTCGGCGGTTATCATCAATAAATCGTCGTCGCGCATCTTTGACAAAAATTCTCCCAGCTCCGCGTCGAAGGTCGTCATTGCCCGCGCGTAACCTTCAACGTCGCGGCGGTGCCCGAACTTCATGTCGAAATCAACGAGATTGACGAAGCACAGCCCGCAAAAATTTTCTTCGACGAGCCGCAAAGTTTTTTTCATGCCGTCCGAATTGTTTTCGTTGACGCCGAGCGAACGACTTATCCCGCGCCCCGCGAAGATATCAAAAATTTTTCCGACGCCGATTGTCGCGAAATTTTTTTTGTTCAGCGCGTCCAAAATCGTTTCGGCGGGCGGCTCCAAAGAAAAATCGTGGCGACGAGGCGTGCGTTCATAATTCGGAAAAGTTCCGACGAACGGCCGCGCGATAATTCTTCCCACGTCAGAAATTTCCCGCGCCTTCCTACAAAAATTATAAAGCTCGTCGACGGGAACAATTTTTTCGTGCGCGGCGATTTGCAAAACGCTGTCGGCGGAGGTGTAGACGATTAACTTGCCCGTGGCCTCGTGTTCGCGTCCGAAGTCGTGAATAACTTGTGTGCCCGAATACGGCTTGTTGCACAAAATTTTTCTGCCGAAACTTTTTTCCAGCGCGTCGACGACTTCAGGCGGAAAACCTTCGGGGTAAGTCGGCAGCGGCCGCGAAGAAATTATTCCGGCGATTTCCCAATGACCAATCGTCGTGTCCTTGCCCTGCGAAGCCTCAACAACTCGACCGAACGAGCCGCGCGGATTTTTTTCGCGCTTATAAAAATTTATTCCGTCGATGTTGAACAGGCCGAGCCGCGCCAAGTTCGGCGTGTGAAAATTTTTCGACGCGGCGATTGTCTTTAAAGTGTTCGGGTTGTCGTCGCCGAAATTTTTTGCGTCGTCCGCGCCGCCAATCCCCACGCTGTCCAAGACGATTAAAAACACTCGATTAAAATTTTTCATTTCAATCAACCCTCTCGGCGGCAATGTCATAAACGAAGCCCGCCAAAACTTTCACGCGGACAATATCGCCGGCCTTGCTGCGGTTGTCGTTCTCGATGTAAACCAATCCGTCGACTTCGGGCGCGTCACGATATGAACGCCCCGCCACGACTTCGGAAACTTCTTGGTCGCGGCTTTCAATCAAAACTTCAAGCTCGGTGCCTTCCAGCTCCTCGTTGAGCTCCTGCGAAATCAAACTTTGCAAGCTCATCAAATCGTGGTAGCGTTCCTGCATGACTTCTTCGGGAATTTGGTCGGGGAAGTCGTAAGCCGCGGTGTTTTCCTCCTGCGAATAAGTGAACACTCCGACTTTATCGAGGCGTTGCTCCGTCAAAAAATTTTTCAGCTCCAAAAAATCTTCGTCGGTCTCGCCGGGAAAGCCCACGATAAAAGTTGAGCGAATGACGACGCCGGGAATTTTCGCGCGAATTTTTTTCAGCAACGCTTCGATTGATTCGCGGCTGTCGGGACGATTCATGCGCTTTAAAATTTTGTTGCTTGCGTGCTGAAGCGGCAAGTCGACGTAGTTACAAATTTTCGGCTCGGCGGCGATTAAATCAATCAGCTCGTCGGAAAATCTTTTCGGGTAAGCGTAAAGAATTCTAATCCAGTGAACGTCGACTTTAACCAGCTCGCGCAAAAGTTCGACGAGTTTGGGGCGGCCGTAAAGGTCGGTGCCGTAAGCCGTCGTGTCCTGCGCGATTAAATTTATTTCCTTCACGCCCGCTTGAGCAAGCCGCTCGACTTCCGCGCGAATGTCTTCAATCGGACGAGAAATTTGTCGCCCGCGAATCAAAGGAATTGAGCAGAAGGCGCAGCGATTGTTGCAGCCCTCCGCGATTTTCACGTAAGCAAAATAATTCGGCGTCGTGCGGATTCGCGGCGTCTTCGCGTCATAAATAATTTCGCGTTCGCCAATCAAAATCACGCGACGACCCGAAAGAGCTTCTTCAATCGCCTCCATGATTCTGTTCCACGCGCCCGTGCCGATAACCGCGTCGACTTCGGGCATTTCGTCCAAAAGTTCGCGCTTGTAAAGTTGACCGAGACAGCCCGCCGCAATCAACGCGCGGCAGCGGCCGTGTTGTTTGTATTCGGCGAGATTTAAAATCGTCGTGATTGATTCTTCCTTAGCCGAGAGAATGAACGCGCAAGTATTGACGATTAAAATATCGGCGTCGGCGGGTTCGGTCGTCAATTCGATTCCGTGTTCGCGCATGATGCCGAGCATGACTTCGGTGTCGACCAAATTTTTTGCACAGCCCAAACTCACAAAGCCTGCTTTCAAAATTTTATCCTCCTCATTTTAAGCGAACGTTTTTAACCCAATAATCCAAAAAGGCGTGCTGTTGTTCCTTGGAAAAATTTTTTCGGTTGTCGAAGAGCAAAAGATTTTTTCCCGCGAAAGATTTATAAGCCAGCGTCTGCGGGTTCGTCGGGATAAAATAAAAACCGTTCGTCTGCAAATAAAGTTGCGCCTCGTCGCTTAGGAGCCAGTCGGCAAATTTCGCGGCGACGAGATTTTTTGTTGCGTCGGTCGTCGTGATTCCGAAGCCCGTCAAAAGATAACCGGTGCCGTCCGCGGGATAAATTATTTTCAGCGGGTAACCGTTCTGCAGATAACGGAGCGTCTCACTCTCCACGGCAACAGAAAGGTCGACTTCGCCCATGCCCGCCTGCCGCACGGGGTTAGACAAAAATTTTGCGTACTGCACAACTTTCGGATGAAGCCCTTTCAAAATTTCGTAAGTCTTTCCGTCGCCGAAGTTGGCAACCATTTGGAACATCAAATTGGCTGAAGCGTCCGCCGCCAGAAAATCGGTTATGCCCACGCGAATTTTTCCGGCCTTGGAAAGTTTTTCCCACGTGTCGGGCAAGTCGACGGTCGTCTTGAGAAAATCTCTGTTCGCACAAAAAATTATCGGGTCGTA
Source organism: uncultured Selenomonadales bacterium (assembly GCA_946408105.1). Classification (GTDB taxonomy): domain Bacteria; phylum Bacillota; class Negativicutes; order Selenomonadales; family Selenomonadaceae; genus Quinella. Next base: position 7,817 of record CAMJQS010000017.1, on the reverse strand, counting down.
CCAAATGCCCGTCCAGCGGTCGTGCTCGTCTTTGAAAATTTCGTTTACGGCGTCGTTGGCCTCGGAGGTGTACGGCGCGAACAAATTCAGCTCGGCGGCCTCGCGCAGGATTTTGCTGTCGGCAACGACGATATCCACCGTGCGCACGACAGTCGGGTCGCTTACGGCGTCGTCTTTAATCTTCTGCAAAATTTCTTGCGAATTCATCGGAATAAAATTCACGCGGACTTTGTTTTCGCGTTCGTAGACTTCAGAGAGGACGGCGGCCGTTTCTGCGGGCAGCGTCGTGTAAGCCGTGAGCTCGGCCGTCGGCGAACCCAAAGTTTTTTTGTCCGCGTCGACGGGAACCGCCATGCCCGCCACCGCCGCCAAGACCAACATGACCGCCGTCAAGATAAAAGTCGTGTATCGTCGCATTGCCCGTTTCCTCCGCAAAATTTTTTCCGCCATTATACAAACTTTAAAGAATCATTACAAGAAAATTTTACAATCGCGCCCGTCGGCGTTATAATCACGGCAAAGGAGGCTGATAACTTTGACAAAAGAAAATAGAGTCGTGGTCACGGGGCTTGGAGTAGTCTCTCCGATTGGCACGGGCAAAGAAAATTTTTGGGCGGCGGCCAAAGCCGGCAAAAACGGTATCGGAAAAATAACTCGCTTTGACCCGACGGGTTACACGTCGCAAATCGCGGGCGAAGTTCTCGACTTCGACCCCGTGAAGTTCATCGACAAAAAAGAAATCAAACGCATGGATCGTTACACGCAGTTTGCAATGGCGGCCACGCGTCTTGCCTTCGACGACGCAAACCTTAAAGACTTCGACAGCGAACGCGCGGGCGTTTTTATCGGCGCGGGCATCGGCGGCATGGAAACTCTCCACAATCAATACGAAAAACTTTTTACAAAGGGCGCGTCTCGAATCAGTCCGTTCTTTATCCCGATGATGATTGCAAACATGGCGGCCGGCAACGTTGCCATTGCTTTTAAACTTCAGGGGCCGAGTGAATGTATCGTCACGGCCTGCGCGTCGGGCACAAATTCAATCGGCGACGCTTACCGAGTGATTCAGCGCGGCGAGGCCGATTTAATGTTCGCGGGCGGCTCCGAGGCGGCAATTTCTCCTGCGGGCGTGGCAGGCTTCGCGTCGATGAAAGCTCTTTGCTCCGACCACAACGACGACCCCGCTCACGCGTCGCGGCCGTTCGATAAAAACCGCAGCGGCTTTGTCATGGGCGAAGGCTCCGGCATTGTCGTCTTGGAAAGATTGGAGCACGCTCTTGCTCGCGGCGCACACATCTACGCGGAAATCGTCGGCTACGGAAGAAACGACGACGCCTATCACATCACGACGCCCGCGCCCGGCGGAATCACTCAAGCAAAATGCATGAAGCTCGCCCTCGACGACGCAGGCCTCAAGCCCGAAGACGTCGACTACATTAACGCGCACGGAACGTCAACACAATTCAACGACCGCGGCGAAACCGAAGCCATTAAAAATCTTTTCGGCGAACACGCCTACAAGTTGGCGGTCTCCTCCACAAAATCCATGACGGGTCACACGCTCGGCGCGGCGGGCGGCGTCGAAGCAATCGCGGCAGTTCTCTCCGTCGAAAACGATATCGTTCACCCGACGATTAACTACGAGACGCAAGACGAAGGCTTGGATTTAAATTACGTCCCGAACGAGGCGCAGGCTCGCACCGTCAACGTCGCCATTTCAAATTCGTTCGGCTTCGGCGGTCACAACGCTTGCCTTGCGTTTAAAAAATTTGTCGACTGAAAAATTTTTTCCCGGCAAAAAAAAATCTCCCGACCGTTCGTCAGGAGATTTTTGATTTTGATTGAAGATTGGAGGAAACTTTTTTGAAAAAAATTTTTTGGCTCGCCGCGATAATTTTTTTCGCAGTGAGCGGCACGGCTTTTGCCGCAAAAGATTATCAAAGCGTGGGCGTCGTCATCATCGGCGGCGCGGATTTCAAGACAGAAGATTTTTATAAAATTGTTCGCAACGAGCTCAAGCCCAAGAGCGGCGCAAAAATTTTCGTCGGCAACGAAATGCAAACGCTCTACAAAAAATATTGGCTGCGCGAAGGTTACATCGGCGAACAGACTCCGCAGAAAAAAGATTTGATAAATTTCGCGGCGATGAGCGGCCATAAAAAAATCGTTTGCATAATCGTGGCCGATTCGGTCGTCGACAGACACAACAACCCGAAAAGCCGTGAGAAAGACCGCGTGTCAGTTCAGCTCGACGCTTACCTTTGCACGCCCGCCAACGTCGAAGATGTTTTCTCGGCAAGCGACGAAGAACTTTCAAAGACGAGCAACCTTCGCGCCCGCCGCGGAGCTTTTCAAAAATGTTTGAAGGAAATTGCCAAGACTTTGAATAAAAATATTTAATCGACGGTGCTTTAGATTTTTAAGGCGTTTTTAATTGACACTGCACAAATCGAACTATAAAATTAATCAAACTTCAATGAAGGGAGCGATTCACATGTTCAAGTATTTTAAGCAGCGCGGTCAAGTTTTGGTTCTTTATGCTTTGCTGATTCCGCTTTTATTTCTTTTCGCGGGAGTCGGGCTCGATTTGGGCTGGTACTATCTGAACGTATCGCGCCTTCAAAACGCGGCGGACGCGGCGGCTCTTGCGGGAGCGCATACCATCGAAACAAACAGTGACGATACTTTTGGTGTTCATTACTATGCTCAAACTCTTACGGCGAGAGTTCCAAAAGATATAGAATTGGGCGTGTTGGATTACGAGGAAATATCAAAAGAAAACGTTCATCTGACAGATTTAAAAAATTACAGAACCGCCGAAGAAGTTAAAGGAACTATGATTGCAGGGCGCGATGAAGTTGAAAAGTATACGCGGCTTAACGTTGCCGATGATATCGACGTTCAATCGCCCTCCAAGTCCACAGGAAAAATTTCTGCTGTGGACGGATGGAGCACCTCTTCAAATGCAAATGGTAAAAAAATTGACGGCACAGTCAAACTTTTTATAGAACGTATAGATCTTAGAAGTGATATTTACGGAACGATGTATTATCAAGTCGTTCTCACCGAAAAAGTCTCGCATCTTTTTTTAAAAAGTTTGGAGCCCATGAACGCAACCGTTGTCGCTGTCGTGTTATTGCAACCGCACGGTCCCGATTTACTTTCCGGAGTGCGCAACCTTGAACCGTTAAAAGTTATTCAGAACTGGGAAATTCAAAATTACGGTTACACCCATAATAACGCCCCTTATACAGGAAAATGGAATCACTTCCAAAGAGCGGATAAAAAAGTTTATTACACAGACGGCGACGTTGTCAGACGCGAGGATATTACGATAAGTTCTAATCTTCACGGAAAAGGCACGGCACGCACTACCTCCGCAAACGGCGGTAAAGTCTATAAGGATAACGAATTGGATTCAATTAATATCGACTATAAGCAAGATATAAAGATGAGCAGTACGGGTTATACAAAAGATTGGGATTTGGGCGTCGATGAGTTGCCGGTTTCAAAAATAACAGCAGTCACAAGCACTTCTGCGGGCTGGAATTCAAACAAAGCTTTTGATTTAAGAATTCACAGCAACGTTGATTTTGATGATCCATGGAAAACACGTTATCCCGACAGTGCCACGCCCGACGTTTTATGGGCTCGTATTGAAAGCGACCCGTATTATTGGAATTTGGGCGACATCGGAAAGACCATGACAGAGCTTAACAGCGTTCGACAGATTTTTTTGAACTTCAACAATTCAAATGCCGGCAGATACCCCGAAAACTCTACGGAAGGCGTGCCGGGTTCTTACAAATATCGTCCGATGTTTATTTTTTACACGGGCCCCGAAAAACTTGAAAAGAGCGATACTACCAAGCGCGTTTCTCAACCGCTCGTCCTCAATTTCAATACCGACTTCAACGCGGTAGTTTTTGCGCCAAACAGCCCCGTCCTCATAAATGGCAACGGACACACGTTTAAAGGTTTCGTCATTGCAAAAGAATTTGTTCAGTCAAAGGAGGAAGACGATTATAAAAAATTCGAGGATAAAGACGCTTACTTCGAGCTTGAAGGTTTGAATTTTATGTTTACGACGGATACAATGCCCGAAAACTCTACGGCGGTTTCTCTCGATTATGTTAATGACGATGTTAAATATTACGTCGCCGCCACAGGAGAAATTACCGCGATTAACAATTCTGCAACGCCGCCCGAAAAAAAAGTTGAAGTTACTTACAGCGGCGGTAACAGTCAATATAAATATTATGTCTCGCCAGAAAATCTTAAATGTGTCAAAAAGGACGACGACATTCCCGAAGGATATGTTGAAATTTCCTTAACCGACACCGATAAAAGTAAATTGACGTGTTACATAAATGAAGAAGATCATTTTTATAAAATCGTCGAGACTTCAACGGTTTCTTGCGGCGACAGAGATTCAAGCCTCGTATATGACACACCGGATCATGGAAACGAAAAGCATGAAAATATATTTTTTGTCGATTGGAAAGGCAATCTTCAAACAAAACCTTTAGGGGATGACGCTTCTCGTGGAAGAAACGATAATGAAGGGATTGAAGACGGGACACTGATTGGAAATCTCGATAAAGAAGTTGTTTACTACAGCGACACATTTAATCTTTCCAATTCTTCACGTTACAGCTCATTTGAGATTGAAAGTTTACAGAGAAAGATTTACAACTATCTTGACTCCGGCGATTCTGTCGACATGTTCTTTACTACAGAAAGAGCAGGTTGGGTTGATTGATTCAATGCCGGCAATTAATTTTTGAAATAAAAAGCCGCTCTCGTATTCAATGACACGGGAGCGGTTAATTTTTTCAGCTGACTTTACGATTCTTAAAATCTTCGGGGAATTCTTTCATCCACAATTCTTTAGTGACGCGGCGCGTATTGTATTTTTGCATGATATAATCATTTTTTCTTTGGCATTCTTCACTTAGTGGCATACAATCTTCGTCAAAAACAATCGGGCGACCTTTCAACGCGGCAATTTCAGCTTTTTCCTCCGGCGTCAACGGTGTCCCCAATTTCATTGTGTAATACTCTAAATCTTCCATAATATCTTCTCCTTTCGTCTTCTGTTGCTTCGCGAGCAGAAATCAGACGGATTCTCTCGTGACGTTCGGTATAAACTACAAACAAAACATCATCAGCCATGCCCGTCACTTGCCAACGCTCTTCGTCCCAAGAATGAGCATAATCGTATTCTTCCAAGCGATTCGGGTCATTGAAAACTTTCGCCGCCGCCTTGAAACTGATGCCGTGTTTAATTTTGTTGAGTTTGGCTTTTGCTCTGTCTCACTCAAAATTAAGATAAATTATTGTGTCCATGCGCAGATTATATCAACCGCTTTACAAATTTTCAATCGCAGAATTGATTGACACCTTGACGCTTGAATTATAAAATTACAGGCGGCGAGGTGATTTTTTTATGAAAGTCGGAATTGACATCGGCTCCACGACGATAAAGCTTGTAGTCATGGACGAGGAACGGCTTATCTTTAAAAATTATGCGCGGCACTTTTCTGAAATCGGTTCCGCGCTTACGAATTCTTTAACGTCGTTGAAAAATATCATCGGCGAAAAAACTTTTAAAATCGCGGTGGCAGGCTCGGCGGGCATGGGCATTGCAAAAAAGATTTCGTTGCCTTTCGTGCAAGAGGTTATCGCTTGCCAAACGGCCGTGGAAAAATTTATTCCGCAAACAGATACGGTCGTCGAACTCGGCGGCGAGGACGCAAAAATAATTTATCTCGGCGGCGCGCCCGAAGTCCGCATGAACGGAGTTTGCGCGGGCGGCACCGGCTCTTTTATCGACCACATGGCAAGCTTGCTGTCCACCGACGCGCTCGGCTTGAATTCTTTGGCGGAGAAGGGCAAACAAATTTACACGATTGCTTCTCGTTGCGGCGTCTTCGCCAAGACGGACATTCAAGCACTGATGAACGACGGCGCGAAGAAAGCTGACATCGCTTTATCGATTTTTCAGGCGGTCGTCAATCAGACAATCGGGAACCTCGCGCAAGGTCGTCCGATTAAAGGCAACGTCGCTTTTCTCGGAGGGCCGTTGCACTTTTTGCCCGAACTCAAAAAAAGATTCGTCGAGACGCTCGGCCTTTCCAAAGAGGAAGTCGTCGACACGCCCGACGGAAATTTTTTTGTCGCGACGGGCGCGGCGTTGAGTGACGAGGCCAAAGAAATTTCTGTTGAAAAGCTGGAAGAATCGATTAAAAAATCTGAAGAGGCTGCCCGCTCCGAAACGCGCAAGGCAGATTTTATTTTGTTCAAAGACGATGCCGACTACAAAAATTTTCGCGCGCGCCACGACAGAGCAAAAGTCAAACGCGGCGACTTGAAAACTTATCGCGGAAAAATTTTCGTCGGAATCGACGCCGGCTCCACGACGACAAAAATTTGCGCGATTGGCGAAGGCAAAGAAATTCTCTACACGAATTACGGTTCGAACGAGGGCGCACCGCTGAAAATCGTCGTCGAACAGATTCGCGACCTCTACGAAAAAATTCCGTCGACGGCAAAAATTTCGGGCGTGTTCACCACGGGCTACGGCGAGGCGATTGTCAAAGCCGCGCTCCACGCTGACGGCTCCGAAGTCGAAACGTTTGCTCATCTGACTGCCGCGCAAGAATTTTGCCCCGAAGTTTCTTTCGTGCTCGACATCGGCGGGCAAGACATGAAATGTTTTTTCGTCAAGGACGGCACGATTGGAAATATCACGCTCAACGAAGCTTGCAGCGCGGGTTGCGGCTCGTTCATTCAAAATTTCGCGCAAGGTTTAAACATGAGCGTCGGCGACTTCGCGGGCAAAGCTTTAACTTCAAATGCGCCCGTCGACCTCGGCACGCGCTGCACGGTTTTCATGAACTCGAAAGTTAAGCAAGCGCAAAAGGAAGGCGCGACCGTCAACGACATCTCGGCGGGCATCGCGCTTAGCGTCATCAAGAACGCGCTGTTCAAAGTCATGCAGCTCAAGAACGTCGACGACCTCGGAGAAAATATCGTCGTGCAGGGCGGAACTTTTTACAACGACGCCGTCCTCCGCTCGATTGAAAAAATTTTAAACAAAGAAGTTATCCGCCCCGACATCGCCGGGCTTATGGGCGCGTACGGTGCCGCGATTTTGGCGCGCGAAAATTTTTCGGGCGAATCAAAACTTTTGACGGCCGACGAGCTGGAAAATTTTTCTGTCGTCACGAAAAGTTATCGTTGCGGGCGTTGCGGAAATAATTGTCTGATAACCATGCAAAAATTTCCTGACGGCGGAAAATATTTCACGGGCAACCGCTGCGAACGCGGCGTCGGCGGCAAGCCAAAAAATTTTTCCGAAGTCCCCAACGCTTACGCTTACAAATATCATCGGCTCTTCGATTATCGGCCGCTGGAAAATCCTTCGCGCGGCTCAATCGGCATTCCTCGCGTGCTCAACATTTACGAGGATTATCCGTTCTGGTTCACGTTGCTGACGGAGCTGGGTTATCGCGTTGAAATTTCCACGAAGTCTTCCGCGAAAATTTTTTACAAAGGTTTGGAGACAATTCCGAGCGATTCGCTGTGCTACCCCGCCAAGCTTGCTCACGGCCACATTATGGATTTGGTCGAGCGCGGCCTGAAAAAAATTTTTTATCCTTGCGAACCGTACAACTTCGACACGCGCTCCGATAATTTTTACAACTGCCCGATTGTCGCAAGCTATCCCGAAAACATTCGCAACAACATGGACGTTTTAAAAGAGCGCGGCATAAAATTTATTCAGCCGTTCTTGCCCGTCCACGACATGAAAA